>JBAXVX010000011.1:0-105971 GCA_037128705.1 Bacteroidota bacterium | reverse complement strand
CTTTCTTTACAGGCCCGGAGATATAATATCCCTCAGCATTCAGATTGAGATCATACATACCACGGACATCTGCGATTTTAATGTCGAGGGCTTTTGACCATTTTGCCAGGTCAATACTGGCATTGACCTTGGCGAAAATCCATGGATTTTTTGACTGCCTGACCTTAAACCGTGCACTGAGAAATTCCTTCTCCATGATCGAAAGAAAGTTCAGGCTGACCTGATATCCCTCTTTTTCAAAATTAAAATTCCCATTGAACTTCAATGGAATGTCCTTGACCTTCAGATCGTTCTTTTCAAAATTGATGGACAGGTTGCGGGTATTGACTTTGGTGGAAAGTTTGGCAGTCACCGGCTTGGAATCCAGGTACTTTGTGTGTGCATAAACCAGGTCAAGCGCATCGATCCTGACATCGGAGGAGAGACTGAGAAAATCGCCGGTGATCTTGCTGTTGCCGGCGTAGTTGAGCCCATGGGCAACAACACGGACTGGAATGGCGGGATCCGCATAAATGACCCGGCAATTTTTAAATACGATGTGTTCGATGTTCAACTCTGCCCCTGATGATGTGGCTGTATCCGTAGTAACTTTTGATGTATCTCCTGAATTATAAACTTCGAAATTGGCGGCTCCCTTTTCATTGTATAAAATGTTGATCCTGGCCTGATCCAGATAAACCCTGGTGATAATAATGGTTTTTCCAAAAAGACTTTTCACATTCACACCGAAGGCGATCTCCCGGGCGCCGATGAGCGTATCCTTATCAAAAGGGGAGGATGATTTCAGAGAAAAACCGGAGAGGGTAAGGGTGAGATTCGGAAAATGGCTGAAGAAGGAGAGATCCATTTTGGTGAAATTCAACTTGCTCTTCAGCTTCCTGTTGGCCAGATTTTTCACCTCCCGCTCGATCCGGTCCTGGAAGAGAAATGGGGTTAGAATGAGAATAAGCAAAAAGGCAACCAGAATGCTCCCGGTAATTTTTAAGGCTTTTTTCATGGGGAATGCAACTAAGATTTATGCTGCCGTTCAACCATTTCAGAAAGTTTGATGAACGCATTTGAACTGGTATCCCAGAAATTTTTCTTGAGCATGAGGTCGAGGTAATCTGCTGCCTGATCAAGGTTTTTAAATCCGCTCAGTGTTTCAATGGTCTCATTGTATTCGCGCAGGTTTCCATCAAACAGTTCATTGATAAACATGAACTTATCATTGATGCTGATGGCACTCTTCAGGTTCTGAAACCGTTCGGAGGGAATTTTTGGACTGAAGGTTTTTTCCCTGGCGTCTTGTAGTTTGATGTTGAAGGAGGGTTCTTCTGCAGCAAAGAGGTCCATTTCACGTGAGCGGGTCTGTTTCTTTGAAACGGATGTTGTTTCCGTGCGCACAGGAGCAGGACCGGCAGGTTTAAACTGCGCTGGTTGCTCAAGTCTCACCTCCACCGCCGGAGGAGTTTGCCTGACGGTTGGTGCAGGCTCAGGAGCGGGGGTTTTTTGGAAAACTGCTGTTGGGGAGGGTTCATTCTCGGGAACCTTTGTGGTTATCCTGCTCCTGATGATTTTTTCATAGGCAAAATGCGGATCGTTCATCCGCTGCAACAGGATCATATCCTCATAAAATTTCCGCAGATTCTCCATGAGAATATCAAATTCGATCTGAGGAATTTTATCTCCATGTTGCTGAATGATACCATATTGTTCGTTGATTGCTTCGAGCAACCATTGCAGCTCGTTTTTAATAAGCTCCCTGTTCATGATTTTATTTTTTCCTGGTCGCCGGAAATTTTTACTTTTGTATCAATTCCAGCCATAAAAATACAAAATATTAACCTCCTTAAATGCAGATTGAAAAAAATATTCAGGTGAATCGCCTGGGATGGATTGAGGTGATTTGCGGTTCCATGTTTTCAGGGAAAACCGAGGAGCTGATCCGCAGGCTGAAGCGGGCAAAAATTGCCAGGCAGAAAGTTGAAATTTTTAAGCCTGAAATTGATAAAAGGTATGATGATGTCAATGTGGTTTCTCACGATGAAAATGCCATCCTGTCTACGCCCGTGCAGTCAGCTTCAGAGATCCTCCTGCTTACCAATGATGTGAATGTAGTTGGGATCGACGAGGCACAGTTTTTCGATGATGAACTGCCGGCTGTGTGCAATACGCTTGCCTGCAGCGGAATCCGGGTCATCATTGCCGGACTTGACATGGACTACCTCGGAAAGCCCTTTGGACCGATGCCCGCCCTGATCGCCATTGCGGATGATGTTTCCAAGGTGCACGCCGTATGCATGAACTGTGGCGACCTGGCGCAGTTTACCCACCGCATGGTAAAAGACGACCATCTGGTGATGCTGGGGGAAATGGAATCATATGAGCCGCTTTGCAGAAGATGCTATCTGGAAAAGACGAAAATTTGAGAATTTGAGAATTTGGAAATTTGGAAATTAAACTCCTTCTATACATCCTCAAATCTTCACATCCTCACATCCCCACATCCTCACATCCCCAAATCTTCACATCCCCAATTTTTTTTGTACTTTTGCCCATCTAAAAAATCAATCCTATGAAAAAAATAGCATTGGCCTTACTGGCATTTGTTTTTATCTTCAATCTCTCATTAATGTCTCAACCTAAAACCGACAAGAAAGTGGTAAAATTTGTAATTCATACCGATTATGGTGACATGACAGGTTTCCTCTACAATGAGACTCCTCAGCACCGCGATAATTTTGTAAAACTTGCCAAATCAGGCTACTATGATGGCACCCTGTTCCATCGTGTTATCAGTGGCTTTATGATTCAGGGCGGTGATCCCGACTCGAAGAATGCCAAACCCGGGCAGCAATTGGGTTCGGGCGGACCAGGTTATACCGTACCTGCGGAATTCAACAAGACGCTGATCCATAAGAAAGGTGCGCTTGCTGCAGCCCGGACGGGTGACCAGGGCAATCCCACCAAGGCATCTTCAGGTTCACAGTTCTATATTGTCCAGGGAAAAAAGGTTCCGGCTTCCCAGCTCGGCGCTACCTATACCCCCGAACAGAAAACCGTTTATGAAACGATCGGTGGCGTTCCCTTCCTCGACACGCAGTATACCGTATATGGTGAAATCACCGAAGGACTAGATGTGATCGATAAGATCGCCGCTGTTCAGAAGGATGGATCTGATCGTCCGGTCAAGGATGTGAAAATGACAATCAAGATAGTGGAATAAAACGTGACGCTTTACGCTTGACGCGTGGCACATTATTCAGCAGAAATACATGAAAGAAAGAATCGATCAGATAATTGCCGAAATTGAATCCTTTAAAGCGGTCAGCCTTGATGAGGTTGAGCAGCTTCGTATCAAATACCTCAGTAAAAAGGGTCTGGTTTCAGTATTGTTTGATGATTTTAAAACCGTTCCTTTAGAGAAAAAGCGTGAAGTTGGCCAGCTGCTGAATGATTTGAAAAACAAAGTTCAGCTGAAGCTGGATGAACTCAAATCGGGATTTGGAACCAGGGAAGACACTCTGGTTTCATCCCCCGATCTGACAAGGCCTGTCGACAATATCGAACCAGGCACCCGTCATCCGCTGTCGATTGTCAGGAACCAGATCATTGAGATCTTTGGAAGAATCGGTTTTACCGTTGCCCAGGGACCCGAGATCGAAGATGACTGGCACAACTTTTCCGCCCTGAATTTCGCGGCCGATCATCCGGCCCGGGATATGCAGGATACCTTTTTTATCGAAGAGGCTGCGGGAATCTTACTTCGTACCCATACTTCATCGGTGCAGATCCGCACCATGGAGACCACGAAACCCCCGATCCGGATGATCTTTCCCGGGAGGGTTTTCAGAAATGAAGCCATTTCAGCCCGTGCCCATTGTATTTTTCACCAGGTCGAAGGGCTCTACCTCGACAAGCAGGTCTCTTTTGCCGATCTGAAGCAAACACTGATGTATTTTGCCAAAGAGATGTTTGGGGAACAGACGAAAATCAGGCTGAGACCATCCTATTTCCCATTTACAGAACCTTCAGGGGAAATGGACGTAAGTTGCAACATTTGCGGCGGGACAGGGTGTAACATATGTAAACATACAGGCTGGGTGGAGATCCTGGGTTGCGGCATGGTTGACCCCCAGGTACTTGAAAATTGCGGGATCGACAGTAAAATTTACACCGGGTTCGCCTTCGGGATGGGTATTGAACGCATCACAATGCTGAAGTACCAGATAAAGGACCTGCGATTGTTTTTCGAAAATGATGTTAGATTTCTGAGGCAGTTCACCGGGATATAGCCTAAAATTTATTCCTCCGGAAGAGTTTAACCACCAGCCAGAATCCGAATATTCCTGCCAATCCGAACACGATACCGCCAATCCAGCGGATTTGTTCCCATTGCGAAATAATGGAGGCACCGATGATGAGCGCCGCCAGCACAATGGCAATGGCAACGCGGTTACTCGCACTTTCGATATGTTCAATAAGGGGCTCAATCCCCTTGACTTCGATCTGCGTTTTAAAACGTCCCTCTTTGATCTTATAAATGATATCATTGAGATCGGAAGGCAGCTCCTTCAGCAGTGTGTAATAATCTTTAAGGGAATCGAAAATCTCCTTGGCAATATGCTTTGGATGGTATTGCTTTGCGATAAGTTCCAGCGCATATGGTCGCATTTCAAAGGCAAAATCGATCCCCGGATGAAGCAGCACGGCAACCCGTTCAATGGCCATCAGGGACTTTACCAGAAGATAAATGTCGCCGGGAATCCGTAACCCAAAATGGACCAGGATATCCACTGATTCATTCATGACCTTCCCAAAATCCATTTCGTCAATGGAGAGATATTTGTAATGAGCCAGCATATCTCCTATCTGGTACTCAAGATCCTTAAACCTGGAAAAATTACGCTTTCCTGAAACAAGCAGCAAGGCCTCCGTCATGGCGTTTGCATCGCGGTCGATGTACCCGAGCACATATTTCCCAAGAAACTGCAGGTGTGAAGGTCTCAACGTACCCATCATCCCGAAATCGATGAAGGAAATTACGTTGCCATCCATTACAAAGATGTTGCCAGGATGCGGATCAGCATGAAAAAAACCATGCGTGAAAATCTGGTCAAATACCAGCCTGACCGACTTCCGGGCCAGAAGAACCGGATCATTCCCTGATTTCAGGAGGGATTCAAGATCACTCACTTTGATCCCCCTGATGAATTCTTCAACGAGAATCTTTTTGGAAGTGTATTGCGAATAGATCCTGGGAACCTTAATATCCGGATCGTTTTCAAAGCAATGGCCGAACCGGATCACACTGGCTGCCTCATGGCGGAAATCCAGCTCTTTTTTGATGGTTTTGCCAAACTCTCTCACCACGCCGGTCAGGTTGATGGCCTCCATGTCCGGATTGTTCTTTTGCATCCTGGCAGCAAAAAAATTCATCAGGTGAAGATCAAGTTCGATCTTTTTATCGATCCCGGGCCGCTGAATTTTAACACACACCTCCTCCCCGTTCAGAAGCACGGCCCGGTAAGTTTGTGCCATGGAGGCCGAAGCAAGACGCAAAGAATCAAATTCCCTGAAAATTTCACCCACCGGCCTTCCAAGTTCCTTTTCAATCTCTTTTATTGCCAGCTCATCGGGCATGGGTTGGGCTTCATCCTGAAGTTTTTTCAACTCCTCCCGCAATTCCATCGGGACAATATCGGGACGATCCGCAATTATTTGTCCGAATTTGATAAAGGTGGGACCCAATTCCTCGATGGCCATCCTGATCCGCTCCCACTGGTTGTAGCGTTCAATCCTGGCCAGGCGCTTTTTTGAAACAAGCAACTTCCCCAGTCCCGAATTGGTTACCCATTCACTCAGGCCATACTTTACTATAATACCGATAATTTCGCGCGCCCGTCCAATCTCATGAACGGCCAGTCCAATCCTTGTTATCTTCACTGGATAGAATTATTAGGTGAAAATCGGATTTACTTTTTACTTCGCTTTAGGAGATTTTGGCTTTGCGCTCTTGACCACTTTAGGCGCAGGTTTTGCCTTGATGGGGGCCTTTTTGCCGGACTCAAGCTTTTTGATCCGTTCTTCCAGTTTTTTCAGATCATCCTGAACGGGGACATTCATTTTTTTCAAAGTATTTTTAATCAATACCTGAACATCAGCCTCCAGTGTTTTTTTGGCCTCTTCCGATTTTTTCAATAAAACCTCGTACAGCTTTTTGGCCTCCTCCTTGGTCAATTTGTTCTCTTTGGCTAAATCTTTTGCAGCCTGGGCAAGTTTTTCAGCGTTTATAAACGCATAGTCGAGACCCTTGTCAATTGATTTTTTTAAATCTTCGAACATGGCTATTCCTCCTTTTATTTAATTGGTGAATATTGAACTTTTGCCTCCCTCTGAATATTCATTAAATGAATTTCAAGGTCAGTCAGTACTATTTCATAATTTTTTATGGTTTCAAAACGTATCTCAAATGCAGTGAGAACGTTCTGAATACCACGGATATTTTCCAACAGTTTATCTTTTTGATTTTTTTTAAACGGGCCCTCCACCAGCAGGATAAAATCGGTTTGCTTCAGCCCCGGCAGGAGAATGGTATCCTGTCCGCGATTTCCCAGTAAAGAATAAGTATTGAAACGATCTTCGTCGCGACAGAAATAAAAGGAGTAACCCATGAAGTCCTCCATTTTGACAAACTCCAGTTCAAGCTTTTTGTTTATCAGGAAAGAAAGCCTGTAATCCTTTAAATGGCATGAGATTCCGAATAGTGTGAAGAGCGCGGGTTCTGACCTGGTTTCGATCAATATTTTTTTGGCCATCGCAGGAATTGGTATTTTTATATAACAAAGTTAACCTTTCTGCGATCAAAGGTCAATGGTTTCCCCATTTATTTTTTGCCACGATTTTTCAGCTGCATTCTGTTCAGCCCTTTTAATTGAATAATCCTGCCCACGTGCAATGGCCTCCCCGTCAACTATCAGTTCAACGACATACTGCTTTTTATAACCAGAGCCAACCTCCTCCACCACATTAAACTGGGCTTGTTTCTTTTCCCGCTGGGCCCATTCGATGATTTTACTTTTAAAATTCACCTCCTGATTTACCAGTTCATCGATGTTAAAAAAGTTTTTAATAATGCGTTCCAGTATTATTTTCCGGGTAAAATCGTAGCCCTTATCAAGGTACATGGCTCCAATGAGGGCTTCGAAAGCATCGCCCTTGTACGACCTGAAGGTTCCCGAAGGGGAGCCGTCAAGCTGAATGAGCTGGTCAATCCCCATTTTTTGAGATAGTCTGTTCAGCATGACCCTGCTGACTATTTTTGATCGCATTTCTGTCAGAAAACCTTCATCCCGGGTAGGGAATGTCTTGAAAAGAAAATCGGCTGCAACTGCATCGAGGATGGCATCGCCCAGGAATTCAAGGCGCTCATTGTTTATCCTGATTCCGTTTTGCGTTTCCTGGGTGACCGATTTATGCAGGAAAGCAAGATGATATAAAAAGACATTCCCGGGTTTATACCCGAGAATACCTTTAATTGCCTGTTTAAGTTGCTTATCGGATGAAAAATCAGCACCAGCCTGTTTATACGGTCTGAACCTCAAGGCACATTATCCCTTATACTTCGTGAAGACAACAGTGGCATTATGGCCACCAAAACCAAAGGTGTTGCTCAATGCAAAATTCACCACCCGTTTCTGGACTTTATTGAAGGTAAAATTCAACGGGGCAATGTCGGGATCATCGGTGAAATGGTTAATGGTAGGCGGAATTATATCATTTATAACCGCCAGCAGGGTTGCGATCGATTCAACAGCTCCGGCAGCGCCAAGAAGGTGCCCGGTCATGGATTTTGTTGAATTGATATTTAACTTGTAGGCATGCTCTCCAAACAAACCCACGATGGCTTTAGGTTCAGCAATATCTCCTGCGGGAGTTGAAGTTCCGTGGGTGTTCACGTGATCAATGTCCTCTTTTACAATTCCGGCGTCTGCAAGTGCGGTGCGCATCGATAAAATGGCACCAAGTCCCTCAGGATGAGGAGCTGTCATGTGATAAGCATCTGCAGATAATCCGCCTCCTATGATTTCACCATATATTTTGGCTCCGCGTGCGATCGCATGATGAAGTTCTTCAAAAATCAGGGCCCCTGCTCCTTCACCCATCACGAAACCATCGCGGTCTTTATCAAATGGGCGTGAGGCGGTTGTGGGATCATCGTTCCGGGTCGACAGGGCATGCATGGCATTGAACCCGCCCAATCCAACAGCAGTAATGGCTGCTTCGGAGCCGCCAGCGATAAAAACATCGGCTTTACCAAGCCGGATGTAATTAAAGGCATCAACAAGTGCGTTTGCCGATGAGGCACAAGCTGAGACTGTGGCAAAATTTGGCCCGTGAAAACCGTATTTCATCGAGATATGACCTGCCGTAATATCTGATATCATCTTCGGGATGAAAAAGGGATTGAACCGCGGAGTTCCATCCCCCAGGGCAAACGCAATCACTTCAGCAGAGAAGGTTTCAAGACCGCCAATACCTGAAGCCCAGATAACGCCAACACGATCAAGATCAAGCTTTGCCATGTCAAAGTTTGCATCCCTGATTGCTTCATCGGCACAAACTATCCCGAAATGAGAACAACGGTCATACTTCCTGGCCTCTTTACGATCGAAGTAATTTTCAGCATTGAAATTCTTCACCTCGCAGGCAACCTGCGTCTTGAATTTTGAAGCATCGAACCGGGTGATAGGTCCTGCGCCACTTACGCCGTCAAGCAAGGCATTCCAAAATTCCGGGACCGTATTCCCGATCGGTGTAAGTGCTCCAAGACCAGTTATGACAACTCGCCTTAATTCCACGTTTTAAAGTTTTAGGTTCATTGATTAATGGATAACCCCGCTGGGTGCGGGGTTAAATATTATTAAAATTAATCTGGGAAGAATATCCAAAACAGGCTTCACCAACATGGTGACGACCTTATTTGGTATTATTCTCGATGTACGCAATTGCTTCTCCAACGGTACTGATTTTTTCAGCCTGATCGTCGGGGATAGCAATGTCAAATTCTTTTTCGAACTCCATGATAAGTTCAACCGTATCAAGGGAGTCAGCGCCTAGATCATTGGTGAAGCTAGCTTCAATTGTAACTTCACTTTCATCTACACCAAGCTTATCAACGATGATAGCTTTTACTTTTGCTGCAATATCAGACATGATTGTTTGTTTTTGGTTTAACGAGTGCAAAGAAAAGAATATTCTTTCATCCAACCAACACAATTTAAGAATTTTTAACAATTGGAAAAATTACATTCTTGATATTGTGATATATAGAAATATTGTTAGGGCAATCGTACCGTCCTTTCAGGTCTTTTTTCCCTTTTTATTCAACGATTTAAGGCATTTTTGCGTTAGGGCTGAACGGATATCCTGCTGCTTTTGTACTTTTGTGCCGCCCAACTGAATCCGACATGCCTCGACTTGCCATTTTTGCTTCCGGGAATGGTTCCAACGCCCAACGGATCATCGAATATTTTGCCGGTCATCCAACCATCACCATTCCCCTTGTCCTGAGCAATAAGCCCGGTGCCTATGTTCTTCAGCGCGCTGAAAAACTTGGGGTGGAGACCATGGTCTTTGACCGGACCTCCTTTTACGAAACCGGGGTGATACCTGAGAAGTTAACATCATCCCATATAGATTTCATCATTCTTGCCGGGTTTCTCTGGCTCATCCCCGAAAGTATCCTGTCAGTTTATTCCGGCAGGATTATAAACATTCACCCGGCTCTTCTACCAAAATACGGAGGCAAAGGCATGTACGGGCACAAGGTCCATGAAGCCGTAATCGCTGCTGGTGACGCCGAGTCGGGAATTTCAATCCACGAGGTCGACGAACTGTATGATCAGGGAAGAATTATTTTCCAGGCGAAATGCATTGTGTCGGAAACCGACACCCCCGAGAGCCTGGCTCAAAAGATACATCAGCTCGAGTACCGCTATTTTCCAGAGGTGATCGAAAAAATCGTGACACGCGACACGTGACAAAAAAAAGTGTGCTCACTTGCAGGAGCACACTTCTTGTTAAATCAACAAACAAATGTTTAATCTGAAACCCGCTTTTTTTTGTCAGAAGCAAATAAAAGCTGAAAAGTATTTTAATTCATTGAACTTGCAGTGCAAATGTAATTCAATCATCAGGATTAATATGTTAAGGAATATTAAGATACGTTAAATTTTGTTAAAACCATAAGGACCATTTAGGTACCTTTGTCCCAATGAACCGTCGCGTCATCATATTCACCATCATTGCCATGACATTTGCCCTTATCGGGCTGATGGGGATCCAGATCTACTGGATCCAGAGTGCATCAGGCATCAAGGAGGCCAATTTCCGGCGCAGTGTCAATGAGGCCATGGTAAAGGTGGTGCAAAAAGTGGAAAGGCTGGAAAAAAGCAAAGCCATGCTTACCAACCAGTATGAAAGCATGCTCAACTTTAACAAGCATTTGCCTTACAACGAATTTCTGACCATGGGTTCGCTTGATTCGCTAATCAACCTCCAGCTCAATATCCGGGGAGTTGATACACGCTATGAATTTTGCATCTATAAGCCTGAACGCCAGGAATTTTTAATGGAAAGAACCCCTGATTTCAAGAAGGAGCTGATTGAACAGGGGAATGCATTTATTCTTTTCCAGGCCGATATTTACACCAGCCCCGAGTACCTGCTTATTTACTTTCCACATGAAAAGCAATTCCTGCTTACCGAGCTCTGGGGTATGCTCCTCATCTCGATTATCCTCATTATTGTGATCCTCTATTCATTCACCTATACCATTACGACCATTTTCAGGCAAAAACGTCTCTCTGAGATGAAGAACGATTTCATCAACAATATGACCCATGAATTCAAAACACCGATCTCCACCATCTCACTGGCCTGTGAAGCACTAAGCGATAAGGAACTCAGGGGATCGGGGGAATTTCTCGACAGTTATCTCTCCATGATCAGGGAGGAAAATAAGCGGCTTGCCGGGATGGCTGAAAAGATCCTTCAAACAGCCGTTATAGAAAAAGGGCAGCTGAAAATGAAAAGGGAAAAAATAGACCTTCACGAAATCATTACCGATGTGATCAAGAACCTCAGAATACAGGTTGAGATCAAGGATGGTGAAATCAAACGGAGGTTTAAGGCGACCCAGTCGCAGATTGAGGGCGATAAGGTCCATGTGACCAACCTGGTATACAATCTGCTCGACAATGCCAACAAATATTCACCGAAAAAGCCGCAGATCCGCATCATTACCGAGAATGCAAATAACGGTATTTTAATGACCATAGAGGACAATGGGATTGGCATAGGAAAAAATGAACAGAAGAAGATCTTTGATAAGCTTTACCGGGTCCCGACGGGAAATATTCATGAAGTGCGCGGATTCGGACTTGGGCTGAATTATGTCAAAGCCATTGTCGAGGAGCATCATGGCAGGATCAGTCTCGAAAGCGAAGTGAATAAAGGAAGTAAGTTCAAGGTATTTCTGCCTTTTGTGATCAAAGAATAAAACCAAATCTTTTCCGTTTTATAAAGAAACCATTGATGGATAAAATACAAACCCGATTGCTCCTTGCCGAAGATGACCGGAACCTGGGTAATATCCTGAAGAACTACCTGGAGGCCAAGGGTTATGCAACCACTTTATGCTTAAACGGGCAGGAGGCTGTTGATGCCTTTTCAAGAAAAGAATTTGATTTCTGCATCCTGGATATCATGATGCCTGTGAAGGATGGATTTGCGGCAGCTACAGAGATCAGGGCCGCAAACAGGAAAATCCCCATCCTCTTTCTTACGGCCAAAACACTCCAGGAGGATAAGCTGAAAGGATTTGAAATCGGCGCAGATGATTACATTACCAAGCCTTTCAGCATGGAAGAACTGATTCTCCGTATCCAGGCTATTTTGAGGCGTACCGATGAGCCGGCGAAAACCGCAGCGGCTGACAACATATTTGACATCGGGATCTATACCTTTGATTTCAACCGGCAGACCCTCATCAGCAGGAACAAGGAGCAAAAACTGACATCGAAAGAGGCCGGTTTGCTCAGGTTGCTTTGTACACACGCCAATGAAGTGCTTGACCGGAGCACGGCACTGAATGAGATCTGGAACGACGACAGCTATTTCAATGCACGCAGCATGGACGTATATATCGTAAAACTGCGTAAATATCTGAAGGAAGATCCGCGTGTTGAACTGCTGAACGTGCATGGAGTAGGATTCAAACTGGTGATGAACAGCTAAGTCAGGAATTACGGATGAGACCACCAACACAATTATTTGTCGTACCCACACCCATCGGAAACCTTGAAGATATAACCCTTCGTGCCCTGAGGATCCTGAAGGAGGTGGATTTTATCCTGGCTGAAGATACAAGAACTTCGGGAAACCTCCTTAAACATTATGGCATCGAAAACAAGCTGGTTCCTCATCACCAGTTCAATGAGCATAAAACCATTGAAAATATTGTTCAACGCCTCAGCGAAGGTGCATCCGGGGCGCTGATAAGCGATGCCGGCACGCCAGCCATTTCCGATCCCGGATACATGCTGGTTCGCGCCTGCATCCAGGCCGGCCTTCGCGTGGAGTGTCTCCCTGGCGCTACGGCATTCGTGCCAGCCCTTGTCAATTCAGGGATTGCATCCGACCATTTTGTCTTCGAAGGGTTCCTGCCACATAAAAAGGGACGTCACACGCGACTGACGGTACTTGCCGAAGAGGAGAAGACCATGATCTTCTATGAATCCCCTCACCGCCTGGTGAAGGCCTTGATCCAGTTTGCTGAATATTTCGGAGAAGACCGGCATGCCTCTGTTTCGCGCGAACTCACCAAGATTTATGAGGAGACGATCCGGGGTTCGCTTCGCGAACTTATTGCCTACTTTGAGAAAAAGGCGGTGAAGGGCGAAATTGTCATTGTCATTGCAGGAAAAGAGTAAAAAAATCAACCCATGTGCGGACGATTTTCTTTTGTGGCTGAAGATGCGATGATCCTTGAACGGTTCGGGATCCGGGTTCGCACGGCCATTTACAAAGCCCGGTATAACTGCGCTCCTACCCAGAACCTGGCTGTCATCACCAACGATGCCCCCGATACCCTTCAGTTTTTCCGCTGGGGGCTTATCCCTTCCTGGGCCAGGGATGCATCCATTGGAAACAAAATGATTAACGCCCGGGCAGAAACCCTGACTGAAAAACCATCGTTTAAAAATGCTTTCCGTAACCGTCGCTGCCTTGTTCCGGCCTCCGGGTTTTTCGAATGGAGGCGTGACAGGGAACGAACGCCATTTAACATTTCGCTCAAAAGCAGGGAACCTTTTTGTTTCGCAGGTCTTTGGGATAAATGGGTGACGGGTGACGGAGAAATTCTCCACACATTCACCATCATCACTACGCCTCCCAACACGTTGATGGAACAAATCCACGACAGGATGCCTGCAATTCTTCAACGTCCCGATGAACAGCGCTGGATCACTCCGCAGGATGACTTCACTTTGTGTGGATTAATAAAACCCTATCCGTCGGAATTGATGGAGGCCTGGCCGGTTTCAAAACTGGTGAATTCCCCGGGGAACGACACCAGTCAAACCCTCGAACCTGCCGGATTGTTATAATCTATTCAGATACACTTTTTACGTTTTTTTCTGAAAAACGCCTCATGGCCTTTTCAAGATTCAGACGGGTCAAGGGTTTTACAATGGAATAAAGGATATTCAGGAAGCCAAACTCTTCGGCATATTAAGCAAAGGAATTTTCGTACCTAGATCATCATGAAGGAAATGGCCCCGGAAATAATGATGAAAATCAACAGGGCAAAGAGGGATCCGAGGAGGAAAAGCAAAAACTTCCATAGGGTTTCCCAATTTTTCAGTCCGTAGACCCTCCGGAGTGCAAAAAACAGGTAAACCAGCAGTACAATGACCATCATTGGGTTGAACCACCAGGACAGGAGGCTGATTAATTCCTTGATCCAGAAAAGCAGGAAGAAAAAGGAGAGGAAATGTAGGGAGAACACCACATGATTAAAATAGGGAAGTCTCTTTTTCCGGTAAACCAACTTAAGCAAAAATGCAAAAAAAGGAATGAAAACGAATACCATTTTGGGCAACGTCTTTCCCATCGCCTCGTCCATATTTCCCAGGCCATTCAGCCTGTTTCTAATGACTTTCTTAATGATATATTTCTGATATGCCGATGCATGGGGAAACCTGATGTTGACAAACTGGTTCAATCCGTATGTATGAACCATCCTCCGGAGTGAATCGTCGGGAATGTTAATTCCTTCTGCGTAGGCTTTGTTCAGGGCCAGATTATAGGTTCCCCGCTTTGCCTGGACTGTCGAGGTATCCTTCGTCCTAGAAGTCGGCCGGTCAAGGTTTTCTGTCCCATCCTGCTTGGTGTGATTAAGGATCCCGGACGTGAGAAAATAAAGAAAACTGAGAAAAAGGAACATCTTGATGGGATGAAAATATCTCGCCTGGTGCCCTTCAAGATATTCGGATGTTAGCAGACCCGGCCGGAACATTAAGGGGCGAATGGTAGTAAAAAATTTGGAATCGAGATGAAAAAAATCACCAACTGCTTCGACTGTAAGGTGCCATACCGAATGGTCGTGGGGGCCAATCCTTTTTTGGCCGCAATGTTGACAGTAGTTCGCCCCGTCCTGCATCGGACTAAGGCAATTCAGACAGCGGACATGGTCGGCCATGGGTTCCCTTCCGATTATTTTTTCTCTGCAAATATAGAAAAATCAAGTTGCTTGTTGAACGTGATGACCCTATCAGCAAATGTTTTCATTTATTCCAGGGTTGTAAGATACAAATCCTCGACTTTCTTTTTCGCCCAGGGTGTTTTCCGTAAAAAGGTCAAACTTGATTTCACACTTGGATTTTCATGAAAACAATTGATTTTAACCAGTTTGTACAGATCTTCCCACCTGTACAACGTCAGCAGGTGATTCAGAATCATCTCCAGTGTTATTCCATGCAGCGGATTATTGGGTTGCGATGACACAATAATAATTTCGAATGATCAGAGCCTTATATTGTCATACCAGCCATCAGGCTGAAATTCGTAACTCGTAATTAAATTAAAAAACTGCAGCCCCTGGCAGCCGAGGCATCAAATCTTCCAAGCACTTCAAACTGTCCGTTGAAATTCATCCGGCCAAGGTCCTCTGTTGCGATGAAGCTGCATGAATTTTCATTGGCAAGATCGATGATGTTGATGCCCCCGGTTTCTCCCGGCCCGATAAAACTCAGCGGGTCATTGACATCACGGATCACCACCTTCATCCATGGCGGGGTAGTGAACAACCCATTGCTCTGCGACCACGCCTGCGACAATAATTCGGTCATCCCATATTCCGAATGGATATGTTCGACCCCAAAAGCAGGGCACAGCAAAGAATGCAGCTCTTCGCGGGTCATCTCTTTCTTCTGACCTTTCATCCCGCCGGTCTCGATAACGGTCAGCGGGGAATAATCATCGGCATATTTTGAGGCAAAATCAACGAGTGCATAGGTAAGGCCAAATAAAATTACTTTTTTCCCTTTTGCCCGATGCTGATTTAACCGGGCCCTCAATCCTGAATGGCTTGCAAGGAAAAAACCATTTTCGGGGCTGCTGCTCAGATCCATCAGTTTTTGAATCATGTAAACCAGGGATGAATCAGGCGCCTGCTCGGGTGTTGGCGTGAGCGACAGGAACTGGATATCTTCCGGGCTGCCGTAATACCGTTCGAATCCCTGGACAAAAGAGTGCCGATACAGCGAAAGGTCAGTGATCATATGCCGGCTGCGTGCCATTCCTGTCGTTCCGCTGCTGCGAAAAGTAGCCTGAGGAGGGACGTTCCCACATACGACATTGTGTGTCCTGAAGAATTCGATGGGCAGAAAAGGAATATCTTCGACACGTGTCACTGTATCCACGGAAATTTTCCGGGCATCAACGAATTCCCGGTATACTGCATTCTTTCTATACTGAAAGTGGAACAGCTCTAAAGCAAGATTCGTAAAATCCTGGGGTGACTTTACCTGGAAAATTTTCTCTTTTGATCCCATCACTCAATTTTAAGTAGTATACCAAGGTCCGCGAAAGCCTGTCCACCTGTCCGATGATCAACCGTTAACCTTTTACTTTTTTTTGTACTTTTACAGCCGGCAAAGGTAAAGAATTAACATCGATCCACCCATGATGTTTCGTCCGCATTTCAAAGGTTTACGCAATTACGGATCATTGCTCGTGATCACCTGCTTGCTCCTGCTCGGATCGTGCATGAAAAAGGAGGTTTATCCCGATATTCCGGAAATTGCATTTGAGCATTTTACCACGGAGTTCGACACAGGAATGTATGCCAAACGGGGATTTCTCACCATCTCCTTTAAGGATGGCAACGGGGATATCGGGTTGCGGCCCGATCAAAAGGAGCCTCCCTTCGATACAGGAAGCATCTATTATTACAACTATATCATTGACTATTATGAGAAGCAGAATGGCACCTTCGTAAAAATTGAGCTTGACCCGCCATACAATGCCCGCATACCCTATCTCACACCCGATGACCCAAATAAGGCCATCAAAGGAATCATCGTCGACACCCTGATAATGAACCCCTACCCGACCTTCGACACCATCAAGTTTAAATTTTACATCTACGACCGCGCATTGAATAAAAGCAACGTTGATTCCACCCCTCCCATCATTCTTAAACGGCAATAGCGGCTGATGGAAAGAATTTACGCCGACCGGAAATACATCATCATCGGGTTTTTCCTGTTGATCGGGTTTTTTTACCTGGCCCGGCTGTTCTATGTCCAGATACTGGTAGACAAATACATTCTTTCGGCGAACAACAACGTACTGCGCTATGTGACGCAATACCCCGCCAGGGGCCTGGTGTTCGACCGTAACGGGAAACTGCTTGTTTACAATGAAGCCGCTTACGACCTGATGGTCGTTCCGCGTCAGGTCAAAAACCCCGACACCATGGCGCTGTGTCACCTGATCGGCATCGATAAGGCTGAATTTATTTCCCGTCTTGAAAAGGCCAGACATTATTCACCCTACCGCTCATCCATCTTTGAGGCCCAGATTACCCGCGAAAGTTACGGGTACCTGGAAGAAAAACTTTTTCGTTTTCCTGGCTTTTTCGTGCAGTCACGGACCCTTCGAAAGTACACCTACCCTGTTGCAGCCCATACCCTTGGGTATATCGGAGAAGCCGGTCCGGAAATGATCGCCAAAAACCCCTACTACCGGTCGGGAGATTATATCGGTATCAGCGGCATTGAAAAGTCATACGAAGAGATCCTTCGCGGAAAAAAGGGAATGAAAATCCGGGTTTTCGACGTCCTGAACCGCGACAAAGGAAGTTTCCGTGAAGGAAGGTACGACACCGTCTCCATGGCAGGCACTAACCTTTATTCATCACTTGACGCGGAGTTGCAGGAATATGGCGAGTTACTGATGACCAACAAGAAAGGGAGCATTGTTGCGATTGATCCACAGACAGGAGAAATTTTATGCGTAGTCTCAAGCCCATCCTACGATCCGAACTTGCTGGCAGGGAATATCCGGAAGAAGAATTATACCTTGCTGCTGGCCGATACCGTGTATGTACCACTTTTCAACCGTGCCCTGATGGCGATGTATCCACCGGGATCGACCTTTAAACTGATAGATGCGCTCGTAGGGCAGCAGGAGGGGGTTCTTACTCCCGACACACGCTATGGATGCCCCGGAGGATTTCCACTGGGGAATGGTAAAAAGGTGGGATGCCACCCGCATCCATCTCCCCTTGATTTGATCGGTGCCATCCAGATCTCCTGCAATTCCTATTTCTGCAGGGTTTTTAAATCGATCATTGACAGCAAATCATACTTAAGCACACGTCAGGCCTATGAAAGCTGGCGAAAAGAGGTAATGAGTTTTGGGTTGGGTAAGAAACTTGGCATCGACATTCCCGGGGAACTCAACGGGAACATTCCTACCCCCACCTATTATGACAAGTACCATGGAAAAAACCGATGGCGTTCAATGACCATTATTTCTCTAGGGATCGGTCAGGGTGAAATCGGCATTACCCCAATGCAGCTTGCAAACATGGCAGCCCTGATTTCAAACCGGGGATGGTACTACACTCCGCATGTCATAAGGGCCATTGGAAGGAAAGACAGCCTGAACATCGCATACAAAACCAAACATTCAACGCTGGTGGATCCAAAGTATTTTGATGTGGTGGTTGAGGGTATGGCCAATGTGATTACCTCCGGCACCGGGACCATTGCAAAAATAGACAGCATAACCATGGGCGGAAAAACGGGAACAGCACAAAACCCTCACGGAAAAAATCATTCGATCTTCATCGCATTTGCTCCTGTGCGAAACACGAAGATAGCCATTTCGGTTGTATGTGAAAATGCCGGGTATGGTGCGACCTGGGCCGCGCCAATCGCCAGTCTGATGATTGAAAAATACCTTAATCGTACCATCAGGCGCAAGGATCTGGAAGAGCGAATGATTAACGGGAACCTGATTAACGGAAAACAACCTGAAAATGAGAGAGGACAAGGGAATATTTTACCGGATTGATTGGGTAGTGGTTGGGCTCTATCTGGCGCTGGTCTTCATTGGCTGGCTTAATATCTATGCATCCGTGTATGATGAAAATCACAAGAACATCATCGATCTTTCCCAAAAGTATGGAAAGCAGATGATATTCATCATTGCTGCCCTGATCCTTGCCATGGGGACCCTCATCGTCGACCCGAAGTTTTTTTCCCAGTTTGCCTGGTTCATCTATGGTTTCTTCCTCTTTATGCTGGTCATTGTAATCTTTTCAGGAAGAGAAGTTGCAGGGTCAAAAGGATGGTTTGCCATTGGCGGATTTGGCATTCAGCCGGCCGAATTCGCAAAGATGGCCACAGTCCTGGCACTGGCGAAGTACCTGAGCACCCTGGATGTCAGCCTTGCAAAAATGCGCGGGGTCATGATCGCTTCTGCCATCATCCTGATTCCGGCGGTAATTGTACTTTTACAGCATGACACTGGCTCTGCCATTGTCTTTCTTGCCCTGGTGATTGTACTTTATCGTGCCGGGCTTACCGGGTTTATTCCCCTTGCATTTATCGTGCTGCCTGTGTTGGGAATCCTCGCGCTGCTCATCCCTAAACTCGTCCTTGTGGCGCTGCTGCTGTTGATTGCGGGTGGATCTTATTTTTTTAGCAACCGAAACCTGCGGACCATATTGATGACAAGTTCAATATTCATCGCATCAGTTGGATTCGTGTTTTCAGTGGATTACAGTGTAAATCATATCCTGGAACCGCACCAGCGCAGCAGGATCCACGTTTTACTGGGACAGGATATTGATCTGAAAGGGGCAGGATACAATGTTAACCAGTCCCTCATTGCCATTGGTTCCGGCGGCGCTTTTGGAAAGGGTTTCCTTCAGGGAACACAAACGAAATACAATTTTGTACCGGAGCAAAGCACCGATTTCATCTTTTGCACGATCGGCGAAGAGTGGGGTTTTGTCGGATCCTCGGTCCTGATCTTACTATATGTCGGACTTTTTACCCGAATCATCCTGATTGCCGAACGACAACGATCGCGGTTCAGCCGGTTTTACGGCTATGGCGTGGCCTCCATTCTCTTCTTTCACTTTGCCATCAACGTCGGGATGACCCTCGGCTTGGTGCCGGTGATCGGCATTCCGTTGCCCTATGTGAGTTACGGGGGCTCTTCCTTATGGGCCTTCACTGTTTTATTGTTTATCTTTGTAAGACAGGACTCATACCGGTTCGACCTTGTATGACCTATCTGTATGAAGAAAAAAAAAACATACCCGGTTCGGACCATCCAGGTTAAAAACATGACCAGCAGTTGTTGCATCCATTTGCTTCGCAAGGAATTTTCGGTGGATGGAATTGAGATCCATGATATAAAACTGGGAACGATCGTCCTCGCTGTAAATTCGAAAAAGATTACCTGGAAGAAGATCGAATCGATTTTGGAAGGATACGGATTTGAGATCATTCGGGATAAAGAAAAGCTGACCGTTGAGCAGATCAAGCATGCCATCATTAACCTGGTCCACAACTCCACCTACAATGCCATGGTTCGGAATTCCGATTACCTGGTTGAGCGTTTTGGGATGTCATACCCCTATATTTCATCCCTCTTTTCAAAGCACGAAGCCACCACACTTGAAAAATTCATCATTCTTCATAAGATTGAAAAGGTGAAGGAACTGATCGAATACGGCGAACTTACACTCAGCGAAATAGCCTAC
Source organism: Bacteroidota bacterium (assembly GCA_037128705.1). Lineage (GTDB taxonomy): Bacteria > Bacteroidota > Bacteroidia > Bacteroidales > FEN-979 > CAIVAT01. The sequence goes on along the minus strand of JBAXVX010000011.1, from coordinate 85,639 downwards.
ATCATGGGATACAGCAGTGTTCAGTATCTTTCCACGCAATTCAAATCGGTGACCGGGATTTCGGTGACGGAATACAAGGGGACTTCCGGAACCAACCGCATAGGGCTTGATCAGCTGGTCAAGGGAGCGTGAATTTGTGAGTTCAGCTTCCCATCTTAAAATTTTATACATCCTTTGTTAAATTTTGTAACATCTGTGTCGGGTGAGGTGCTTAATATTGCACCGTGCATCCCAATTAAAAAACACAACTTATGAAACTGCGAAAAAATGTTGCTGTCAGTGAGGCCGGACTCCTCTTCAACCCGGTAACGGGAGAATCCTTTTCGGTGAACCCCATCGGGGTTGAGATATTAAAATTCATCCGGGAGGATCAATCTGTTGAGCAGATCAGCAATGCCATCCTTGAAAAGTACAATACCGACAGGGCCACTTTCGAAAAAGACTATCATGATTTTATCGGAATACTCTATAATCATAACCTGATCGAGACAAATGAAGAAACGAACGATTAATATTGCAGTTACAGGCCTTAATGCCATCGACAGCCCGGGTCCGGGGGTATCGGTGATCAGGGCCTTGCGCGAAGCTGCATCCTTCGATGTCAGGATCATCGGGTTGGCATATGAGTCACTGGAACCGGGTATCTACATGCACGACCTTGTGGACCGGACCTATTCCATCCCCTACCCATCGGCAGGAATCGACACCCTGATGGCACGACTGGAATACATCCATGAAAAGGAAAACCTGGAGGTAATTATCCCGAATTTTGATGCTGAACTTTTTCCTTTCATCAAACTGGAAGCCCGGCTCAAGACCATGGGCATTCACATGTTCCTGCCGACACTCCATCAGTTTGAAGAGCGTGAAAAGGTGAACCTGAACGCTTTCGGTGAGAAATACGGGATCAAGGTTCCAAAAAGCAAGGTGATCTATGATTTGAATTCAGTTTACAGCCTGTTGTCCGAATTTTCATTTCCCTTACTTGTAAAAGGAAAATTTTATGATGCTTCCATAGCCTACAGCATCGAGCAGGTGAAAAACTATTTCAATAAGATCAGCGCCAAATGGGGACTTCCGATCATCATCCAGGAATTTATCCACGGCACCGAATTCAATGTCACCGGTTTGGGCGACGGAAAAGGAAATACCATCGCTGTTGTTCCCATGCGCAAACAGTACATCACAGATAAAGGAAAAGCCTGGGGTGGAATTACCATTTCAGATCAGAAAATGCTGGAGATGACGAGGACCTTCCTTCGTAAAACGAAATGGCGCGGAGGGTTCGAACTTGAGCTGATGAAAAACAAAGACGGCGAATTGTACCTCCTGGAGATCAACCCCCGGCTTCCGGCCTGGATCTACCTTGCCGTTGGTGTCGGGCAAAATATTCCCGAAGCCCTGGTCAACCTGGCCCTGGGTGAAAAAGTACAGCCATTTACCACCTATGATGTGGGTAAAATGTTCATCCGTTATGCCTGGGATATGATTGTTGACCGGGAGGAATTTGAACAGATCAGCATGCAGGGAGAACTCTGACGAATTACGATTTTTTTAACAGATTTTAGTTGAGTTTTGACAATAAATATTAGAATCAACCTACTATGAGCAAAATAAGATATGAACGCCCGGTGATAAAGAAACTGGAAACCGGTATGCCAAACAAATTCGGAACCAGAAGGGATTATGAACCTGTGACCCATATTGACGGTCACTCAGTTACCAAGCTCCTGAAAGAACATGGCTCCCCCCTGTTTGTCATCTCGGAAAAAAACATCCGCAGCAACATTAAAAAAGCAAAACGGGCTTTTGAGACAAGATACCCTAAGGTTCAGTTTGCCTGGTCTTATAAAACCAATTATCTCAATGCTGTCTGCAACATTTTTCACCAGGAGGGATCGTGGGCAGAGGTGGTATCGGGGTTCGAATACGACAAGGCCATCAGCCTGGGTGTCGACGGGCGTAAGATCATCTTCAACGGTCCAAATAAAAGTGAAGCAGACCTCACCAAGGCCATGACCAATGATTCGCTGATCCACATCGACCACCTGGATGAGCTCTATACCATTACCGAACTGGCGGAAACATTGAATAAAAGGCCGCGCGTTGCCATCAGGGTAAATATGGATACAGGTGTATATCCCATGTGGGACCGGTTTGGCTTCAACTATGAAAATGGCCAGGCGTGGGATGCCCTGAATAAAATCATGCATTCCGGGAAAATGGAACTGGTCGGTCTTCACTGCCACATCGGCACCTTCATGTTATCGCCCCACGCCTATGGCGTTGCTGCCTCCAAACTGGCCGAACTGGCACTTTCCATTGAACAGAAATTCAAACACGAGATCAAATATATTGATCTTGGGGGCGGATTTGCCTCTAAAAACACCCTGAAAGGATCCTACCTTCCCGGAACTGATACAAGCCCTTCATTCAATGATTTTGCCGAAGCAATCTCCACAGCCTTACTCAACAGCAATTTCCAGAAGGAAAAGTTACCCCTGCTTATCCTTGAAACCGGTCGGGCGCTGGTTGACGATGCCGGCTATCTTCTCGGAACCGTGATATCGAACAAACGGTCGAGTACCGGTCGTCGCAACACGATCCTCGACATCGGGGTAAACATCCTCTTCACCTCATACTGGTACGATCACAAGATCACACCGGGTCAACCCTTTACCCAATATACGGAGGACACCTGTGTTTTCGGACCGCTCTGCATGAACATCGATGTGATCCGTGAAAGTATCATGCTGCCATTACTCAACAAAGGAGAACACGTGGTGATACACACAGTGGGTGCATACAATATGACCCAGTGGATGCAGTTTATTACACTCCGTCCCAATGTTGTTTTAATTGATATGGATGAAAAACTGCATCTGATCAGGGAGAAGGAATCACTTGAAAATATGAACAGCATGGAGAGAATACCAGATCACCTCCGGAAGGTAAACTGACAATGGAAAAAAGCCGCATCACACAAATTTTTCCATCCTTTTTCCCGGGGATCATCAACAGCTACACCCAGGTCTTTTTTTCCAACAACCGGGTATTTGCTTCGATTCTTCTTGTGGTTTCATTTTTTGATTTCTGGGCCGGAACCGCCGGGCTGTTTGCAGTTGTAATGTCAAACACGCTGGCCTACCTGATCGGCTTGAACCAGGCAAATATCAAAAAAGGATATTATGGGTTTAACAGTCTGCTGGTTGGATTGGGATTCGGTGTTTATTACCAGCCGGGGATCCCCTTTTTCATCGTGCTGGCTTTCGCCGCGATATTGACTGTTTTTCTCACCCTCTGGTTCGAAGGTGTAATCGGGAAATATGGTCTGCCTTACCTGAGCCTCTCCTTTTTATTCGGCACATGGCTGGTCAGTCTCGCTACAAGACAGTTCACCTCCCTGCAGGTCAGTGAGCATGGAATATATATGACCAATGAGATGTTCCTCCTGGGAGGGCATCCGATGGTAACATCTTACAACTGGCTTACCAATCTCGGCCTGCCTGAACCCGTGCGGCTCTATTTTACATCCCTTGGAGCGATTTTTTTCCAGTACCATCTTTTTGCCGGAATCCTGATCGCCATTGGACTGATCATCTATTCGCGCATTGCGTTCATCCTGTCGCTGGTAGGTTTTTTCTCCGCTTATTTTTATTACCAGATCGTGGGTGCCAACATTCATGAATTGAGTTACGGATATATCGGATTTAATTTTATCCTGACCTCCATTGCCATCGGAGGATTCTTCATTATCCCCTCACGATGGTCATTTCTTTGGGTCATCCTGCTGACACCGGTCATTTCCATCGTGCTTACGAGTACCCAGGCGATATTGTCGCTGTTTCAACTTTCCGTTTATTCACTCCCATTTAACCTGGTTGTATTGCTCTTCCTCTATTCGCTCAAATTCCGGGAACGGTATTTCACAAAACCAGAACTGGTAGGTTATCAGCAATATGAACCTGAAAAGAATCTCTATTCCCATATCAATTATAAAGCCCGCTTTGGAAAATCCCTCTTTTTCTCCTTTATCCTGCCTTTCTGGGGCACCTGGAAGGTAACCCAGGGCCATAACGGAGCGTTTACACACCAGGGGGATTGGCGTCATGCCCTGGACTTTGAACTCGTGGATGAAGAGGGATCAACCTACGCCGAAAAAGGTGATTACCCGGAGGATTATTATGCTTATAACAAACCTGTCATTGCTCCTGCCGACGGACGGGTGGAAGAGATCGTGGACCAGGTGGATGACAACCTGATCGGCAAAGTGGATATCGAAAACAACTGGGGAAATACCATCATTCTGCGTCATGCCGACCAGCTTTTTACAAAAATTTCCCACCTGAAGAAGGGGAGCTTCAAAGTATCTGCCGGCGATACCGTTAAAAAAGGACAGATCGTGGCTCATTGCGGGAACTCAGGAAGATCGCCATATCCCCATATTCATTTTCAGGTTCAGGGAACGCCGTACATCGGTTCAAAAACCCTCGAATATCCCATCAGCCATTTTATCCACCAGGAAAATGTTTCTTTTGCCCTTAAATCATACGAAATACCTGTTAAAGATGAGATGATTTCAAATATTTCAAAAAATCACTCTCTTGAAAAGGCTTTTCATTTCATCCCCGGGCAAAAATTCAGCTACCAGGTAAAAAACCAGGCAGGGAAGGAATACCAGGTTGACTGGGAGGTTCAGATCGATGCATTGAACAGCACATTCCTTTATTGTGAAAAAACAAATTCGCGGGCCTATTTTTACAACGATGGTGAGATCCACTATTTTACCCACTTCGACGGGGATAAATCTTCATTGCTGTTCAAATACTACCTCGCCACCTACAAGGTGATGATGGGTTACTACCGGAACCTCCTGGTGAAGGATAATTATCCGGTGAATACATTTAACAACAGGTTGTTAGGCATCCTGCAGGATTGCATCGCCCCTTTCTATATATTCTCCCATGCCGACTTTTCACTGCATTATGTGGCAATGGAAGATGAACTGATGCAATCAAACATAAAACTACATTCCGTCACCTCTGCGATGGCCGGAACCCACGAAATCAATAAGATGGAATGTGACCTGTTCGTAGGCCAGCATGGTTTGGAGCGCTTCATTATTCATGAAAAAGAAATAATAACAGAAGTAACCCTCCTGCACGAAAGATGAAGAAATTCCTGATCCCGGTATTCCTGCTGATAGCACTGTTCAGCTCTGCCAAACTGTTTGGCGTTACGAAACCCGATTTTAATACGGTTGATGAATTAACTTACCGGTATTTTCTTGCACAAAAATGGGACAGTGTCATCCTGGTTGGGAAAGAAGCTTTAAGAGAGAACATCGACTTCTATTTTTTACGGGTCAGAATGGGGTTGGCCTATTATGAACAAAAGGAATATATCCCCGCTGCAAACCATCTGGTAAAAGCGCGTCAATTTGATCCGAAAGATCCGGTGATTGCAGATTACCTGTATTATACCTACATTTTCACCAACCGCCTGGAGGAGGCCCGAATGCTGCAGGCTTCCCTGCCAATCGCTGACAGGAATATCACCGATAAAAAGAAAGGCGTGGTGGACTTTGTCAACTTCGAAAGCGGATATACCTTCAGCAGCAACAATACCCTGAAAGATAAACCAAACCTGATGGAATCCGATAGTATTTATGGGGAAACCGATTTGTACGGCAATTATCTTTACGAACACCTCGGATTGAAATTCAACCTTTCAAACCGAATCGGATTATCTGTAGCCTATACCTACCTCAACTTCTCCAAGTTGAAATACATTCAGGATGTCACATACAATAATCCGCCTGTAACCCATGATACCAGCTTCCAATACAACGTAAACCAGCATGAATTTCATGCAGGGCTTTCCTGGTATCTGAATGGAGGATTCAGGATCATGCCCGCCTTTCATATGATCTATGACAACTACCCCTATACCAGTGCATCCTTCGACACTGTTTTGTATAAGTATCAATATTCCCGAACCGATACCTCTTTTACCAATTATCTGGTTGGACTCAGCCTGTCGAAAGAAATTGGCCGTTTTAATATCGGGATTTCAGGAAGCTATTCCAATTTCAATAACCGAAAACAAAAACAGGCTGTTGCTTATTTGACCTGGCTCCCGTTCGGAAATCTCAACCTTTACAGCACTACAACGGTGACGGGATTTTTCCAGAGCAAAGACAACCGGCTTTTACTTAGCCAGGTGATCGGGGCCAGGATCACACCCTGGTGTTGGGGTGAAGGCAGCTTTTATTATGGAGATTACACCAATGCAAATATCCTGAATGGATCAGTCGTATATAACAACAGCGATGTGATTGATTACAGGGTTAGTGCCAACCTTTACTTCCTGGTGGGGAAACATCTCCAGTTCTCGCTCATTTACCAGTATGCCCAAAAGGAGAGCAAACAATATTTTTTCACCGTCAATTCCTCAACAAAAGAGATAAGTTCAACCCCGAAAGTCATATTAAATCCTTATAATACACACACAATCATAGGAGGCATCACATGGAAACTATAGTCAGAAGCAAGAAGTACGACGCAGGAAGCAGGAATTTGAGATTTTTAGCGGTGGTGTTATTCCTGTTTTCTTTCATGATCGTTCACGCCCAGGATTACCAGGTATTGCAGGATGCATTCGCCAAGAGTCATGCCTTTGAGTCGCGGGGAAATTTCACAGATGCCAGTGTTTGTCTGAAAAAAGTTTACCTGGAGGATTCCTATGAACTGAACCTCCGTCTTGGTTGGGTAACCTATCTGGCCGGATCGTTCAATGAATCATCGGGTTACTATCAAAAGGCCATCACCCTGAAACCTTATGCCATCGAGGCTAAATTCGGACTGGTCAATCCGCTGGCCGCATTGAGTAACTGGGACCAGGTAGTTGCCCAATACAATGAAATATTAAAGATTGATCCACAAAACACCATAGCGAATTACAGGATGGGGTCTATCTATTATACCAGGAGGGACTATGCCAAGGCTGAAAAATATCTTGAGAAAGTCGTAAACCTTTACCCCTTCGACTATGACAGCATGGTATTGTTCGCGTGGACCAACCTGAAACTGGGTAAATTGCGTGAAGCCCAGGTTCTCTTCAACAAAGTCCTGCTGAATAAACCCCGTGATCCATCGGCTTTAGAGGGATTATCGCTGATCAAGTAACACTACAGCGATTTTCATTTATCGCGCAGGGGTAAGAACAGCGCTGATCGGCCATGGTTCCTGGCTCTGCAGAAAATAGATCGTCAGGTCATCCAGTGGCATGAATTCCCGGTATAATCCGTCGTTGGTATTGGTGTTTGGAACCGGAACATTCCCCTGCATCAATCCTGCAAAGCCCAGAAAACGCATCTTATCACCCGGTGTCTCAAACCTGATGCGGGCGAAATACATTTCAGATTCGGGATTTGCCAGAAGGATCGCGTACATCCCGAAACGAACTCCTAAAAACAGATCCTGCCAGGGGAACAATGAATTCTGAAGTGCCGTCTGCCCCTGGATGTACACAAGATTTTTCCTTCCCTTTTTCATCAGGGATGAATTAAAGGGTTCCGGCAATGCCAGGCCTATCTGCAGGTTCCTTTGCATGAGTGCCTTTGCTGCAGGTAGAAAATGACGGCTTGTTGAGGCTGATCCGCTTTCACTCGAAACGGAGACGTAAAGATTCCCATAGGCTGCCTGGTACTGAAATGGTTTATTGCAGTCAAACGAACAGAGGGTATCACGCTGTGAGCAGTTCAACACCGAAAGGGAATAAACGCCGAAAGCTCCCTCCGGAGACATCATCCTGTAAACCTCCATCCTGATCCTTTCATTTCCCCATACTATTTCCTGCACCATCATCGAGTTAAAACCAAATTCAACAAAGAGGTCCGCCCCATTGTTATACGACCAAACCGTTTCGATGTCGTAGAAGGCAGGCTGCAATACCAGTGCATCAGGAAGATCACCGGTTGCAACAGGAATGATCGCCTGGGATAACCCGTTTATGGACAGCAGTAGGAACACGCATGTAATTTTCCACATAGTTTCAAGTTTTTTGTAACGGATTCCGGTGCATGGGAACACCATCAATCCTGATTCATGATGCGCCATCACTGATCCTGTAAATATAAAAAACTTCCCCATCGCCCCAACCTGCAAAAAAAGCTTACATGCCACCAAAAATGTTTCAATAATGTTGCGCTATCTTTGTCACCAAATAGATTCCTCATTATGGCCACAGCATATACACAAAATCATATCTACCATGGTTTCCGGTTGATCGAACGGCGTTTTATCAGGGAACTGAATGCCGACTGCCTTCATTTTGAACATGATAAAAGTGGAGCACGACTGCTGAAGATCATTTCAGATGATACAAACAAGACCTTCAGCATTGGCTTTAAAACCTTTCCCGAATCGGACAATGGAGCGCCGCACATCATGGAACATTCCGTACTCAACGGCTCGAAAAGCTTTCCTGTAAAAAGTCCGTTCGATGTGCTGCTTAAAGGTTCGCTGAGCACCTTTCTGAATGCCTTCACATCAAAGGATTATACCATGTACCCGGTGGCCAGCATGAACGACAAGGATTACTTCAACCTGATGCACGTGTACCTCGACGCCGTTTTCAACCCGCTGATCTATGATGATCCGCGCATCCTCAAACAGGAGGGCTGGCACCTTGAACTCACCGCGAAGGACAACCCGCTGAATTACACCGGGGTGGTCTACAACGAGATGAAAGGATCTTTTTCAAACCCCCAGCGCGAACTTTGGTACCAGGTGTTCAAGCATCTCTTTCCCGACAATGCCTACGGATTCGAATCGGGCGGAACACCGGCCGCCATCCCTACCCTGACCCGGGAAGCATTTATGGCGTTCCACAAAAAATATTACCATCCTGAAAACAGTTACATCTTTCTTTATGGCAATGCAGACCTTGACAAGGAACTGGAATATATCCATAGTGCCTACCTAGTCAACTATACAAAAACCGGAGACGAGATTACGATCAAAGACCAGGAGCCCTTCCAGGAAATGAAGGAAGTAACCTCCTGCTATCCGGTGATGGAGGAGTCGGCAACTTCGAACCAGACGTTTCTTACCTATAATTTTGTAGCCGGACACAACACAGACCTGGCGCTGACCCTGGCCCTTGACATCCTGTGTGAGGTGCTGGTCAACCAGGAATCTGCCCCGATCCGTCTGGCGCTTCTCGGAGCCGGAATCGGACAGGACGTTTCTGCATCATCTTCCAATTTCAAACAGCATGCTGTTCAGATCGCTGCCATCAATGCCAATCCCGCTGACAAACAGCAATTCCTGCAGATCGTGACCGATTGCCTGAAAAAAGCAGCGGATGAAGGCATCAATAAAGAGGAGATCGAGGGCGTGATCAACCGCATCGAATTCCGCCTGCGTGAAGGGGATGATGCGCAGAAAGGGTTAACCTACCTGAATATGGCTCTTCCCGGATGGTTCTTTGCCGATGATCCGCTTTCAGGGCTGGCCTACGACTCCACGCTGGCCGAAGTAAAACAGGCGCTCACAACCACCTACCTCGAAGAGATCATCCGCACCCACTTCCTGGATAACCCGCATACCCTGTTGCTGAGCCTCGAACCGTCGACCGGACTGGAAAAAGAACGAAATGCACAGGTTGAGGCTGATCTGGCTCTCCACAGATTATCCCTGGACGAAAAAGCTGTTGCCCGGCTGATCGGGGAAACAGAAGAACTGATCGCCTACCAGCAGCGCGAAGATTCCCCGGAAGCCCTTTCGACAATACCCATGCTTGAAATCGGAGATATCAGTCCGGATGCGACCTTTTATTCAGTAAACCAGCAGATCATTGCCGGGATCCCTGTTCTCACGCATGAACAGTTCACCAACAATGTCGTGTATGTGAATCTGTACTTCGACATGACTGTGGTTCCACAAAATCTGATTCCCTATGTTTCGCTCCTTTCAAATGTGATCGGAAGTTTGAATACAAAAAATTATTCGTTCGGGGATCTGAACAAAGCGTTGAACATTCATACGGGCGGGTTTTTCTCATCACTCCGCACATACATGGTTAAATCGGATGACAACCAGATGTTACCCAGGTTTGTGATCACCTCCAAATCAATGAATTACAAGGTGGGAAAACTATTTGAACTTGGCGAAGAGATACTGGATCATACTGTGTACAGCGATACCGAACGTCTGAAAACTGTCCTGGCACGGCACCAGTCCCAGCTCGATGCCCAAATGAAAGGCAATGGGTTTCATGTGGCAAGCCGGCGTCTTTCCTCTTATATCAGCAATACGGGAATGGTCAATGAACTTATCGGCGGGCTTTCCTATTATTGGTTTGTTACCGACCTGCTGAAGAATTTTGATGCCAATTCACAGGAAATCATTGCAAATCTTGAAAAGGTTGCATCGCTGCTTTTCACAAGCGATAACATGGTGGTGTCGCTTACAGGATCAAAAAATGAACTTTCGGCGTGTGAAAAGGGTCTTGATTTTCTTGCCCGGCACCTGCCGCATGCTTTCCCTGTGAAAAACACCTGGAAATTCAGCCTGGATAAGCAGAACGAAGGACTGCTGGCTGCCTCCAATGTACAGTATGTGATCAAGGGTTTCAATTTTAAAACACTGGGTTATTCCTGGGATGCCAGGATGCGCGTGCTCAACCAGGTTTTGTCGACCGATTGGCTTCAAACCCGGATCCGGGTGATCGGAGGTGCCTACGGAGGATTCAGCAGTATTTCTCCGGGTGGTAATTTCACCTTCAACTCTTACCGTGACCCCAACCTGGGCTCCACCATAGAGAATTACAGGAACACCCCTGATTATCTTGCTGCTTTTGATGCCGACCGGCAAAGCATGACACGGTATATCATCGGGACAATTTCGGAAATGGATTCTCCGCTTACCCCTTCTCAAAAGGGGGACCAGGCAGTAAGCATGTACTTCTCCCAGCGGACGGCCGAAGAGCTCCAGCATGACCGGGAAGCTGTTCTTTCGACCACGCCCGGCGATATCCGCGGATTTTCAAAACTGGTAGCGGATGTGCTGAATGAGAATGTTTTGTGCGTTTATGGAAATGCCGAAAGACTGACCACCGACCAGTCCCTTTTCAATACACTTGTAAAAATTGACCGTTCAGAAAATACTGCTATCTGATCATCCTTCAAGAGTGTCGGAGGATCAGTGAGGATTGGATATCAACAAAACTAAGATGTATAAATGAATTCACTTGCACTAACCGGGATCATCGTTGTTCAGACCGCCCTGATCAGTTACAGTATCGCTGTTATCACTGAACAACGGAAACGAAGGATTACAAAAGGAGTCCTGATCTTTCTTACACTGGGTGTTATCCTTGATATTACCTCCACGACATTTATGATCCTGGGCTCCAGCCGGGGTCCATTTACCCTTCATGGGATCCTGGGATATTCCTCCCTTGCCGGAATGTTTATAGATTCCATCTTGGTATGGCAATTTTACATCAGAAGGGGTAAAGAAGTCAGGGTCTCCAGGGGTATTCACTGGTATTCACTGGGAGCATACCTTTGGTGGATTGCAGCATACATTACCGGTGCCTTGCTTGTTGCCTTCAGATACTGACATGCTCAGCCGGACGAGGATCAATATTGGACCATTCTGCCTGATGGTCGTGTAGTTCAAATGACTCATCGATTTTTCTTGGCCATTTTCGCCAGATAAAATACTTTTAAAGAAAAAATCACAATGTTCAACCCCATCCCAAAACTCCTGTGGATCGTCCTCATGGCAATTTTCGTCTCCTGCAATTCCAGGTCAGGAAAAAACAATGAACAAGGCGCCGATCCGCTGGTTTCGCACATCGATTCCACTGTAAAACCCGGTGATGACTTTTTCCTTTTTGCCAACGGGAAATGGTTCAAACAACATCCGATTCCTGCCAGCGAGCAAAGCAACGGACTTTGGCAGCTGATCCAGGATACAATCAACAGCCAGGTCAGGAACATCTGTGAATCTGCAGCAGCTAACAAAAACACTGTTACCGGCAGCAATAAGCAGAAGATCGGTGATTTCTTCTTTTCGGGGATGGACAGTATTCGTCTGAACAGGGAGGAACTTAAAGGGCTTAAGGTCGCCCTTGACCGGATTGATGGCATTAAAGCGTTGAAAGATATTGCAGAAGAAGCGGCTTTCATCCATTCCGTGTCGGGTTCACCGGTTTTCGGTTTTTATATCGGGCAGGATGACCGGATCAGCAGCAAAAATGCTGTTTTTATTGCACAGGGCGGACTAAGTCTTCCCACCCGTGATTTTTATTTTGATAAGGATGAACGCGCAGCAACCATCCGCGTTAAGTTCAGGGAACACCTGTCCAGGATGTTTCAAATCATGGGGTACCCGGCTCCTGAAGGAAAAAAGGTGGCCGAAAATGTGATGAAACTCGAAACGGCCATTGCCGCCAGTTCCCGCAAACAGGCCGACACACGTGATCCCCTGAAGAACTACAACAAGATTACCCTGGCCAGGCTGAAACAAATGACCCCGCAATTTGACTGGAGCCAGTTTTTTGCCACTGCAGGCCTTCCGGTTGTGGATACGGTGATTGTAGGACAACCTGAATTTTTAACAGCTTTGAACGGTCACCTGAGATCATTCCCCCTGGAAGTTTGGAAAGACTACCTGAAATATCACCTTATTCAAGGCCTTTCCCGTTACGCGGATGACAAGACCTACCGGGAATCATTCAGTTTTTACTCCACTGTCCTTCGCGGGATCGAGGAACCAAAACCCAGGTGGAAAAGGGTTGTCCAGGAAACAGATGGTTCGCTGGGGGAATTGATCGGGCAGATATACGTAGATGAGTATCTTCCCAAAGGCACCAAGGAAAAACTGACCGAAATAGGCAATGCCATTAAGGCCGTTTATGCTGACCGCATCAGGGCCCTGGACTGGATGAGTGAAACAACCAAGGCTAAAGCCCTGAAAAAACTCGATGCAGTGATCATCAAGGTAGGTTATCCTGACAAATGGAAAGATATGAGTGCGCTTAAAATCGGGCGCGATTCCTACGTTCAGAATGTAATGAATGCAAATAAATGGTGGTTTGGTTATATGGTTTCAAAATATGGCAAACCTGTTGACCGTACCGAATGGAACATGGAACCACAAAATTATAATGCGTATTACAACCCATCGAACAATGAAATCGTCGTGCCCGGGTGCAACATCATCGTGCCCGGATTCGAGCGAAAACTTGCGGATGACGCCATTCTATATTCCATCATCGGTGGATCAACCTTCGGTCATGAGATCACCCACGGTTTTGATGACCAGGGTAGCAAATATGATGAAAACGGAAACCTGGTCAACTGGTGGACCATCGAAGACAGCATTCGTTTTTATGGTAAAACCAAGAAGATCGTAAAGCAGTTTGATAAATATGTAGCCGTTGACTCTCTTCATATCAACGGGGATCTCACCCAGGGCGAAAACATTGCCGATCTGGCCGGAGTTTTGATGGGTTACGAAGCCTTTCAAAAAACACCGCAATATAAAGATCATGTGATCATTGCCGGACTCACCCCTGACCAGCGTTACTTTTTAGGATATGCGCTGGCCTGGATGATCAACGACCGTCCTGAAGCCATAGCAAGCCAGGTACGAAGTGACGTACATTCACCCGCCAGGTTCCGGGTGCTTGGACCCCTCACAAATATCCCTGAATTCCATGCTGCCTTCAGTATAAAAGAGGGAGATGCCATGTGGAGCGCTGATAGCCTGAGGGTTAAAATCTGGTAGATTTATTTGCTGAAAAGGGATTTTATTATCTGGCTTTGATTTTGTAAAACACCCGGCCCATGAAAATGGTTAACAGGATTATAATGACAAACCAGGCTGCAAATTGAAATAGGTTCTGGCTTTTGTATAACAGGGATGCGACGTTCCCGATGATCAGCCACTGAATCACATACAGCGCGGTAACCTTTTGTCCAATCCATTTTACCATTAAGGCAAACCTGTTATTCCCGTAATAGATATCGACCAGCTTCATCATGGCCAGGTAGGATATCGTAAACAGGATGACCCATCCGAAAAACAGAATTCCGTGGTGATAGTACCCACCCGCTCCGGTCAGTCTATACGTAATACCTGATGCATAGGGAATGGTAAAAATGATTCCAATCCACAAAGGGATGAAATAGATAAAGTGGTTACGGAGGTCTATTGCTTTAAGCGCTGGAAATCTTTGTACCAACAGGCAGAGTGAATAGCCTGCCAGGACATACGAAAACCAGGGGAACAGGGGAAAATAGGACCATTGGGCTGTTCCATATAAAAAACCGATGGCATAGCCGGCCTCCCTGTTTTGTGGTTCAAAAAGGTTAAGTGTAGGACTGATGGCAGCAACAAACACGGCCGTAAGCGCGAACAACCACCATTTTTCCCGGAAAAAAACACGCAGGAAAGCTGTCATAACCAGGCTAAGCCCGGCCAGTGTTAATATATCGGCTCCAAGAATAAAAAATAATGGATCCAGCGACACCTTTCCAAGAATGATCAGCACCAGTAGATTTGCAGATCGGCCGATGTTGAGCAAAATACCCCCGACAAATAACACAAGTCCCCTCTTTAAAAAGTAGGATGTCGGTCTGGATGAGGAGGCCGAAAAATACCCCATCACCGCCAGGAATACCGGGGCACACATCGGTCCACCCAGGAACAGCGAGATTTTTCCGACCAAACTTTGATAGACGTCATCGGAAACAAACTGTTCCATAAGATGCACCTGGATCATAAAGATGACGGCAAATCCTTTCAGGAGATCGGCTGTACCATCACGTTCAGGCCGGTTAGTAAGCAGTTCAATCATGCAGGAATTTACCCGAACCAATGCTCCCCTGGTCTGTCTTCACCTGGTACAGGTACATGCCCCTTGGCATCCCGGTTGTCTGGATCACCAATTCATGAAAGGTCCGGTCAACCTTGTATCGATTGATAACCCGGCCTGTTTCATTCATCAAGATGATCTCACCATAACTGACCCCTTCCGGTAGCTGGTATGGAATAGTGATACGGACGCTTGCCGGATTGGGGAACGGTTTATCCACCAGCCCCTTGCCCCCGATAGTCATCACCCCACCAGGCAATGTTCCGGGAAGAGAATAGACCTGGGTGTTCAGGGTCCAGAGAATGATGGAATAATCATAAACATAGGCAAGCATCTTGGTGCCTGCAGTTCCTGCTGACTTAGCCTCCAGGTAGGAACACCCCGGAATGGAGAGCAGCTCCTGTCCGTTTTCGTTGATCACTTTGGTGTAATAGGTATAATAAAGCAACGTACTATCGTAGGAATAATATATATAGGCCAGTTCCACTTTATTATCGGAATTGAACAGGGTCTCTGAAACTAACTGAATATCATAAAGAAACAATCCTGTGGGAACGGTTAGGTTGATGGTCTTCCACAACGAATGATCGGTGTTGTACAGCCTGCATTGATTGTTCACAACATCCATCAGGTAATATTTGAACCCGGATATGGACAGTTCGGAAATGCTGGTCGAAGCATCAAAGGTGTTTTCGAGTTTGATCTGTCCCCTGGCAGTACCGACCAGGGCAATGAACAGAAACAACCAAATTGTTTTTTTCATTCGTTGGAGTGTTTTATTTGAACGATCAAAATTATTTCAATTACCTCTTTGAACACTTATGAAATTCTCAGAAAATGTTATAACATTATAAGATTAACAACCTCCACTTTGTTTAATAAAAACTGTCACAATCTGTTTTGGAACCAGCGTGATCCATCAACTTCATCCTGTTGGGTTCCTGTGAATAATTATAACTTTGCGTATGAATTTGTCCGAAAAATAACACTGAATCCTATGATTAGAAGGATCATTTTTTTTATAATAATCTGTACACTGTTCCAGGTATCCGCCCTTGCCCAAAACAAGCGCATCCTCGACTCACTCCGATACGAACTAAAGAAATACGAAGCCCTTAAAAGTCAAACGGGAAGGAAGGTCAGTTCCCTGGCCGACAGTGTAAGAGCCCTCCTTTTGGAGGACATGGCCAGGGAATATTTAAACTTTGATCTTGACAGCGCCATGATCCTGGCAAGGCAGGAATGCCTTCTATCAGAAATATCCGGGTTCAGGAAAGGAGTTGCCAACTCCTACCTGATGATTGGAAAAGTGATGCATCTGAAGGGGGATCTGACACTCGCCATGGAATATTATCAGAAATCACTGAAACAGTCTGAAGAGATCGGGTACCGGAAAGGCATCGGGAATTCATACAATGAGATAGGCAATGCCTATTATGATCAATGCAAATTCGATGAAGGGTTAAAAAATCATCTCATTGCCTTAAACATCAGAAAAGAGATCGGGGATAAAAAGGATATCGGCTGGGAGTACTGGTATATTGGATTATTATACAGTGAGATGGGAAACTATCCGGAGGCCTTGAAAAATTATTTCACCGCTTTAAAGTTGCATGAAGAGATCGTGAACAAGAAGGGGATCGGAAACATCCATATTTCCATCGGAAAGATCTATTATGAGCAGGGCCTTTACAAGGAGGCTTTGAAAAACTTCAATATTTCATTAAAGATTTTTACCGAAACCGGCGACAAGATGGCCACAGCATGGGCATACTGGAATATCGGGACTACCTATTCTGCCCTTGGCAGTTATCCTGTGGCATTGAATTACATTTTAACCGGTCTGAAAATCTTTGAACAGATCGGGATGAAAGGGTCCATTGCCGATTCTTATCAGTCATTGGCCTCGGTGAATCTCGCACTTCGCAACTATCCCGAATCTTTAAAAAATTGTTTTATCGCTTTGAAAATGCGGGAAACAAATTTAAACACCGATGGGGTCGCTGATCTATATATGCTGATTGGTCAGGTTTATGAAAAACAGGGAAAACTGAAGGAAGCGCTCAGTTACGCAACAAAAGGGCTTTCGTTGGTCAGGGCGACCAGGAATAAGGGTCTTTTAAAAAAGGGTTATGCCACCCTGGCAACCATTCATGCAAAGATGGGCAACTACAGGTCGGCTTATGAAAATGAGTTGTTGTTCAAACAGGTGTATGATTCCATCTACAGCAAAGAGAGCACGAACAGGATGGCCTCCATGCAGATGACCTATGAATTTGACAAAATAGCACAGGCCGATAGTATTCAGCATGCCAATGAAAATGAAATCAACCTGCTGAATCTTCAGAAACAAAAAACATATACGGGGGCTGGTATTGCAGGTTTTCTCCTGGTAATGCTTCTCCTGTTCTTTGTCTACCGTAACTATACCAACCAACGGAAAGCCACTGCTGAAATGGCTGTGGCAAGAAGACGGGCCGAGCAATCGGAACAATTCAAACAACAGTTCCTGGCCAATATGAGCCATGAGATCCGTACTCCCATGAATGCCGTAATGGGGATGACCAACCTGCTGATCGATAAACATCCGAGAGAAGACCAGCAAAACTACCTTGAGGGGATCAGGAAATCGTCGGGAATTTTATTACATCTTCTCAACGACATCCTGGACCTTGCCAAAATAGAAGCGGGCAAGGTTGAACTCGAGATGATTGATTTTTCACTCCGTGAGGTCGTTGACCAGGTAATTCAGACCATGCATTTTAAGGCGGAAGAAAAAGGGCTGTATCTTTCGGGATCAGTTCATGATTCCATTCCCGATATCCTCACAGGCGACCCGGTTCGCCTGAACCAGGTCCTGATGAATCTGGCCGGTAATGCGATTAAATTTACCGACCGTGGTTCAGTTGTCATCAGGGTCGAACCCTCTGAACATGTAATTGAGTCTCAGGTGGCGATGAAATTTTCAGTAACCGATACGGGGATCGGCATCGCAAAAGATAAACTGGGCTCGGTCTTTGAGGAGTTTTCACAGGCCAATCTCTCCGACACACGGAAATTCGGGGGAACCGGGCTGGGCCTCTCCATATCAAACCATCTTGTCTCCCTGATGAACGGGAAGATCGGTGTGGAAAGCAAACCGGGTTCGGGGTCGGTCTTCTCATTTGAACTGGGATTTAAGCCCGGATCAGACGAAAAACTGAAGGTGCAGAAGGAATCAGAAGGAAACATTGACGGCTCCATCCTGGATGGACTGTCACTGCTGATCGCTGATGATAATGATTATAACCTGGTGGTTGCCGTTGATACCCTGAAAGCCAAATCGCAGGTCACCATCCTGACTGCATCCAACGGCCAGGAAGCTGTTGAACTGCTGAAAAACAATAAGATTGATGTGGTTTTGATGGATGTCCAGATGCCTGTTATGAACGGCTATGAAGCAACACAATACATCCGTGAACAACTACCCATGCCAAAAAAGGAGGTTCCGGTGATTGCACTTACAGCCAGCGTGCTTCGCTCCGATCTGGACCTCTGCCGGAATGCAGGAATGAATTCGTTTATCCCCAAACCTTTTACGGCCTCCCAGATGATCAAAGGTATAGCAGAAGCGCTGAAGATACCTCTTAAATATTCTTCCCAGGTACAAGGATGTGAACGGGAGATCAGCCAGGCAGAAAAGACCATGACTCCGACAGAACCTGAAATGGAAAAGAATGGACGGGTCACTGACATGACCTACCTGAGAAAGTTTTGTGAGAATGACGATGCGAGAATGCAAAAGTACATTGCGATATTTCTGGATTCTGCCCATCCATTGATTGATAAAATCAATGCAGCAACCGAAAATAATGATTTCAAGGAGATTGCCAGCCAGGTTCATGGTCATAAAACCAGATTCATCATGATGGGGATGCATGGAACAAAAGCCCTTGCAGACCAGATTGAGCAACAATGCAGGGAAGAAGGGAATCCGGAGTTGATCAGAAAAAATGTTTCGGATCTGTTAAAGCAAATTCAGGCGGCAGTCTTGGAATTGCGTGCAACCTGATAATTCAAAAAGAATTTTCTATTTTTGCATCCTAAACCAGGAATCATGGAAATAGGTAAACCAAAGAAGATTTTCATCGTAGATGATGATATGATGCTCACCGAAGCGATCAGTGATTGGCTTACAAGGACTGTTCCTCACAATATTTCCATATTTCATACCGGGGAAGAGTGTTTAAAACACCTGTATGACAAACCTGAGGTAATCGTTCTTGACTATTTCCTGAACACTGTTACAAAGGATGCTGCAAACGGGATTGAAATACTGAAGGCCATAAAAAAATATGATCCCGCCATTCATGTCATTCTTCTTTCAAGCCAGGAACATTACGGCGTTGCAGTCCAGTCGATCCAGAAAGGGGCTGAACACTATGTAATCAAAGATGAAAAGGCTTTCGAAAAAATTGCTTCCCTGATCAATGGATTCAGGTAATCCCTGATCCTTTGTTGAATTAGTTTCCGGGCCGTACAGTGCACTACCTAAAAGGCAAAAAGCCCCGAACACATTGATGTTCAGGGCTTTTTTGCGTTTCTTCCGTGGCATCGACTGGAATTGAACCAGTGACACAAGGATTTTCAGTCCTCTGCTCTACCATCTGAGCTACGACGCCAGTTTGGAGGTGCAAATATACAATAAATTTTCAAATCTGCAAGCCATTTCATTCTTCCTGAAAATTCATCCGTTTCATTTTACCTGATTAAACATTCATTTAAAAAGATTTTGGTGACAATTACTTATTGTCACTGGTAAACAGGTGAAAGCTGAATACCTTTGTAAAAAAAAACATGAAGGCCATATATATTGCAAAAAGCAAACTCCAATGGATGAATGTAATTTCCACATCGCTTATCCTCTTTTTTCTGTTTACGGGATGCCATAAACAGGAAACCACCACCAATCCCGAAACCCTGACCATTGATCAGCTGAAAGTCGCATCTACCTTCAGCTGGGCGACTGTTCATGATGTAAACATTTCGATTTCGGCACAAGACAACCTGGATAACCCGATTGAGGGAGTAAGGTTTACGATTTATACTGCAAACCCCGATTCAGGAGGTGTTTATCTTGTAAGTGGTGTCAGCGGAACGGATGGGGTGTGGAATTCAATCGCATCTTTACCTACAGCCATGAAAAAGGTAACCGTATTCAACAATTTCCTCGGACTGATACGTCAGATGGAATTGCCGGTGAATGCAGGAATGGTGAACGGTCAGTTTGGTGGAAAGCCCCCGGTTCCTGCAACAGAAAAATCTGCAATGAATGCCGATGGATTTAAAAGTACCAACGCCATCAAATGGGTATATATGAGTACATTTAATTCCCAGGGCGTTCCCAATAACCTGATGCCTGCCAATGACCCGGTTGACCAGGTTTTAATGAATGACATCAATAAGGCTCTTCCTGAATATAGAAATGAAATTGTGGCTCATCCTGAATGGTTTACCGGTAATCCACCAAACAATATTGAAATCCTGAGTTTGAGCGATGTATATATCACCTATATAACTGAAGGTGCCGGATGGATGAACACGCTGGGATTTTTCACCTTTAATACCAGTTCTCCTCCTGCAACGGCATCAGCGATTGATACCATACACATTATTTTTCCGAATGTGAGCAATGCCGGCAGCGGTGGAGGTTTGAACCCCGGTAATAAAATATATCTGGGGAAATTTCCTGCAGGAAAATCCATCGGCTTTGCCCTTGTTCCTCATGGCTGGAACGGCAGTCAGACCTACGTTGGTCCAAGCAATGACGTTTGGTATTCCATCCCGGCCTTTAATACGACCGATCCTCTGATGCTCAAACATTTGTTCTTTTTTAAAGATCCGTCGCGTCAACAGGTCATGTTTACACTGGAGGATCAGGGTAAATACCAGGGAGCTGACCTGGATTGCAATGACAATGTATTTTACCTGACCATCAGCCCCTCCTTGCAGGGGATTAACACGACAAATATGCCGCTTATGGCCACGACCGTAGTTGACGCAGACCATGATGGGGTTCCCGATGCTTCGGATGACTATCCCAACGATCCACTCAAAGCTTTCAACAACTACACCCCTTCCAAAACAGGTTTAGGTTCACTTGCTTTTGAAGACTTATGGCCGGGCAGGGGCGATTATGATTTCAATGATCTGGTAATATCTTACCGTTTTAATCAGATCACCAATGCTCAAAACCAGGTTGCTGAGATCGATGCCACCCTCATCACTGAGGCGGCTGGGGCAACACTGCACAACGGCTTTGCTTTCCAGTTACCCTATTCTCCGGATAAGATCCAGAATGTTACAGGCACCAGCGTGAAACACGGGTATATTACCCTGTCAGCAAATAAAACGGAGGCAGGACAATCAAAAGCGGTCATCGTGGCCTATGATGATGCTTTCGACAGGATGCCTGCCACTGGTCAGGGAATTGGTGTAAACACCGAATTGGGGGTTCCCTATGTCACCCCTGATACCCTGAAGCTGGTTATTACACTGGCAACACCGGTCGCCGTCAGCCAGGCGGGCATCCCTCCTTACAATTCATTCATTATTGTAAACGGGATCCGTAACCGGGAGGTTCATCTTGCCGATCAACCGCCAACCGATAAGGTTGACGGAAGCGATTTTGGGACAGTCGACGATGACAGCAAGCCCGGACAAAACCGCTATTACAAAACTGTCAACAACCTTCCCTGGGCATTAAATATTGCTGAAAAATTCAATTATCCCATCGAACGGGCTGCCATCAATACCGGATATCTTAAGTTTAACGATTGGGCTACAAGTTCGGGCGCTGTATATCCCGACTGGTATAAGAATCTCGGGGGATATCGTCAATCTTCCCTGATATACTCTCATTGATCTTTCCCGCAATCAAATTCTCCGTACTTTTGGAGTATGAAGAATTTTGTAATTGATCTGGGTAATACCAATAAGAAACTTGCTCTTTTTGATGGAGAAAAGCTGGTTGCCCTTGAGCAATTCAAATCGGTCAGCCCGGATACTTTCCGCGAATTTATCAGGGAACATCCCGGAGTAAATCACTGCATTCTCTCTTCGGTCACCCCATACGACGATGCAATACGACGCCTCTTAACTGAAAATTTTCAGTTCTATGAATTGGATGAACAAACACCACTTCCAATAATAAACAGTTACGAGACCCAGGCCACCCTGGGAAAAGATCGCCTGGCTGCCGCTGTTGCAGGAGCCAGCTTTTTCCCGGGAAAGAATATACTCATCATCAATTCCGGCACCTGTATCACCTATGATTTCATAAATGAACGGAATGAGTATCTCGGTGGCGCAATTTCACCGGGATTACTCATGCGATTCAATGCCCTTCATACTTTTACCGGCAAATTACCGTTTGTTTCATTCCGGGATGTTGAGATCCTGATTGGGAAAAACACGGAGGATGCTATCCTTGCCGGGGTTCTCACCGGTGCAATAGCTGAAATTGAGGGAATTGCAGAAAGATACCGGCAGAAATACCCCGATATTCACATTGTTCTCAGCGGGGGAGATTATAAATATTTTGATAAACGGCTAAAAATTAGCATCTTTGCACTCCCAAATATCGTCATACACGGTTTACAACAAATTCTTGTATTTAATGTCAATAAAGCCAAATAGACTGCGACTCCCAATAATTCTTTGCTCCCTGTTTTTTAGCCTGACCCTGTTTTCGCAGATCCGGATCACTTCACCTTACTCCCGTTTTGGCATTGGCGACCTCTCTGATAATAACAATGCATGGAATATGACAATGGGTCAATTAGGCATCGGACTTAGCAGTCCATACCATGTGAATTTTGCAAACCCGGCCTCCTATTCCGGATTCGATTCTCTTTCTTTTGTTTTTGAAGGCGGGTTCAATGGAGAATTTGTAACGCTTCGCTCGAATTTTCAGACTGTCAATCGCAATTACGCCTCATTGGGATACCTCCTGTTTGGAATGCCTGTCAACAAATGGTGGAAAACAAGCCTTGGATTGGTGCCCTTCAGCGACGTGGGTTACAATGTGGCAAATTATGAAGAGTATCCCAACTCAGGCACTGTAATTCGTCTTTATTCGGGTTCAGGAGGAATTAACCGGTTATACTGGGGCAATGCATTCCGTCTTTTTAAAAATCTTTCAATCGGGCTTAATGTCTCCTACTTGTTTGGCAGCATGAACCGCCAGGCCATGGTCCTGTTTCCTGATTCCGCCGCTGCCATGAATTTCAAGGAGGACTATTACGTGACAATGAACGATCTGGCATTTAATTTTGGTGCACAATACAGGGCCAGATTAAAAAATGACCTTTTTCTTACTGTGGGTGCAGTTTTCAATCCTTCGCTCAGCATGGCTGCCAAAACAGATGCCCTTGCCCAAACGTTTTTAATCAGTACCGACGGGGTCGAAATACCCCACGACACGCTGGCCACTGCCATAGGATTTAAAGGCCGCATTGTCATCCCCATGATGATCGGAGGAGGCTTCTCCATTGCAAAAACCGACAAATGGATGGTGGGGCTTGATTACAAGTGGCAGAACTGGGAAAAGTTCACCGCATTCGATCAGAGTGACTCTCTTGTAAACAGCTGGCAAATAAATTTCGGTGGAGAAATTATTCCCAAGGCCGACAATTACTCCAACTATTTTGCCCGCGTCCGTTATCGCCTGGGATTCACCTATGGAAAAACCTACCTCCATCTTCGCGATCAGGATTTGAATGAATATGCGATTACCTTTGGATTCGGCCTTCCGCTGAGAGGAATGAAAACCATGCTGAACCTGGGCGGACAGTACGGAGTGAGGGGCACCACCGCACAAAATCTGATCCGCGAAAGCTATTTTAAAATTGTCATTGGTTTTTCCATCTATGAAAGATGGTTTATCAAACGTAAGTATTATTAGACTTGAAACCGCATTTTTCTTATCATTTTCCTGTCCTCCTTTTATTTTCCCTGCTTTTATTTGTCGCATGCAACAAAGCCCCAAAGCCTGAAGAGGCTTCTCTAGTCAAAGACAATACCCCCGCCATGTCGGCCCGGAATATCGATGTTCTGTTCAGCGACTCAGGAAAAATTCAGGCACGCCTTACAAGTCCTCTCATGAATCAATACGATGGAGAAGATCCCTATATTGAATTTCCCAATGGATTCAAAGTCTATATGTTTGACTCTGTCATGAACGTCGCTTCAACCATTACAGGAAATCGTGGAATTAGAAGGGTCAATGCACGGATGATGGAAGCCTGGGGGAATGTCATCGTCCGGAATGAAAAGAAAAATGAGCAGCTCAATACCGAACACCTTCTCTGGGAGGAAAACAAGCACATGATCTGGTCGGATGTAAAAGTCAGGATCACACGGCCCGATAATATCATGAATGGGACCTCCATGGAATCAAATGAAGCATTCACCCGGTATACCATTCAGAATTTCAGCGGACAGATGACGGTAAAGAGTGATTCAATATAAAACAGCAAATTAGGCTGCATTCTTGAATTAATGAGCCTAAGTCTTTGTAGTTTGCTGAATTATCTATACTTTTGCACCCTGTTTTAAATTAAAAATCATCATAGCATGGCGATTATCGGAAGTATCAGAAAACACTCAGGACTTGCAGTCATTATTGTGGGTGTTGCAATTGCAGCCTTTGTAATTGGGGACTTTGGAAAAAAAAGAGTTAAGGGATCCAATGACATTGGCGTTGTGAATGGAGAAAGTATTCCCTACATGGAATTCAATGGCAAAGTTGAAAAGAACCTTGAGGCGCAGAAAGAAAATTCAGGCAATGATAAAATCACTGATCAGGAGACCTATCAGATTCGTCAAAGCACCTGGACAGCTTCTGTGAAAGAACTTCTGATGGGAGAAGAATACAATGAACTGGGTTTGACCGTTTCGCCCGAAGAACTTTTCGACCAGGTTCAAGGCAAACAACCCCACAGGTTCATTCTCCAGTATTTCAAAGATCCTGCAACCGGACAATATAACCCGGCACTTGTGCTGAATTATCTTAAAAACCTCGACAAAATGGAACCCAAAGCCCGGGATCAATGGTTACGCTTTGAAAAGGCCATCAAGGATGATCGCCAGGAGAGCAAATTCAACAACCTTATTACCAAGGGCTACTATGTCCCAAAGGCGTTTCTGAAAAAGGATTTTATCAATCAGATGAAATCACTGAAGCTTTTCGTCGTTGCTCCTGACATTGCTGCGGTATCTGACAGCGCCGTTAAACTTACCGATGCGGATTATCAGAAATTCTACGACAAGAACAAAGTTTATTTTTACATGGATGAGGCAGCCCGCGACATTGATTATGTTGTGTTTGAGGTAAAGCCATCAGATGTTGACCGCAGGAAAACAGCGGAAGATGTTGTTCAACTGTACAAGGATTTTCAATCCAGTTCTGATGCGATGAATTTTGCCACTGCGAATTCAGATAAAAAAACGGACTCTGTTTTTCTGAGAAAAGGCGGATTCCCTCCCCAGCTTGATTCGACCCTCTTTATCTCCAAGCCAGGTACCCTGTTCCCACCCTTTGAATTCAACAACTCCTGGCTTATGGCCAAACTGCTTGACATACAGGAGCGTCCGGATTCAATGAACGGTTCCCAGATTTTAGTAGGTTATGCCGGATCCGGCAACGAAAACATTAAACGGACAAAGGTCCAGGCAAAAGCAAAAGCCGACAGCCTGCTGGCCGTTCTGAAGAAGAACCCTGAAAAGTTTGCCGAAACAGCAAAGCTGGTTTCCGATTATCCCAGTGCAAAGGATGATGCCGGCGATCTGAAATGGTTCACTGATGGCAGCCCCAATTTTGATCCCTTCTTCAAGGCGGGTATCGAAATGAAACCAAAAGACGTTAAGGTGATTGAGACCCGGATAGGCTATTCGCTCTTCCTTCTCAACAATAAAACCAAACCTGTAAAGAAGGTTAAGGCTGCTATTTTGGTCCGCTCAATCGAGCCCAGCAATCAGACCTACCAGGACACCTATATGAAAGCAAGCGCTTTCGCCGGACAGAACAAAACACCCGAAACCTTCGAGAAAACTGCAGTGGAAAAAGGACTTCAAAAAAGGTCAGCCGCCAGTGTTCGGGAGATGGATAATATCATAACCGGACTTCCGATTGCCCGTGAAATCGTGCGTTGGGCCTTTGCAGAAAACACTAAGGTTGGCGAAGTCAGCCCTGTCTTTGATGTCAATGGAAAATATGTAGTCGCAATTTTGAAATCCTCCTCGGTAAAGGGACAACAAACCCTTGAAGCTGTGAAGCAGCGGATTGAACCTTCTGTAAAAAACATGAAGAAAATCGATATCACGGCCGAAAAAATGAAACAGGCATTGGGCACCACTAAAGACATTGCAGCCCTTGCAACCAAATTAGGATCAAAAGTTGACACGGTCATCCTGACTTTTTCAGGCTTTAACCGTTCAAGCATTGGCCGTGAAGGCGAACTGGTAGGCCAGCTTTTTACAACCAAAAAAGGGGAACTGCAGGGGCCGCTCACGGGCAACTATGGCGTTTACTTCTGTGTGATCAACGATATTACAGAACCCGCTGCAAAGGAAGACTTCACCAGTGAATATATGCAGCAGCTACAAGGATTCAACCAGCGTGTTTCCGGTACCATGTATCAGTCCCTTGAAAAAACTGCCAAGATCACAGATAACCGGTTAATGTTTTACTAACATCCGGAATCATATAAATAAAAAAGGCTGCCTTTCACTGAGGCAGCCTTTTTATTTATAATGGGGTGGAAACTATTCTGCTAAAACCAGGACTTTGTCACTGAGGACCTCAATGACTCCACCTTTGATATCGAAAAAGTGCTCCTCTTTCTTTCCTTTGAGAAGAATTTTGATTTTTCCCTTCTTAAGGACGGAAATAAGGGGTGCATGATGGCTTAGTACTTCGAATGACCCGTCAATACCAGGCAGCTGAATCAACTGTACATCATCACCAGTAAAGATGATCGAATCGGGGGTTATGATTTCAACTTTCATGTTACTTACTGTCTTCAACCATCTTCTTACCTTTCTCAATGGCCTCTTCAATGGTTCCCACCATGCTGAAGGCCGACTCGGGATATTCATCAACAGCTCCATCCATGATCATGTTAAATCCTTTGATGGTGTCTTCAATATTCACAAAGGCACCGGGTATCCCGGTGAACTGAGTTGCAACAAAGAATGGTTGTGAAAGGAAGCGCTGTACACGACGGGCACGTGAAACCACCAGCTTGTCTTCGTCCGACAATTCATCCATCCCGAGAATTGCAATGATGTCCTGAAGTTCCTTGTATCGTTGAAGAATCCTTTTAACACGCTGTGCCGTATTGTAATGTTCGTCTCCAACTACATCCGGTGAAAGGATGCGTGATGTGGAGTCAAGCGGATCCACGGCAGGATAAATTCCCAGCTCGGATATTTTACGGCTTAACACGGTGGTGGCATCGAGGTGGGCGAAGGTCGTAGCAGGTGCAGGGTCGGTAAGGTCGTCGGCCGGCACATAAACTGCCTGCACCGAAGTGATGGACCCGCGTTTGGTAGAGGTGATGCGTTCCTGCATGATCCCCATTTCAGAGGCCAGGGTAGGTTGATATCCAACCGCCGATGGCATTCTTCCAAGAAGGGCAGAAACCTCTGATCCGGCTTGTGTGAAGCGGAAAATATTATCTATAAAGAAAAGAATATCTCGCCCGCCTGATTTTTCATCGCCATCGCGGAAATATTCCGCCATGGTAAGTCCCGAAAGAGCAACACGGGCACGGGCTCCGGGAGGTTCGTTCATCTGGCCGAACACCAGCGTGGCCTGAGATTTCAGAAGCTCTTCATGATCCACTTTCGAGAGATCCCAGCCTCCCTTTTCCATATCCTCCTGAAACTCCTTGCCATATCTGATAACACCAGATTCAATCATTTCACGAAGCAGGTCGTTACCTTCACGGGTGCGCTCTCCAACTCCGCCAAATACCGACAGACCGGCATATTTCTTAGCAATGTTGTTGATGAGTTCCATGATGATTACTGTTTTTCCGACTCCGGCACCACCAAACAATCCAATCTTCCCCCCCTTTGAATAGGGCTCGATCAGGTCTATGACTTTAATCCCGGTAAACAGAACCTCTTTCGAGGTGCTGAGGGTGTCAAATTTGGGAGGATCCCTGTGAATGGCATATACATGTTCTTCAGAAACAGGACCTAAACCATCAATGGGCTTTCCAATAACGTTAAACAATCTTCCCCTGACCATGTCGCCCACCGGCATCGAAATAGGCATGCCCTTGGCCACCACCTCCATTCCGCGATGCAATCCATCCGTTGAATCCATGGCAACGGTGCGCATGGTGTGCTCACCAACATCGTACTGGCACTCCAGTACAATTACATCACCCTTTTCATTTGTAACCTCCAGGGCATCATAGATGTTGGGAAGTTTGACATCTTCATCAAAGATCACGTCAATCACAGGCCCAATGATCTGCGAAATTTTACCGTTTTTCTTCACTTGCATGGTAGGACATTATAATTTGTGCAAAGATAAAATATCTGATTGATTAAATGTTTGATGTGGAAAATTTTTCCCGTAGCTTTGTCGCTATCAATATGACAAACCTAACAAAAAAACATGAAGTTATTTAAATACTGGTTATTATTCCTTTTTTTACTCCCCATTTTTTCCTTTGCACAACGAAATATTGATGCCATCATTGATACTGTTGAAACACCCAGCGGTCCGGCTATTCTTTATAAAAACTTCACCTGGGAATATCTCCTGGATGAACCGGTACTGATGTCCATCGATGAAGATTCAACCGGTCTCTTTTCTACCCAGTGGATCAACAACCAGATTTTCGCTTACAGGATCAAGCCCGATTCAATTCATGATACACTGGTCGTTCTTGTTACCCCCGAGCGCCTGTTCACCCTTCCGATCTATGGGAAACTGTTCAGGGGATTCACCTATTCACATAAAGGCCTGGATATCAAACTAAACAGAGGAGATACCGTTGTGGCTGCCTTCGATGGGGTGGTGAGGTATGCAAAATATAACCGGGGCGGTTTCGGAAACCTGGTTATCATTCGCCATTATAACGGGCTGGAAACCTATTACGGACATCTCTCAAAAATCAATGTAAAGATTAACCAGATCGTAAAATCAGGGGAGTCCATTGCCCTGGGTGGTTCAAGTGGCAGGAGCCGCGGCCCCCATCTCCACTTTGAGGTCCGGTATAAGGACGTTCCGCTGGACCCGCTTCGAATGATCGACTTTGATAATAAAAAGCTTATCTCCAACAACTTTCCTGTGACCAAGAGGGTGTTTTACCCCAACGATTTTGTACCGAATGCCCTCGTCATAAGGATAAAAAAGGGAGATACCGTTGGTAAACTCGCAAACAAATATCACACTTCAATCAAGGAAATTTGCGCCATGAATAAAATTAAACCAACCACAACTTTAAAGGTTGGAAGACAGATCCGGGTGCGATGACAAATTTACGATTTACGATTTTAGATTTACGACCTCAACGCTACTCCAAGGGAAGTGCCTATTGCCTAATGGCTATTGGCTGAACTTTCGTTAGAATCAGTCACGTTCATTGGTGCAAAAACTTTTTTCTGAAAGAAAATGAGGATTGCTACTCCGGTCGTTATAGCAGAATCGGCGATGTTGAAAACCGGTCTGAAAAAGGTGAACTCATCCCCGCCGACAAAAGGGAACCATGATGGATAATGGGTTTCGATGATCGGAAAATAGAGCATGTCCACTACCTTCCCGTGCAAAAAAGTGCCATATCCACCCGTTTTAGGGAAAAGTGTAGCCACCTGGGTATAGTTACTTTCATTGAATATCAGGCCATAGATAGCGCTGTCGATGATATTTCCAAGCGCTCCGGCCATGATCAGCGAGATGCAAATAATGAGCAATAAACTTGCTCCTTTTTTTGTAACACGATAGAGCCACCAGCCGATGATGATCACCGCAATGACCCTGAAAAGACTTAGTAAAAGCTTTCCATTGCTCCCTCCAAGTTTCATCCCGAAAGCCATTCCTTCATTTTCGGTAAAATGGAGATAAAACCAATGACCGAGTATCGCATGACTTTCCCCCATATAAAAAGTGGTCTTGATCCAAATCTTTAACATCTGATCAAGAAGGAGAACTATGAAAACAATCAGGGCAGCTTTTTTCAAAGAAAAATCAATTAAAGGAATGACTATTCCAGGTCAGGATCACTGGGACGTGCGGCAACAGGCACAGCTGCTACCTGCACCCGCTTGGCTTCGATGCTCAGTGTTGCATGGGGTACACTCCTGAGACGGTCTTTCGGGATCAGTTTGCCGGTTACCCTGCAGATGCCATAGGTTTTGTTTTCAATCCGGATCAGTGCGTTCTCCAACGATTTAATAAATTTTTCCTGCCGTGCTGCAAATTTGCTGTTCTCCTCTTTTGAAAACACCTGGTATCCCTCCTCCAGCACTTTAAATGTGGGGGAGGTGTCATTCGTATCGTGTTCATTACCTGTCGTATACGATTCCGTCAAGAGCTTCAGGTCGTTGTGTGCCTTTTCCAGTTTCTTCAGAATGATTTGTTTGAATTCCTCAAGCTCTTCATCCGAATACCGGTTCTTTTCCATCTGAGCTGTTCCTGTTGCTTTTTTCATGATCAAAAATTTTGAATTGTACTATAAAAAAAATATTGAAATCTGACATCGGAAACCGATCTGATTTCAATTTTAGATCCTCATTTCACCCGATTAATTACCAGGTAGGTAGATACTGAATCCGTCAATTCGATCAGGGTTTTTGATGACTCTTCAAGGGTCTGAACTATTTCGAATGACTGAGCCAGAATTTCTGCGCAAATATATGAAATATTCTGAAGTACAGCCTCATCAATATCAGGATGCGACTGGAATTTCACCCAGATGTTGTCAGTAACATCAAATCCTTTGTCTTTCCTTAGATTTTGTATCCGATTGATCACTTCACGTGCGACACCCTCCTTCTGTAGTTCAGGGGTTATTGTTATGTCAAGTGCCACTGTCAAAGGGCCCATACTTGCAACCTGCCATCCGGGAATATCCTCTGAAAGTATTTCCACATCATCAAGGAGCAATTCAACAGGCTGACCATCCACATACAATGAAAGTTTGCCCTCCTTTTCCAGAATCGTTATTTCCTCCTGCGAAATGGCAAGTACTGCAACCGCCAGTTGTTTCATCAGTTTGCCGTAGCGTGGACCAAGTTTTTTAAAGTCTGGCTTGACTTTTTTAACCAGGATGCCGGCGGTGTCGGTGATATATTCGAGCTCCTTTACATTAACTTCCGAGAGGATGAGGCTTTTTACCGCATCGATCTGAACTCTCATGTGATCGCTCATCAGCGGGATGATAATCTTGTTCAAAGGTTGCCTGACGCGCAGTTTTGTTGATTTCCTGATTGACAATACCATGGAAGCGATCTTCTGGGCCAGCTCCATCCGTTCCTCGAGGCCTTGGTCTATTAATGAAAGATCAACCTGCGGGAAGCCGGAAAGATGCACTGAATCGACTTTAAATCGCCCTGTCACACTGTTCAGATCGATAAACAAACGCTCACAAAAGAAAGGGGCTATGGGTGAGGCAAGCTGTGCAATCACCTCAAGGCAATGATAGAGTGTTTGGTACGCCGAAATTTTATCCAGTGTATATTCCCCTTTCCAGAAACGCCTGCGGCAAAGCCGCACGTACCAGTTACTCAGGTGCTCATCAACAAAATCGGAGATGGCGCGACCGGCCTTGGTAGGTTCATAATCGTTATAATATTCGTCGGTCTGCCTGATCAGCGAGTTCAGTTCTGAGAGAATCCAACGGTCAATTTCGGGCCGTTCATTGATCGGGATTTCCTGCTCGCTGTACGCAAATCCGTCAATATTGGCATACAGTGAGTAAAAAGCATAGGTGTTGTAAAGCGTTCCGAAAAACTTCCTCCTGATCTCCTCGATGCCTTCGAGATCAAATTTAAGATTATCCCAGGGCTGCGAATTGGTAATGAGGTACCAGCGGGTTGCATCCGGTCCGTATTTATTGATGGTTTCAAAAGGATCCACGGCATTGCCCAGCCGCTTTGACATTTTATTGCCGTTTTTATCTAGCACCAGTCCGTTCGAAACGCAGGTTTTGTATGATATGCCTCCGAAAAGCATCACCGCGATGGCATGTAACGTAAAAAACCAGCCACGGGTTTGGTCTACCCCCTCGGCAATAAAATCGGCAGGGAAATAGGATTCAAACTTGTGGGTCTGTTCAAACGGATAATGATATTGGGCATAGGGCATTGCTCCGGAATCGAACCAGACATCGATGAGGTCGGTCTCCCTGTACATTGGCTTCCCGTCACCGGTCACCAGGATGATATCATCAACAAACGGACGATGAAGATCAAAGGAATGATAATTTTCATCGGTGGTATTCCCGGGCATATAATTTTCAAGCGGGTTGCTTTTCATCACCCCTGCCTGCACGGCTTTAACTATTTCTGCCCTCAGCTGAGCAACTGAGCCAATGCAGATCTCCTGTTTTTCATCCTGGGTTCTCCAGATCGGCAGGGGAGTTCCCCAGAAACGCGAACGTGAAAGGTTCCAGTCGACCAGGTTTTCAAGCCAGTTTCCAAAACGGCCGGTGCCGGTCGATTCAGGCTTCCAGTTGATGGTCTTATTCAGGGCGATCATTTCATCCTTATAGGCCGTGGTACGGATAAACCATGAATCGAGCGGATAATAAAGAATGGGTTTATCCGTTCGCCAGCAGTGCGGATAGGAGTGTTCGTATTTCTCCGATCTGAAGGCTTTATTTTCATGCTTCAGCTTGACAATGATGTCGATATCGACAGGCGGGCATTTTCCCTCCAGACAATCGGCATCATACTCTGGTTTTACATAGCGGCCGGCAAACTCGCCCATCTGGTCCGTGAACCTTCCCTGCTTGTCAACCAGGGTCAACGAACCCAGTCCATATTGCCGCCCTACGCGAAAGTCGTCGGCGCCAAAACTTGGTGCAATGTGCACGATCCCGGTACCATCTTCAGTAGTAACAAAATCTCCCAGAACAACCCTGAAAGGATCGCCATCCTCAGGCTGGGCAAAAGGCATCAGCTGTTCAAAACGGATGCCTTCAAAATCCCTGCCCTTGAATTCTGCCACCACCTGGTAAGGGATTTGCTTATCGCCTTCATGGTAACTCTCCATCTCAAGCTGGCTGTTTTTCTCAGGAAAATATTGATGGAGCAGTTCCCTGGCCAGGACAACCGTTTGTTCAGTAAACGTATAAGGATTAAAAGTTTTTACAACAACATAGGTGATCTCCTTGCCCATTGCCAAACCGGTATTTGAAGGCAGGGTCCAGGGGGTGGTTGTCCATGCCAGGATGTATAGCTCTCCGAAGAGTTCTGTAAAGAGAAATTCCGACTTCTCATTCCTGATCACTTTGAACTGGGCTACAACGGTATTGTCCTTCACCATTTTATAGGTGCCTGGCTGGTTGAGTTCATGGGTACTAAGCCCGGTCCCGGCCGCCGGGGAATAGGGCTGGATGGTATATCCTTTATAGATCAGCCCCTTCTCATACAACTTACCCAACAGGTACCATACACTCTCTATGTATTTATTTTCGTAGGTGATATAGGGATCATCGAGGTTCAGCCAGTAACCCATGCGGAGGGTCAGGTCGTCCCACAGATCTTTATACTTCATCACCTCTGTACGACATTCCTTATTATAATCCTCAATGGAAATTGATTTACCGATATCCTCTTTGGTAATTCCCAGTTTCTTTTCCACCCCGATCTCAATGGGAAGTCCATGCGTATCCCATCCAGCCTTCCGGCTCACATAAAAACCTTTCATTGTTTTGTAGCGGCAGAAAATATCCTTGATAGCGCGGGCCATCACGTGATGAATCCCGGGAATGCCGTTGGCTGAAGGGGGACCTTCATAGAAGACGTAGGGCGGCTTGCCTTCGGTCAGCTTTAAGCTCTTTTCGAAGGTACCCTGCTCCTGCCAATAGGCTTGAATTTCGTTGCCAATCCTGGTCAGGTCAAGGTTTTTGTACTCGGTGTATCGTTTACTCATTGCTCATCGTTCATCATGGATCCGGAAACTTCCCGGAAATTCAGTGGCCCTTTCCCATTTTATCCTTTTGCATCCTGAAAAGGCGTGCAAAATTACGAAAATTTCTTTTATTCAGATATATACCATGCATCAACCGATTTTTACAACAGGAGTTGTGCCTGAAATTTTTTACCTTTATCCTTGTAAAAAACCATCCCATGCCCGATAAAACTTCCATCATCCTCGAAAACATCCTCCATCGCAAAAGTGTCCGCAATTTCACAGGCGAACCCGTTAAAAAAGAAATTCTCCTGACCATCATGAAAGCAGGGATGGCAGCACCATCGGCACGTAACCGGCAGCCGCTGGCCTTCATTGCTGTTACTGAGCGAATGGTACTTGACAGCATGGGTGAAGGACTGCCCTATACCAAGATGCTGTTCAAGGCAGGAGCCTGTATCGTTGTTTGCGGGGATTCCAAGGTTGACCTGCAGCAGGGAGCCAATGACCTCTGGTATCAGGATGCTGCCGCCGCTACTGAAAATATTCTGCTGGCCATCGAAGCGGTGGGGCTGGGAGGCGTATGGTCGGCACTCTATCCCTATCCGGACCGGGAAAACCATGTGCGTAAATGGCTGAAATTACCCCCCGAAGTCACTCCTTTCAGCATTGTTCCGGTCGGGCATCCTGCAGGTCAGGATCAGCCCAAGGAGAAGTTCAAAACCGAAAAAATTCACTGGGAACAATGGTAATTCATGTTGAATTTATGACAGTTGACCTGGCAAATGGGCTGATCAATTCACTACCTTTGCAAAAAATTCCATATGGCAAAAAGATCAACCCTCTATACCTTCCTGTTTACCAGTTTACTGTCGTTTCTTATTACCTTCCGGATCATCGGGCAGATCCCGCCGGGATATTACGATCCGGCTGATGGAAAAACAGAGGTGGCGCTACAGGCCGCTTTGCATGACATCATCAAGGGACATACCGTTATATCCTACGGAGATATCTGGACCGCATTTTACACCACTGATGACAAACCCAATGGGACAGTCTGGGATATGTATTCCGACATTCCCGATGGAACTCCCAACGGGAACCCGCCCTATTCCTATACCTTCGGTTCCGATCAGTGCGGGAATTATGGTAGCGAAGGAGAGTGCTACAACAGGGAACATTCCTGGCCTAAAAGCTGGTTCAATGATGTTCCTCCTATGAATTCCGATCTGTTTCATATTTATCCGACGGATGGTTATGTTAATGGCAAACGGAACAATTACCCCTATGGTACTGTTTCAACTGCCGGGTGGACCTCCCAGAATGGAAGTAAACTTGGAACTTGCAACTGGCCAGGGTTTACCGGAACCGTGTTTGAACCAATTGATGATTATAAAGGCGATTTTGCCCGAACCTATTTCTATATGTCAACACGATATTATACCGAGGATGGAAGCTGGAATGTAACAGAGATGACCAACAAATCTCAACTCCAGCCCTGGGCCTTGCAGATGATGTTGCATTGGGCCATCATTGATCCTGTTTCAGAAAAAGAGACTGACCGTAATAATACCATTTATACCATCCAGCATAACCGCAACCCCTTCATTGACCACCCCGAATATACCACGCTGATCTGGGGAAACCCGGTGGGAACTGAAGATATGAATTCGATGAATAACCGGCTGGTTGTATATCCTAATCCTGCCAAAGATCATTGTACACTTACCCTTCCGGCATCAGGGACACGGGAAGATATTCAACCTGTTCTTTTTTCGGTGACCGGAATCAAGTTTTTGCCAACCTACTCCTGGCATGGAACGACACTTGAATTTGATATCCAGCTATTACCAGATGGAATTTATTTCCTGGTCCTGCAAGGGGCGCAGGTGGTTTACCGTACGAAAGTTGTGAAGGACTAGTACGCCCACTTCACCCAGATTGATCCCCAGGTGAAACCTCCGCCAAAAGCAGCAAGAATGATGTTGTCCCCCTTTTTAAGTTTATTTTCCCATTCCCAGAGACACAATGGAATGGTGGCGTCGGTGGTATTGCCGTAACGGTCGATGTTGATCATCACCTTTTCCTTGCCCACGCCCATGCGGCGGGCTGTAGCATCGATGATCCTCAGGTTCGCCTGGTGAGGTACCAGGTATGCAATATCATCAGCGGTAAGGTTGTTTCGTTCCATGATCTCCGCAGAAATATCAGCCATTCGGGTAACAGCAAATTTAAATACCGGCTGCCCCTCCTGGTAAATAAAATGTTCTTTTGCATCAATGGTTTCATGTGAAGGAGGCCTCACTGATCCGCCCGCTTTC
This sequence comes from Bacteroidota bacterium, assembly GCA_037128705.1. GTDB lineage: Bacteria > Bacteroidota > Bacteroidia > Bacteroidales > FEN-979 > CAIVAT01. Next base: position 49,288 of record JBAXVX010000011.1, on the reverse strand, counting down.
ATATGCAAATAGTTCCTTCCTGAACCATCGGTTCCTGCCATGCAATCCATAATGCCCACCTCTTCAGTGGTGGGTTCAAGCAACACGGCGCCAGCGGCATCGCCAAAAAGCACACAGGTTTCACGGGCTGTATAATCGGTGATCCCCGACATTTTATCGGCTCCCACCACAATCACTTTTTTGAATGCCCCAGTCTCTACATATTTAGAGGCCGTGATCATTGCAAATAAAAAACCCGAACAAGCAGCGTTAAGGTCAAAACTGAAAGCATTCCGGATTCCGGCTTTGTCACTGATTACATTTGCTGTTGCCGGGAATGTCATGTCGGGGGTAACAGTGGCACAAATGACCAGGTCAACCTCTTCAGGTTTTGTCCCCGTCTTTTCAAGCAGTCCCTTGACTGCTTCGGCGCCCATATCAGAAGTTCCCAGCCCAACGCCTTTTAAAATATGACGTTCCCGGATTCCGGTACGCGTCATAATCCACTCATCTGTAGTCTCCACCATGGTTTCCAGCTCCTTATTTGTCAAAATATAAGGAGGAACCCATGCGTGGATTCCAGATATCTTCGCTCTGATTTTTCCCATGACTTCTAAATATTGTTAAGAGAATATTGTTCGAGCGCGTGCTTTATCTTTTGGGATAGTTTGGCATCGTGCACCTCTTTGGCCATGAAAATCATTTTACGGATGGCATTTGCATTGGAAATACCATGGCCCACAATCACGGTAGAATTTACACCAAGGATCGGTGATCCTCCATAGGTTTCATAATTGAACCGGTCGAGATAGGAGTCTTTGATTCCCCTTTTTATCAGCACACGGTACATGGCTTCGACCTGTTTAAGTACAATGTTCCCGACAAATCCATCACACACAATCACATCAACGTTGTCGCGAAACAATTCACGCCCCTCAACATTGCCAACAAAATGAAAATCTTTGGAATCCTTCATCAGCTGAAAAGCCGACTGCGTCGTCAGGCTTCCTTTTTTCTCTTCGGAACCGATATTCAACAACCCGACCCGTGGTTTTTTTACATGAAATACATGTTCAGCAAACAAAGAACCAAGTATTCCGAACTGGTACATGACATCGGGTTTGGCATCGGGATTTGTTCCCACGTCAATGAGTACGGATGACCCTCCACCCTCTTTCGGAATATAGGCAGGCGTACTTGGACGGATTATTCCCTGGATGGTATTGACACTGTATATTGATCCAACCATCATGGCACCACTGCTGCCCGCACTCGCAAAAGCATGAATCTCCTTATGTTTCAACAGTCTGAAACCAACAGAAATACTGGAATTAGGCTTGTTAACCAAGGCTTTGGTTGGCTGTTCATCCATTTCGATCAGGTCGGGTGCATCCACGATCTCGAACTTATCGATACGTACATTCTCCTCCTTCAGAAAAGCAATAATGACATCCCGGTCACCGATCAAAACAATTTGATCCGTTTCCGGGAGTTCCTTTTCTGCAAGGATAGCACCATGTATCGTGGCTTTCGGAGCAAAATCACCCCCTAAAACATCCAGGCCGATTTTCATTGGCAGTAATTTAGGTAAAAAACTATTCCGCAGACGCCTTCACAACGGCTTGCTTCCCACGGTAATACCCACATTCTGGGCAGACCCTGTGATACAATACCGGTGCACCGCAATTTGAACAAATGATGGTCGCACGGGCGATGGCTTTGTCATGGGTTCTTCTTTTGTCCCTGCGGGTGGTCGAAATTTTATGTTTCGGATGTGGCATAATACAATTTATTAACGATTTACAAATTATTCTTATTCTTCAGCTGTTTCAAAGCTTCCCATCTTGGATCAGGGATGTGCCTCTCACTCAGTTCTTTTAATTTTCTTAATATTCCAGGGTCACAACGGTTGTTTCCCTTTCCATCTTCCGGATGAACTCTGCGTATCGGCAGAAGCAGATGTATATATTCATACATGAACGGACCCAGATCGAATTGGTGAGCAGTGTCAGGAATAACCTGCACATCTTCACTTTCCTCGAAGTAATGATCGCCCAGTTTTACAATCAGCCGTTCATTCCCCTCTACCTCCAACTCCAAAGGCTCATTGCATCGGTTGCAGGTTACAATGACCTTTCCATTGATCGCAAGGTGGAGATCCATCATTCGCTCTTCCTTTGCCATTGTAACAACCACAGACACTTCCCCGCCCATGATCTCAGAATCCTTCACCTGTTCAAAGAACGCGTTGCCAATATGAAAATCGAATTGATGCGTTCCCGAATTCAATCCACCGAACGCAATTTGATATTGATCTGGATGGTTCACGTTTTCCCCTGAAAAAGCCTGCAAAATTAAAAATTAATTTGATGATTACCAAATACCTGTTTCTTTTCCGGCTATTCCGAAAAAATCAAATGTCCGATATTTCCAGATTTAATTCCGATAATTTGTTCTCAATGTTCACAGGATCATGATTTTTATATGGTAAAAGCAACATCTGTCCGATAATATATGTAAGTTTGCCTGTATGATTTTTAACCTAACGATGAGCGTATGTTCAACCAAATGATAAGCAAAATTCTCCCATTCATGCCTAAAAAGCTGGTGTGGATATTTTCCCGTAAGTATATTGCAGGCGAAACCATGGATGATGCCATTCGTGTTTGCCGCGAACTCAATGGACAAAATGTAAAAGTTACGATTGACCTGCTGGGTGAATTCATCACCCGGCTCGACGAAGCTACAGCGAATAAACAAGCTTACCTTGAAATTATTGAGCGGGTGGAACGTGAAAAAATCGATGGCAATTATTCATTGAAGCCAACCAGTTTCGGATTGCTGATCGATCCGGAGGCCTGTTATCAGAATATTCGTGAAATCGTTGCCAGATCAGCTTCATACGGAAATTTCATACGGGTTGATATGGAAGACTCCCAGTGCACCGACCTGGAAATAGACCTGTTCAGGAAACTTCAGAGGGAATTTCCCGGCAGGGTGGGTCTCGTGATCCAGGCTTACATGAAACGTACCCTGCAGGATATTAAAAACATGAATGACCTTAACCAGGCAGAAACACCTTTGAATTTAAGATTATGCAAGGGAATTTACGTGGAACCGGAAGCCATCGCATACAAAAAATACCAGGAAATCAACGGTCATTATCTTGAAGACCTGGAATATATGTTTCAGCAGGGGATGTTTCCGGGCATTGCCACCCATGACAAGCCGCTGGTGGAGGGGGCATTCAGCCTGATTAAAAAATATCAGGTTCCCAAAAACAGGTATGAATTCCAGATGCTCTATGGTGTCACCCCTGATCTGCGAAAATCAATTACCGACCTTGGCCATACCATGCGGGTGTATGTTCCTTTCGGAAAAGAGTGGTTTGGCTATTCGACCCGCCGCCTGAAGGAAAATCCAAAAATGGTGACGCACATCATTAAGGCGTTGTTTACTTAAACGCCTTTTCAAGCAACCCATCCCCGCTCAGTTTTAACCTGTCGAAGTAGGTTGGGGTGGGTTTTCCGAGAAGTTTATCCACATGCATCTTGGCGAGGTACTGGCCAAGCATGAATCCCTGTCCGCGCAAGCCCAGGAAGAGTCCGAGCTCAGGGTCAATGATCATGCGGGGTTCCACATAATAACCAGCCCACACGGCCTGGAAACCGACGGAGGAGAGTTCGGGAATCCAGTTGGTGAAAATTTCGGAGGCGATTTCGACAAAATCCTGGGAGTTGATCCTGATATTTTTATCTGCTTCCATCGGCTCAATGGCCGGCGAGGCACAGCCTATGATCTGCCCTGTTTCAGCCAGCTGCTGCCCGTAAACCGCTGTGAAACCCTTATAGCGCCTCCGGTCGATGAGCATCGGCAATGGCATCCCATCCTTTCCCATCATGGGCAGACGACGGGTAATAAAGGCCTGGTGCTTAACCGGGAAGAGTCCTGTTTCAATGTTCAGCTGTTTGGCAAACTTCTCACCTTCAGGGCCCAAGGCATTGATAAACAACGGGGTTACATATTCGACATACTCATGTTGATGGTTCTGAACCAGGATGTTATACCTCCCATTCACCTTGTTTACATCAATGAGTTTGCAATCCTCTTCAACTTTCCCTCCCTTTTCAATGCCAATGCGGCGGATCAGGTCGATAACGCGGCCGGGAGTAGCCTGCCAGCAGTCACGTGTGATCAGCGCCGACTGATAGTTACTCAGGTTGGGATTGATGCGCGGCGAAATTTCTTTAGCAAAATCCTTTGGTTCAACCATGTAGGCATCAGACCATGACATCGATTCAACCAGGGCCCGGTACATGGTTTCATCATGGGCAAAGGTTACATAGAGGTTCGGCCGGTAATCAATGTTGTGAAGTTTCTGAAGATCCTTGAAAATCTCATGATTATGAACGGCAATATCTGACAATTCAGGCAAAGAGAAATTCGGACGGCCTCCGGCAATATTACGCCACGAAGCGCCGCGGCCAAAATTGATCAGAACCGGTTCCATGCCGGCCTCTCCCAGATAGCGGAAAAGAGCACTTCCGCCAATACCACCGCCAGCAACCAACGATTTTACCTCAACCCTTCTCGGCTTTTGGCCGTTCATCCCGGTGATCACCTTTTCATGAACCAGCCTGGGATAAAGTTCACCCATGGCCACCTGGTTTGAGAGGGGACCACGGGGGGTGGGTTCGCCCACAATGGAAATACCCGATCCGGAAAGTGTTGATTTCAAACGTTTGATACAGCGTTTACCACGGCAGGCACCCATTCCAAGACGGGTGGTATGCTTTACTTCATCAACCGAAATGAATTTTCTTTCCCCGATGGTCTCCAGCACCTCATCCAGGGTGACATCGTCACAATGGCATACATAGGTCGTTTCCCTGGGCTCCAGCAGGTAGGGCTTAAAGATGATGGCAGCAGGGTTATTTTCTTTCGCGATGAAACCACGTATGTTACTCAGCTCTTCTCCATGAACCGTCAGGGAGTGCACCCTTGCAATGTTGGTCTTGTTCGGTTTTCGCAGGATTTTCTCAACAACCCCTTCACCCAGGATTTTTCCCTGGTTATCGACAAGGAAACATTCTGACCTTTCGTTCACCTCATATTCAATGGGGAGGAACAGCCAGTCTTTTTTCAGGTTATAACCGAATATTGCCAGACCCGGACACTGGTAAACGCAGTCCATACACCCGATGCATTTTCCAAAATCGATCTCTGGCACCGTGCTGGTCGATGATTTGGTGATGGCGCCGTGCGGACAGGCAAAGGCACATGGGTTGCAGGCAAAACCATAAAGGCAGTCGATCAGAACAAACCCCTTTTCGTTCATTCGTTCAGGTGTTGGCTGAAAGGGTTCCTGGATTACCCGAACCGGGTGCTGCTGCGAATCGATATATTCTTTTGATAAGGCGAGGTAGTCATTATAATCGTAACGTTCACCCATCTCCTGCAGGACATCAAAAGCAGATTGCCTGCCCCGCAGTACCGCACTCGTTCCCTCCCCGATCCGGATGGCATCACCTGCGCCGAAACAGCGGCGACCGAAAACCTCATTGCCCTTGATAAGCAATTGATCGTCCTGAACCAAGCCTGTGCAAATGTTAATGGCATCAATGCCGTCAATGATCTTTTCTGTTCCGGGAATGGGTTTAAAATCTTTGCACTCAGCCACAACCGCGCCGATGATGCCGTCGTGACGTTCATTTGGGATGGCCTTCAACAAAATATGGGAGGTAAGAATGGGGATGCCCAGCCTCCTGACCCGGTTTGCCTGGACTGGAAATCCCCCTTCGCCAGGTAAGGCTTCCAGAATGGCCTTGACCTTGGCCCCTGCCTGCATAAGCTGGTAGGAGGTGAGGTAACCGATGTTGCCTGCCCCAACAGTCAGGATGTTTTTTCCAAGCAGGGTCAGTTCCTGGTTCATCATCTTCTGCACAACTGCTGCAGTAAACACACCCGGAAGATCATCGTTTTCAAAGGTGGGCATAAAGGGTACCGCTCCCGTAGCGACGATCATATATTCCGCATCGACAAAAAAAATCTCTTCAGTCCGGATATTTTTTACAGCAATCCGTCCTCCCTCCAGTATATCCCATACCGTTGAGTTAAGGAAGATGCCATCATGGTTGCTCCCCGCCAGCGTTTTGGCAATATCAAAACCGCGCATCCCGCCAAATTTTTGTTCCTTTTCGAAAAAGAAGAACTGGTGGGTCTGCATGAGAAACTGCCCTCCGATTTTATCATTGTTATCAATGACAATGTTGGAAACCTGATGTTTGTTCAGCTCTTCACGGGCAGCCAGTCCTGCCGGGCCAGCTCCGATGATGGCCACCATGGTTTTATATACGTTAAGCGGAACATCACTTTTCACCGGGACCCTGTAAGGGGCATAATCATGAGGGATCTCCTTAACCTCCTTTACCCCATCAATGCAGGTGATGCAAATTCGCTTGACCTGGCCATCAACCAGCATTTCACAGGCTCCGCATTTGCCAATGCCACATTCGAGACTGCGTTCACGGTTGCTCAGACTGTGACTGTGAACCGGGTGGCCGGCCTGATGCAAAGCGGCAGCGATGGTAAATCCTTTATCCCCTGTAACTTCTTGTCCTTCAAATATAAAAACAGATTTTTTAGATTCCGGAATGTCCAGAATAGGGTGTTGCACGATCTTAAACATAGAAAGCTGAGTTTTATGATGGCAAAATTACAGATTTTCCCAATTCAAAACCGACATTCTGTTAATCTTTTCACAGATCACAAATTAAAATAAAATCCCACAGAAACCATGTTCTCAATCTGAATGCTTTTACTGACCTCCTTCTCATAATAAAGCCTGGTTTGAATGCTAGTTTTTAAAAACTTATTGATCGTGACACCAACCAGGTTTCTTATAATCAGGTCTACCGGTTTCCGATAATTTTTAAAGATCAGCAGGTCACAATTCCAGTGAATACGTTTAAAGAAATCTTTATCCACAAGCAAATGCATCGTTAAACCATATTCGAATAAATGACTCCTGTCTTTGGGAACCCCATAAAAGGCATCGATCGCCTGTTCGCTGTATATCGCCCTGTTGCTGACCAAAGTCAGTTTTGCAGCTGACAATCCAACACTGATGCTGCCCAACCGGGGAAGGTTCAATCCGAAACCTGCTGAAAATGTACAGAGCAGGGGGGTCAGAAAGGAGGAGTTAAGGGTTTTCAGGAGGGCTCCGGTCGGATCAGATGAATAATCATACGCATTGAACAGGCGGGTTGACAGATTGGAATGAAAAGTAAAAGTGAAATTCTTCCGGAGATTGATTTCAATCCGGGTATCCAGGTTATTTTCATCGGGCTGAAACCTGGAAATGCTGTCAAAAAAAAACTGAATACCGAGAGAATGAATAAATAAAGTGCTGATGCTTAAATTGCGTGCATTGTGAAGTTGTGACCGGTATCTGACCTGCTGCAACAGGGAAACCTGACTGACCCCATTCCCCTGTTTCCAGTTTACCAGCATCACATCCGAAAAGGTAAATGCATATTCCAGTTCCTGAGTAAAACGATACTGTACCATAGGAATACCGGGATGGCAAGGATTTCGCAATGGCATCAGGATCGCGGTATCTTTCCATACCAGGTTTTGCCCGGCTGCCATGGCAACCATGAGACAGGTGAACAGCCACAACAATCCTCCCCTCTTCCGCATAACATAGGCCGGTTTCCTGTTTAACAAGATTCATATTACTTCTTTTACTGCCGCCTGGCATCTTCAATTTCACCTACCTGATTGCTACTTTTTGCCTGGCTGATAAACTCCAGCTTTTTTGCATATCAATGTTGAGCCATATGATCCGGATTCTAGCGGAAATATTTTGCCTGATGGCATCAGATAACACAAAAAGCCGGTTATTATAGGATCCGATGAATTTTGCCCAGGTTACAATCACGGTAAAATCGGGATTGGTCAGTACATCCTCCGGAAGTGGACTTTTTCCGAATGGCAGAATATGGGGCAGGATCTGGCCAAGTTCTAAACCGGGTGATGTGACATAGATTGAATCAGCCTTAAGCAACCTGATTTCCTCATAACCAGCCCATTGACATAGAGTCGTATCGCGGAGCAGAAGTTTTCCTTCATGGTTATAGATCATATGGCCTAACAGATTTCTACAGAAAACAGGATTTCTGATTGCCTTGCAGTAAGCAGCGGAATCAGAAAACAAATACATGTTTTGGGTAGGATAGTGATGCATTTCAAGAAAAGAGACCAACTGATCAGGAGTCTCTTCTTTGGGTTGTGTCAACCCGTATTTAAAATGCACATATGTTTTACACGCGCTGGGAAGGGCGAGTATTACGGCGAGGGCAGAAATTTTCACAATCCGCGACAGGGTTTTCATTTTCAGTGGAGTTATTAAATATAAGCAGCCCTTAAACAGAGGATCAACCGGTGTTGAAATCCACTTGTTTAAGGGCTGCCATTCCTCATATTTGAAACACAATGGTATACACCCCATTTTCATAGGAAATGGGGTAATTCCCCGGTACAATGGTCAAAAGGGTGGATGATTGCAAAGCCTTGCATGTTTCATCTGGTAACGCATAAGAATCAAGTATGGATATCGACTTTTTATCCTTGAAGTAAGCCAGGGCAGAACCGCCATCATAGCCGGCCAGGACGGCCTCATTGATTTCAACAACAAGTTGGTGGCGGTCGTTAAGCTGTCCTCTTACTGAGCAAAGGTTTCTCGAAGCCATGTTTCCACCGAGTTCCTCATATCCCCAAGACAAAACAAGGCAAATGCCAAAACCACTGGCACAATCTAATTTTGGTCGATGAAAATTGATCAGCAGTTTGATCCAGACCCCCACGGGGGCTACTGAGCTTGTTCCTGATTCTGCAGCGAATGAACTTTGTGCAAAGAACATCATGCTCAGCACAGATACTAACAAAAATTTTTTCATGGTTTCTTTTTTTTAAGTAAGATTGAATTTGCTGCCTGATCTTTCCGAAGGCAGCTTTCGGAGAACCGGCTAATTTTGGGAGCCCGGTCCAACTACCGGGAAAAAGAAGCTCCATGAGATCCATTTTCCCCTCTTCCTCACACATTCATAGTAATTTTACCTCCTTAAGCATTGATCAATGGTTAATCGGGCAAAAGGGTAAAAGGTGAGGGGTCAAAGCGTTTTTTTTTAAGGTTTTCCATAAAATTATAATCAGATATAAATCATTATTTTACACTTTTCGCTTGGAAATTATCTGAAAAATTTTTAGTATCTTTGCAGCCGAATTTCAAATAGGGATAAAACCGAGAGGAGAACATGGAAAAAGCGAAAGTTTTGTTTGTTGCGCAGGAGATCACCCCATATCTGAAAGAAACTCCAATGAGCATCATTGGCCGACATCTCCCTCAAGGGATACAGGATAAGGGGAGAGAGATCCGTACTTTTATGCCGCGTTTTGGCAGCATCAACGAGCGCCGGAATCAGCTTCATGAAGTCATCCGGCTATCGGGAATGAACCTGATTATTGACGACACAGATCACCCATTGATCATTAAGGTGGCCTCAATCCAGCAAGCGCGTATGCAGATCTATTTCATTGACAATGAAGATTATTTCCAGCGTAAGTATACCCTGCACGATAAAAACAACAAATTTTTTGCAGATAACGATGAACGGGCCATCTTCTTTTCGCGAGGAGTGCTTGAAACGGTTAAAAAACTGGGATGGGGCCCTGATGTGGTTCACTGTCATGGCTGGATGACCAGTCTCATCCCCATTTATATTAAGAAGGCCTATTGCGATAATCCATTATTCAGCGACACCAAAGTCATCTATTCCATTTATGATGATGATTTTGAAGAACTCATGCACAAAGATTTTGCCAGCAAAATCAAACTGGAAGGAATTAATTCCAAGGACCTCAAACACTATAAAACCCCGGATTACGTTAGTATCATCAAGGCGGCCATTGATTTTTCAGATGGAGTTATCATCGGTTCTCCCAAGGTAAACCCTGAACTGGTTAAATACATCAAGGAAATTGACAAGCCATGCCTTGAGTACCAACCCATGGATCGTTATGTGGATTCATACAACGATTTTTACCAAGAGGTGATGGTGAACGATCCGGTGACCGTGGAATAACTGCAACTCATTTTAATACGAAACGATTGAACGATTTCCTGACCAAACTTCCAGCTTCGCTGTTGATCGGCATCCTGCTTATCCTTGCCTTATTCTCCTGCAAGAAGGACCCATACGAGATCGGCATTGACCTGCTTCCTCCCACTGATACCCTGAATGTTAGAACAACAGATACCTGCACCATTGAAGCCTTTTCTGTGAGACAGGACTCCACGCGTACGGATAAAACGTCTTCTCTTATGCTTGGTTCTGTAATGGACCCGATGTTCGGGCTTACATCAAACAGTTTCTATACCCAGGTGTTTCTTGAATCAGAGGGGGTCAGTTTTGGCGCACATCCGGTACTCGATTCTCTGGTACTCATGTTGTTTTACAGTGGATATTACGGCGACACCCTTACACAGCAAAACGTGAAGGTATATGAGGTCAGTGATTATTTCTCCTACGATAGTGTTCGTTATTCCACACAAAATTTAGGAATATACCCCACGCTGCTCTCCGATATGGATTTCACACCCAGAATCAAAGACAGTGTTTCAGTGTACGGGTCAAAAGTCGCTCCTCACCTCCGCATTAACCTGAACAAGCAAACCAATTACCTCGGGAATAAAATTCTTACGGCTCCTGCGGATGTTCTTGCATCGAACAACGCATTTATTCGTTTTGTCAAAGGACTTTATGTTCAGGCAACCCCTGTGAACAGCAAGGGGGCTCTACTGAATTTTTCACTTTCCAGCGGATTATCCAAAATGGTCGTATACTTTCATAACGGGGATGTTCCTGCCGACGACTCTCTCAGCTTTAACCTTCCGCTTAGTCAATATGGTGCACATTTTATTCACATCGAACATAATGGCTACCTGGATGCTACCCAGGATTTGAAACGCCAGATATTGAATCATGACTCGGCACAGGGCGCCAACCAGTTATTCCTGCAGGGAATGGGTGGTGTTAAGGTCAAGCTGAAGTTTCCTTACATGAATAACTTAGGCAAGGGGAAAATCATTGCTATCAATGATGCCATCCTTGAACTGAAAAACATGGAGACCGACACCATTTATCCGGCCCCTCTTACCCTTTCCCTAATCCGGCAGGACAGCGTCGGCAGGATCGGTTACATCATAGATGAAAGTGAAGGCGTATCTTATTTTGGCGGGACCTACAATACAACAACCCGTTCCTATTTTTTCCGCCTCACCCAGCATATGCAGAAGGTGGTGATGAATGCATACTCGCAGCATTTCGATGTGTACCTTGTGGTAAATGACCCGGTGCTAAGCACGATTACACCGAATCGCATCAAGCTGTATGGCACCAAGACTAACCTCCCGGGGGACTATGCCAACAGGTTGAAATTGATAATGACCTATACCGTCCTGAATTAATTTATTTCTTACCTTTGGTATATTAAAAACCAAACTATGTGTGGAATTGTTGCCTATATTGGTCCAAAGGAAGCATATCCAATCCTCATTAAGGGGCTTCACCGCTTAGAATACCGGGGCTATGACAGTGCCGGAATATGTCTGCTCAACAGCGACATCCGGGTCTTCAAATGCAAGGGAAAGGTGTCCGACCTTGAGTCGTTCGTGGAGGGAAAAAATATTTCGGGAAACATCGGCATGGCCCACACCCGCTGGGCTACGCATGGAGAACCAAATACCATCAATGCACACCCCCATTTTTCACAGAATAAAACATTGGCCCTTATTCACAACGGCATCATCGAAAATTACTCGGTGCTGCGCAGTGAGTTGAGAAACAGGGGGTACACCTTTACCAGCGAAACCGATACTGAAGTCCTGGTACACCTGATTGAAGACATCATGGTCAACGAGCAGGTGACCGTTGAGGAGGCCGTGCGCATTGCCCTCAACCAGGTGATTGGCGCTTATGCCATCGTTATCCTCGCAAAAGAATTTCCAAACAAGATCATCGCTGCCCGTAAAGGAAGTCCGATGGTGATCGGAATCGGCAAGGATGAATTCTTCGTTGCATCGGATGCCACACCCCTGATCGAATATACCGATAACGTGGTGTATCTCAACGATGAAGAAATTGCCATAATTGAACGCAACCAGGAATTAAAGATCAAGACCATCAGGAATCAGGACCATACACCCTATATTGAGAAACTCGCGATGAGTCTTAATGAAATTGAAAAGGGCGGATTTGATCACTTCATGCTCAAAGAGATCTATGAACAACCCCGTTCTATTTTCGATTCCATGCGTGGCCGGCTCCACCTCGACCAGGGGATCGTAACCCTTGGCGGGATCAACGACTATGTTCAGAAGATTTTGAAAGCAAAGCGCATCATCATCACGGCCTGTGGCACATCATGGCACGCAGGTTTAGTTGGGGAATACCTGATCGAGGACCTTGCACGTATTCCTGTTGAGGTTGAATACTCATCCGAATTCCGGTATCGGAATCCGGTGCTCAGTGAAGACGATGTGGTCATTGCCATTTCGCAATCAGGTGAAACGGCCGATACCCTGGCCGCCATCGATCTGGCCAAATCAAAGGGAGCAACCGTGCTGGGGATTTGCAATGTGGTAGGTTCGTCCATCGCCCGTGCCACCAACGCGGGCGTATATACACATGCAGGACCCGAAATAGGTGTGGCATCCACCAAAGCATTTACGGCCCAGGTAGCGGTTCTAACGCTGCTTGGATTGCTCCTGGCCCAGAATAAGGGGACCATGCCCTCTTCAAGGTTCCAGAAAATTCTCTATGAACTTGATTCGATTCCTGCCAAAGTGGAACGGATTCTGAAATTGAATGACAAAATAAAGGAGATCGCCACCATTTACAAGGATGTTAAAAATTCCCTGTATCTGGGTCGGGGCTATAATTTTCCTGTTGCACTCGAAGGAGCGCTGAAACTGAAAGAAATTTCGTACATCCATGCTGAAGGATACCCTGCAGCTGAAATGAAACACGGGCCCATTGCACTCATCGATGAATTCATGCCTGTTCTGGTTATTGCTACCCGACGGGGGATCTATGATAAGGTGATCTCCAACATCGAGGAGGTAAAGGCACGGAAAGGAAAGATCATTGCCATTGTAACCGAAGGGGATGAATCAGTTAAAAAACTGGCCGATCACTGCATCGAGATCCCTGATACGGAAGAGATGCTGATCCCGTTGCTGGCCACCATCCCGTTGCAGCTTCTGTCCTATCACATTGCGGTCATGCGGAATTGCAATGTTGATCAACCCCGCAACCTGGCTAAATCGGTTACCGTGGAGTAACCGCTGCATTACCATAAAAAAACGGGGCCATCAGCCCCGTTTTTTATTTGTTACAACCTGTCTGCAACCGCATTCCAGTCGATGAGTTTCCAGAAATCCGCGATATAATCGGGACGGACATTTTGTTTATCCAGATAATAGGCATGTTCCCATACATCGCAGGTTAGCAGCGGGGTAGCTCCATTTTTCAAAGGATTCCCTGCATTGCTTTCCTGAACAATTCCGAGACTTCCGTCCTCCTTTATGATCAGCCAGGCCCAACCTGAACCAAATAAAGTAGCGGCCGCAGTGGAGAATTTCTCTTTAAACTCGCTGAAGGATCCGAAGGACTTTAGCAATGCCTCGGCAAATGGGCCTGTTGGCTCACCACCCCCCTGTGGTTTAAGGCAATTCCAGTAGAACGTATGATTCCAAACCTGGGCACCATTGTTGAAAATACCGCCTCCGGCCTTTCGTACGATATCCTCGAGCGATGCATTTTCAAATTCGGTCCCTACGATCAGTTTATTCAGGTTATTTACATAGGCCTGGTGATGTTTCCCATAATGAAATTCAAGGGTCCTCTTTGAAATATATGGTTCCAATGCATCCAGGGCATAGGGCAATTTGGGCAATTCGTGTGTCATAACAGTAATATTTAAGGTTAATACTCAATACTATAAACTCTAAACTATATTCTCAAATCCTAAAATCTTCAAATTATTTTTTCAAAAATTCAACAGCCTTCTGAAATACCGGGTCAATGGAATTTAAAATCGGGTAAAAACCTTCATTATCCAGCAGGTTTCGACCGATATATGCCTTCAGCATGATTTTAATATACCGGTCAGATTTTAAAAGATCCTTTCCCGGGCGTTTCACGCCCTTTTTGTCGGCATACCGTATAAAATCATTTAAGATTGCATCGGAAATATTAAAACTCCGCTCAAACTGATCAACATCCTTGAATCTCCTTAACTGAATCCGGTTCTGGTCAGTGTAATCGAAAGCAAACTGGTACACCAGCCCTTTGTTGATACACAGGTTATAATATTGCAGCGATGAATCTTTTTCAATGGGTATATAAATATCAGGCATAATCCCACCGCCACCGTAAACGGTTTTACCTTTTGGGGTCTTATATTTGAGCGAATCGGGGAATTTGATTGAATCGGGATGTTCAAGTTCTCCGTTCATAAACCGGTGGTAATAATCGCTGTTATAAACATCCAGTCCGTCTTTATATGATTTCTGAATACATCGTCCGGTCGGGGTGTAGTACCTTGCCACTGTGAGGCGCACAGCGCTTCCATCCTTGAAATCCATCTGTTCCTGGACCAAACCTTTTCCAAACGAGCGCCTTCCCATGATGGTGCCCCGGTCATGATCCTGAATGGCACCCGACACAATCTCGGCAGCAGATGCTGTTCCTTCATCTACCAGTATGACGAGATCCCCCTTTTCAAATAAACCGTCACCTGAGGCATTCGCCACTTCGCGGGGATAATGCATCCCTTCAGTATATACGATCAGTTCTCCGTCTCCAAGGAACTCATCGGCTACTTCGATGGCTGCCTTCATAACGCCTCCCCCATTTCCGCGAAGGTCGAGGATCAATTTGGTCATTCCATCCTTCACAAGTGTTTCCATCGCATTATGCACCTCATCGTGGGTGCTGGTGGAAAAAGCATTCAGACGTATGTATCCGATACCGGGTTCCGGCATGTAGGCGATATCCATGCTATAGGTTGGAATCACATCGCGGGTGATGGTGAAATCGAGTAACCCTCCCACCCCTCTCCTGAAAATGGTCACCTTAACTTCTGTTCCCTTTGGCCCCTTGAGTTTGCGCATTACTTCGTTGGTAGTGATCTTAATGCCGGCAATTTTTTTCCCGTCCACACGCACGATGCGGTCTCCTGCGCGTATTCCAAGTTTTTCTGAGGGTCCTCCCGAAACGGGATTTATGACGGTAACCGTATCATTTTCAATCCTAAACTGAACCCCGATTCCTTCAAAGCTGCCAAGCAGCGGATCATTGGCTTCATGAAACTCCTCTGCAGTGATATAGACAGAATGCGGGTCAAGTTTTTCAAGCATTCCATCAATGGCCTTCTCCTCGATCACTTTCCTGCTGAGCGTATCTACATAGTTCTTTTGAATATAATTTATTACCTCGTTCAGCTTGTCACTTTTGGTCTGAAAAAGGCGGAGTGCACCTGTACGGCTTTCAAGGAACACTCCAAGAAGAATTCCTCCAACAAGGATCAGGGCAAACCAGATCGGCAAATAGGGGTTAGACTTTTTTTCCATGATGCAAAGATACCGTAATCAGAAATCGAATTTCAAAGTGTTGTAAAAATATACGTATTTTTGCGACCAAACACTACAATTATGCGGCTGAGGGAATCTTTGTTACTCATTCTGTTCCTATGTTTTACCCCGAATATTGCACTTTTCTCCCAGACCCCGCAGAAGCCTTTTGAAAACAGCCGTTTCGACACGGTTGACTGCGTAAGTTTTCATTACAGGGTTTGGAATGATAAGCTCCCTCATCCAAGGGGAAAGGTAATTTTAATACACGGGTTTTGCGGATCGACCTTTTGCTGGCGGAATAACTATGATTCGCTGGCATCGGCCCGATACATGGTAGTTGCAATCGACCTCCCGGGGTTCGGATATAGTCAGCGGGATCCCTTACTCAACCAGTCACAAAGTAACCGTGGCCGTTTAATCTGGAAACTTCTGGAAAAAATTGAAGGCCCCGATACGACAAAATGGAATATAGTCGGACATTCAATGGGCGGCGGCGCAGCGGAAGCTCTTGCACTGATGAAACCCGACCGCACAAAAAGCCTCACCATCCTTGATGGGATGATCTTTCTGAAAAACAACAACGTAAACGTTACAGTGGTAGGCCTTGTCAACCAGCCGATCTATAATAAACTGCTCCTCTCCTATACAGAACACCGGTACCTTTCATTCAACAATTTTAGACGTGAACTTAAAAGCACCTATGGTTTCCTCCCCGATACCATCACGGTAAAAGGATATTGGGAACCTCTGCAGCTCAGCGGTACGGCTGAAACAGTGGTCAACCTGCTTGCCAATTCACATGAAATCCAGGACATTGACGCTAAGGGGCTGGACCAGTTTCCTGTGCTTGTCATCTGGGGGAAGAAAGACAAAACAATCCGGCTGAGAAACGGAAAGAAGTTAAAAAGGGCAGTTCCTTCCATCGAACTCAAAGTAATACCCGATGCCCGGCACATGGCTATGGAGACGCATCCGGCCATCTTTAATGCCATGCTGATCGGATTTCTTGACAGGAATAACCCGTAAATCAGGGATCCTGCATTCTCTTATTTATTTTCTTCTTTCCGGTTACGGTTATCTCATTGATCCGGTTTTTTGCATAGTCGCTGTAGGAGACCTGCTGCGAAAGGTTTGTAATCAGCGTTGCCCCGGGAACATCGTTTTTAAGAAATTCCCTGTAATAGGGCAACCCTTCATTGGGTTTCCGGAGATGGTAATCATATTGGTAGGCGATCTTAAAACGAAGCGTATTGTTTCCCGGGTTCAGCTCCAGCGCTTTCCGGAGCAGGACCACGGCCGTATCGGCTTCCCCGCTGTCGGTATAGGCACCGGCAAGTTCAGCATATAAGGTCGACAGAAACTGTCCGGGGGGCATCAGCAACCTGAGTGTCCTTTTCAGGTAAACCAGTCCTGTATCAATTGCCAGCGAACGGTATGCTGAAACGCCATAATAAAAGCACACCTCAGCATCGGTTGTATCGCTGCGGAATGCAGCCCGGAATAATGGGGCGGCCGAATCATATTTTTCCTGCTTGTAATAGGATAATCCAAGGTATTTCATGGTGAACTTGGATGAGTCTCCAAGCAGGACAACCTTACTCAATTGCCTTGCAGACAATCTGAAATCGATCAGCAGGTAATAGCAATAGCCGCTTTGTTTCAGGATGGGGATATGGGTTGAATCCTTTGCAAGGTAGAACTGGGTCCAGTAAAGGGCCATGGCAATGTTATCCTCTCGGATCAGCACATTGACAAGTTTACCGGTTACATAAGGATCGTAAGGGATGATTCGTAAGGCCCGCCTGTAATACCTGATGGCCGAGTCCGACCGCTTCAGCTCGTTGTAGCAATTGCCCATCTGTTTGGCCACGAAGAATGAGGATGAGTCGGACAAATAAAGGGGTAAAAGTACCTTCAATGCCTGCCGGTAATCCTCTTCCGAATAATAAAGGTTTGCCAGTTGAAGACTGAAATAACGGTTTTCCGGGGCTAGTGCGCATATTTTCCGGCTGGTGGCAATGGCCTGGTCGGCATCTCCAGACTGCCGGTAGACTTCAACGAGTTCATTCAATACTTTAATATTTGTACTGTCGGATCGTTGTGCCTTGCGGAGTGCTGCTATGGCTTCCCTGTACTGAAATTCTGCCGCCAGGGCCTGGCCCTCCAGGAATAACAGATCGGCGCGGGTACTATCCTGTTTTAAAAATTGTTCAGCCAGGTTGGCGGCCTGGCTGAACTGGCATACTTCCAAGAGTGATTTTACCTGTTTCACCGGATCACTCTCCTGTGCAGATATTCCGTGGCAAATGAAGAGCAGGATTCCAAGTATCCAAAGAGGGCGTCTCATCAGTGACTATTTTTTCGTCTCCGTTTTCTTATCAGCCTCCAGGGCAAATTTGATAGGAAGAACATACGCCACATCAACCGCTTTTCCTTTGTTCATTCCAGGAGTCCATTTGGGCATGAGTTTAACAACCCGCACAGCCTCTTCATCACATCCGCCGCCGATTCCCTTCATAACTTTTACATCTGTAACTGAACCATCGGCCCGCACAATGAAATTCACGAACACTTTCCCCTGGATATTATTCTTTTTTGCAGCCTCGGGGTATTTGAGATTCTCAACCAGGAATTTAATCAGGGCATCATCTGATCCGCAAAAGGAAGGCATTTTCTCCACTGATTTATGCACTGACTTTGATGTATCAACAGCTACATATTTTATTTCGGTTTTCTGTTTTGCTTTATCCTGGATTACCGGTTCATTTACTGAAAGAGCCGGGGTTAATATCAGCTTTTCGGGAACAAATTTGTCTATTGAAGTGCTGAATGAACGCGCAGTGATCATAAACAGCAACATCAGCAGAACAGGCAATGCTATCAACACCTTGCCTTTTGCCCATGTTTTTGATTTTGGTTTTGTCATCATGGCTATACGTTTTTTAAGTAATGAAAAATTAAAATTATTGGTCAGCGCATTAACCTGGATGCCCATGGTTTCATCGAGGATCATTTGCTGGTATGTAGGGCGGCTGATACCGTTCTGCAGAACGCCTTCATCAGCCAGGTATTCATGGATGCTTTTCATTTCGCGGCTGGCCATCCATATGACAGGGTTAAACCATTGCAGAATGGTGACCAGTTCGATCAGGATCAGATCAAAAGAATGAAGTTGCCTGATATGGATTCTTTCATGCTTAAGAATGGCAGCTAAAGTTCCGGAAGGGACCATTGATTCGTTGATAAAGACCAGGTTAAAAAAGGAGAATGGAGCATAACCCCGGTCGACCATGACCACATGCTGACCATTGTGATCCCTGACTCCGAACCGGCGTGCAATCAAATAAAGCTGGATCAGCTGAAACCCGAAACGAAGCAAAAAGATCAGGACACCTGAAAAGTAGACCACCATTGCGATCTCAATCCATTTCATGTGTTCCTGTATGGTTGTCTCAACCATCTCAGGCCTGATGATAACAGTTTCCAGCAAAACTGCAACCGGGGTGGACGGATCAACAGGGCTCCAGGTTATGGGCATTACAGGAAATAACAGCGAGATGATCACCATTGCCAGCATATAAAAGCGGTTGATCTGAAAAAAAGTATCCCTTCTCAGGAAGAACCAGTAAACGGCAAAGAGTACTGAAATGATGAGCGTCGACTCAAACAGGTATGATAGCAATGCGTTCATGGCTGCTCCTCCTTCTGTTTTCTGATCTCCTCGTTGATGGTGTTCTGGATCTCTTCAAGTTCACCAATGCTCAGCTTTTCTTCGGCGGCAAAAAATGAGGCAAGTGAATTATAGGAATTGCCGAAATAGTTAGTCATAAAACCCCTGAACGAGGATTTCGTGTAGTCTTTCTTGCTAATTACCGGAAAATATTCATGGGTTCTGCCATAGGCCTTGTGCCCCACAAAACCTTTCTGCTCAAGGATGCGGACAATGGTCGACACGGTGTTATAGGCCGGCTTGGGATAAGGAAACTTTTCCAGTAAATCATGGACCATCCCCTTTTCCATTTTCCAGAGAATCTGCATGACCTCTTCTTCAGCACGGGTCAGGGAAGATGGGGAATCACTTGTATTTTTCCGGGTTGACATGATTAGTATAATTGTAAAGGATTAAAAGATGGAACAGCTTAAAATTCAGGAGACAAATATACAACTAATATCTTAGTTTGTCAACTAAATTCTTAATTTTAAACCGATAATTACAGGTATTACGGCGACTGGCATGCCTATTTCACCGATTTCTTATAAAACCAATCCCGGAACCGGGGACTAACTTCTCTTGATCTATCTGTTAAAGGGATTGCCTATTTCTGCACCTTGATACTATCCACCAGGTATTTTGTATCCCCCTGCCAGGGAAGAATTCCATTTTTTTCTCTGTAGTGCACAACTACCATAAATCCTTCAAGATGAAGGATCGTATTCGCCACATTTTTATCTTCTACCGAAAAAAAGAATTTTTCTGAAGCCAGGGAGACATCCTGGTTACTTTTGATGCTGCTCAGGATCATCTCTCCTTCATACGTTTTGAAGATCGTCCCCTTATAGGAAAATTTCTGCAACAATCCCGCGCGGTAACCTTCTCCATAGGTGTAAAAGTATTTCCAGTAAATAAAAACAGTCAGCGCAATGACCAGGATGGTGGCGGACCAATACAAAAATTTTTTCATGGTTGAAGTTTTTATAGGAACTACAAACTTAAATCATCTTGAGGTAAAATCAACAGATTACAAATTATCCCTAACATTTTTTTATAAAAATCACTCATTAACAGGAATTTTTTAGAACTTAGTGCTCTTCAAACGATACCCCTATGAGTTCCAATTCCAAGAATCTGATTGCACTTTTTGAGACAGCCATACGCGACAACTGGGAACTTACCGCACTTTCCGACTATGGTGGTGAGTCTTTTACGTATGAAGCCATTGGCACACGGATCGTAAAAGTTCATTCAATTTTCAAGGCAGCGGGAATTCAAAAAGGAGATCATGTAGCATTATTGGGCAAGAATTCAGCCCATTGGTGCATGATATACCTGGCAACAATAACCTATGGCGCTGTTGTCGTACCAATTCTTCCCGATTTTAAATCGGCTGATATTCACTACATTGTCACCCATTCCGATTCGGTCATCCTGTTTGTGGAAGATACGATTTTTAAGGATCTCGACCAGGAGGCCATGCCCCAGCTCAGATATATCCTGAAAGTCCAGGATGATTCCATCCTTTTTTCCCGGGATGCAAACGCAATGCTGTTATCCGGAATCGGGATACCCGCATCAGGCATCAGATCAGAAATGATCAGCTTTCCTTCATCTGATGCTGAAGATATCGCTGTCATCAGCTATACTTCGGGCACCACCGGATTTTCCAAAGGAGTGGTGCTGCAGCATAAGAGCCTGCTGGGCAATATTTTGTATGCCCACCGGAACATGCCGTTAAATCCACGGGATAAAATTCTCTCCTTTCTTCCATTGGCGCATACCTATGGCTGTGCTTTTGAGTTTCTGTTTCCTTTCAGCCTTGGCTGTGACATCACCTTTCTAACCAAGACTCCTTCTCCGAAAATAATCATGCAGGCATTCCAGGAGATCCGCCCTGCCCTGATCCTTTCAGTTCCCCTGGTGATCGAAAAGATATTTAAATCACAGATCATTCCGGCGTTGCGGAAACCAGCCATCAAGGTGTTGATCAATATCCCGATCGTCAATAAGTTGATTTACAAGAAGATCAAAAATAAAATGGTCGCTTTTTTCGGTGGAAATTTCCGTGAACTTGTGATCGGAGGCGCTCCTTTCAATGCACAGGCCGAACGATTCTTTAAAAAGATGAATTTCCCCTTTACCGTCGGCTACGGCATGACCGAATGTGGTCCGCTCATATCGTATGCTTCGTGGGATACAACTCAACTGGGGGCTTCGGGACGGGCAGTGGATGAACTCGAAGTCCGCATCGATTCTGATGACCCGCAACACCGGTCAGGGGAAATACTGATGCGTGGAAACCATGTCATGTTGGGGTATTACAAAAACGAAAGTGCAACAAAAGCTGTTCTGGATGAATCGGGATGGCTTCATTCAGGCGACCTTGGTGTGATGGATCATCATCGGAATATCCATATCAAAGGCCGGAGTAAAAGTATGATCCTCGGTTCCTCCGGAAAAAACATCTATCCTGAAGAGATTGAGGCCGTGCTCAACAACCGTTTCATGGTAATGGAATCCCTGGTAATTGAACGGGATCATAAACTTGTTGCCTTAATCTGTCCTGACTTTGATGCCCTCGAAAAAGCAGGTGCTACCCGGGAGCAACTTCCTGAAATTTTCAAAGGATATATTCACGATCTGAATCATCATATGCCAAAATATATCCGCATTGCTGATTTTGAAATTGTTCAGTCGGAGTTTGAAAAAACCCCAAAAAGGAGCATCAAAAGGTTTTTGTACCAGTAACTGTTTACACTTTAAATTCCAATCCCTTATGAAAACTTTCTTTCTGCGTTTCGGACTAACGCTGACCATGATTTTTTGCCTTGTATCATGGTCCTTCGGACAAGAATTTGATCTCAAGCAAATGCCGCCACTTGATCCGAAGGTGAAGACCGGTGTACTTGAAAATGGCATGCACTATTTTATCCGGGTCAATAACCTGCCTGAAAAACGCGGAGAATTCTACATTGCACATAATGTTGGGGCTATTCTCGAAGACGATGATCAGAACGGACTTGCACACTTTACCGAACATATGGCCTTTAACGGAACAGAAAATTTTCCGAAAAAGGGAATCCTCGATTATCTCGCCACCATCGGTGTGAAATTCGGGACCAATGTCAATGCCTCCACCGGTCTCGAACGTACAGTGTATAATCTGTCAAATGTGCCGCTCCTGCGCGAGGGAATCATCGATACCGCGCTGCTGGTCCTCCATGACTGGTCGGGATATATCTCCTTTCTGCCCGGGGAAATTGATTTGGAACGTGGCGTCATCCGTGAGGAATGGCGTATGTACGGATCGGCCAGTGAACGCATGAGCAACGAATTGGCTCCGGTCATTTACAAGGGGTCAAAGTATGCCCTGAGGAATGTGATCGGCGATACCGCTGTGATCAACCATTTTAAATATGAAACCATTAAAAACTTCTATAAAAAATGGTACAGGCCTGACTTGCAGGCAATCATCGTGGTTGGCGATTTTGATGCAAATGTGATG
This sequence comes from Bacteroidota bacterium, assembly GCA_037128705.1. Classification (GTDB taxonomy): domain Bacteria; phylum Bacteroidota; class Bacteroidia; order Bacteroidales; family FEN-979; genus CAIVAT01. The sequence goes on along the minus strand of JBAXVX010000011.1, from coordinate 26,389 downwards.
GAAGCGAAGATCAAAAAAATCTTCGGGGCCATTCCTGCAGTGCAAAACCCAACGCTCAAAGAAGAATATGGTTTACCCGATAACACGGAGCCGTTGATAGGAACAGCAACAGACAAGGAGGCTACAGCAACCCTGGTCAATGTATATTATAAACATGACGCCATCAAGGACAGCGACAAAAACCTTGAATACATGCGCCGGCAGATCATGCGAAGTCTAATCAACTCCATGTTCGGACAGCGCATGAGCGAACTTGCAAACAAGGAGAATCCTCCTTTCCTCTTTGCCCGGTGTTACTATGGACCCTATACCAGGACAAAAGATGCCTTTATCGGGATGGCCCAGTCCGCCAACAACGAATCCATCAAAGCGTTGACTGCTCTATTAACCGAAATGGAAAGAATGAACCGGTTTGGGTTCACACCCCCTGAATTTGAACGGGCCAAAGCCGACCTGATGCGAAACTATGAATCACGTTACATGGAACGCGACAAAAGGAAAAACCGCGAACTGGTTTCCGCGAATATTTCCTATTTTCTCAACAATAATCCCAATCCGGGGATCGAATTTGAATACACGTTCGCCCAGTCCATGATGCCTGGTATCTCGCTGGAAGAGGTAAACAAGGAGACCCGGAAATATGTCAGGAACGACAATCAGGTAATCACCATCACCGGGCCCGACAAACCCGGGATCACCCTTCCTTCAAGCGCTGAGATCAAGACCGTGCTGGATACGTATAAGAGCTCGAAGATCGAACCATATTTGGATGTCCTGGCAGGAAAAAAGCTCATGGACCAGGATCCTAAACCTGGCAAAGTGTTGAAAACTTCCTCCAATCCAACCCTGGGGACCACTGAATGGGTTTTGTCGAACGGGATGAGGATCCTATTTAAACCCACTGAGTTCAAGGAGGATGAATTGATGCTGCGTGGTTATTCCCAGGGAGGGACCTCCCTGTTGCCGCAGGACCTGCTTCATTCGGCTGAACTTTTCGGCGACGCTATTAACCAGATGGGGATCGGGAGTTTTTCACGAACCGACCTGAATAAAATGATGGCAGGAAAACGGGCCAGTGTTTCGCTTGGATTAACCAATGACCAGGAACTGATGACTTCCCGAACTTCACCGAAAGATCTGGAAACTGCACTCCAGCTCATTCACCTTTATTTTACCAATCCCCGCTGGAATGCCACGGATTATAAGACATGGATGGAAAAGGTGAAATCGAGTTACATCAATGCAGCTTCTGAGCCGAGAACAGCCATGAATGATACCATAGAGGTGATGATGAGCAATCACAACCCGCGTGCGGTGCCACTGTCATACCAGTTGCTTGATGATGTAAACCTGGAGAAGATTCAAACAATATACAGGGAACGATTTGCAGATCCGGGTAATTTCACCTTCATCATTGTCGGTAAGGTCAATCCCGATCTGACTAAGCCGTTATTTGAAAAATATCTCGCATCACTGCCGACCGAAAAACGCAGTGAAACCGCAAAGGATGATGGAATCAGGCCTCCCAGGGGCAAGGTGATCAATGATTTCAGACGGGAGAATAGAACTCCGCGTACTTCGATATTCTTCAACCTGAATGGCACCTGTACCTATTCGCCCAACGATAAATTGATGGGTGCTGCCATCCGACATATTCTTGAGCTTCGGTATGTCCAATCAATCCGCGAAGATGAAGGTGGCGCTTACAGCGTAAGGACATCCTATTCACTGGAAAATTATCCTGTGTCCATGTTTCTCCTCACTGTGAGCTTCGATACTGATCCTGTTAAAGCCGATAAACTGGTTGGCATTGTTCAGCGGGAAGTAACCAACCTGGTTGGTAACGGTCCCACTGAAACCGACCTGCAAAAGGCAAAAGAGTATTTCCTCAAACAACGTTCAGAGGATTTGAAAGAAAACACTTTTTGGGTCAGTATCCTTTCTGATTATTATCTTAACGGATTGGATTATCTGACTGGTTTTGACAATATGGTAAAGGCCTTGAACGTTAAGTCCGTTCATGATTATGCAAAGAAAACACTTGAGCAGGGCAATGAGGTGAAGGTAATCATGAGACCTTGACCGTGACGAAAAAACGTGACGCGTGACGCGTGACAAAAAAACAGCACCCGGTTTTGTAATGTATATTGGTAATCGTTTAATTATAACTTTTTAACTTTTTCATATGGAAACAAAACGTTTTAAAAATTGGTGGTTTCTGGCCATAAATGGATTCATTTTCATTCTTTTTGGATTGTTACTCATGTTTTTCGCGCCGGAGACAATCCTGACGCTTGTTAAATTTTTTGGTTTCTTCCTTCTGGCCGGCGGAGTTATCCTGCTGTTTGTCGGGATCAACAACATCAGAAAAGACAAGGCGGCTGCCATGAGCCTCGTCGAAGCCATTGCCAGTGGAGCGATCGGGCTGGCCCTCATCATTTTTCCTCAGGCAACCCTGGCTTTATTTTTACTGCTGATCGGAATCTGGGCCATCATCATTGGAGTCATCCAAATGGTAATCATTGTAAACATCAAAGGTGCCTTAGCGAATAAAAACATGCATCTGATCAATGCCCTGCTTACCATCGGATTGGGAATCCTCTTATTGTTCAACCCCTTTGGCTGGGCTGTATTTATGGGTATCCTCATTGGAATTTTTGCAGCCCTGTTCGGACTCCTGTTGCTTTATTTTGCATTTTCAATCCGGAAACTGACAGGGGATGTTCCCACGGCAATCAACCAGGGAGTGAAATAAATTAAGGCGCAATCCAGAGCACTGAATTCCCGGTTCCATATTCATTGTCTTCCCAGAGTTCATTGGATGGGTCGAGTATCCATTTATCATCAACTATGAATTTGTAGGTGTACTTTCCGGGCCTTAGATATAATGGGAACAACCATGTCCCCTCTTTTTTTATCATCCTGTACCCATTGGGATTCCACCCGTTAAAACTTCCGGTAAGGAAAACATTTGAGGCATCGGAATGCTGCTCCAACCTGAAGGTATAGTTTGGTTTTACGGTAAGGAAGGAATTGCATGTTGGCCCGCTCCCTGCTGAATAGGGATTCCCCGGATCAGTGATCCATTCTCCGTCAACTACATACTTGTATTCATAGTTACCGGCGTCCAGCACATAGGGCAATTGCCAGCCATCTGCAGTTTTCACCATAAACAGCTCCCCTGTATTCCAAACATTAAAATTACCCGCCACCACGATAGTTTTTGCATCCGGGTATCCCTTTAACCTGAAGAAAAGGGTGTCGCCAATACCCATGAAGGAATTGAAGTGACCTGTCCCGTCAGGCCGCGTGATTTTATTTGCAGGGTCGGTGATCCATGTATCATCAACGATAAATTTATATGCATGGGTTCCCTCTTTCAGGTAAAGGGGCAAAATCCAGCTGCCATGGAACCGGATCATCCTCAGTTCATTTTCATTCCATTCATTAAAACTGCCGGTCAAAACTACCTTCCGCGCCTTGGGATATCCATTGAGTGCAAATTTGTAATTATAACAGAAAAAAAGGTTGTTGTACCCTCCGTTGGCGTCATCTTCACGAAGCTTATTATATGGGTCATTGGTCCATTTCCCATCGGTGATGAATTTGTATGAATACTTGCCTGGTATCAAGGTCAGCGTGGTGGTCCAACCTGAATCGCATTTCTGCAACGGATTTCCAGTGGTACTCCAGTTGTTGAATGAACCTGAAATAAAAATTTTCTTTGCGGTGTTATATCCGGGAAGAAAAATGCGAACCCTGTTTTGGTTAAGATTAATCACCGTATTGCGCGTGAGACGGTTGACCCCATATAGGTCTGACTCAAGTTCCTCCGATGCCTCAAACTTAATCCATTGATCGTCAACCAGCATGATCTTACCGATGTCCACCTCTTTTCCGGAAGACTGGTTATTATCCTTGGATAATTCGATGTGGTCGGCATCCAGTTTCCGCGTGGTCCAGGTTATTCCGTTTTGAGTGATCTTTGGGTTCCCATTCATGGCCCAGGCCATCAAAACGCTGTCGAGGTCATAGGCTGCAACGACCTGCTTTCTTTGAGAAGCCGTCCATCGTCTATCGAGTTTGAAGATCAGGCGACCATTTTCAAAACGGCACACGGTTTTAGTATCAAACTGTGCCCGGGAATCTAAAGTTGAAAACACAAATATGAACAACGATATCCAGGTAAAGCAGGTTCTCATGGTTTATCCTCCCCTTTCAGACAAATGCCCATCTCTTTTTTTACTAAATTTATATGGACTTTCCCTTTCACAAAAAAATCATACCCCAGCATGCCGTCAATGGGATATCCATATTTCTTTGCCATGGCTGCCAGGCTACAGATGATGGTTTCCATATTCAGGATCTGGTGGTTGCCCATTAAAAAATCATTCAGCGTGCCAAATAGCACCTCTCCCCTGTCTTCACCAACACCCTGCAGGTTTGACCGGTGGGTAATGGTAACTTTACTTAAGGCGTTTTTTGGTGCATCCGTGCTTAAAACATTGGATTCAGCCCCTGTATCAAGGCAAAAATCCAGAATTTTTCCACCGATGGTTGCCTTTACAAACATGACATGATGAAATTCTTCAATTTTCTGGATAATATCAAATTTATCAGCAGGAGAAGCGGATGAAACACGATTGCCTTGTTTATCCAGCGAATAAATCTGTAATTCATTGTTACGGACATCGATCACCATTTCGATATTTTTAAGAAGACTCATTCCGAAGAGGCCAAGAATTTTAACACCCCTCCGGTTTTCCAGGTGTCCAAGGGATGTTACATCTGCAGGAATGTTTGAATACAACAGGTCACTCACCGAGAGTCGTTTGACATTGATACGGGCTACGGAGTTGGTTGCCCCGGTAACACCTCCTCCCTCTTCATCATCAACAGGAATGGTGTTGCGAAAGTAGGTCTTGTTCAAAACGAGTCCGGAGGCACCGGTATCGAGAATGAAATTGCCAATGATGTTATTGATGGTTCCTTCAAGTAAAAAAAGCCTTCCGGCACGCCTGAGCGGAATGGTAACTCCCACAAAATTACCCTGGGGGTCACTGATGGGCGAACCGGAGATTGTGACACTTTCAAGCAAAACAGGAACCCGTTCAGGCACGGCCCTTTTAGCTGAAATCATTCCCGGCGAAAAAATCAGTAGAACCAATAACACCTTAAGGAACAGGCTGTCATAACCAGATCGGACTGACATGAAAGTCATTTTTCAGAATATGACGCAAGATACAAAAAAAGGTTTCACCGTCCTTTCGCCTGCTGTCCCGTCAATTATTCGTACTTTTGCATGTTTTTTGTCAGAGAGGGGATTATGAAGGATTTGCATGGAGAAATGATCAATTGTCTGTTGGTTCAGACAAAATTTTCAGCGTATAGTTTCTGGAATTATCAGGATGTTTGCGAAATAGTCGGGTCAAAATATCCGGCTGCACCGCTTGGATTGCTTACTGTGGCTGCCCTGCTGCCTCAGCATTGGAAATTCAAACTGATCGATGAAAATGTTGAACCTCTGCTTGACGATCACCTCCGTAATGCCGACCTGGTTTGTATCGGAGGAATGCTCCCCCAGCAAAACAGCATGCTTGATCTCATCGCACGGGCGCATAACCTGAATTGTACTGTCGTGGTTGGCGGACCTGATCCTACCTCACAGCCCGATCTGTATCATGAGGCTGATTTCCTGGTTCTTGGCGAAGGGGAAATAACCATCCCCTTGTTTCTTGAGGACCTTAAGAAGGGTGCAAAATCCGGCAAGTACGTTTCTGCCGAAAGAGCGAACATGCTCGAGGCAGTGGTGCCAAGGTACGACCTGATCCGGTTCGGCGATTATATCATGATCGGACTGCAGTTTATCCGCGGATGTCCTTTCAACTGCGAGTTTTGTGATGTGATAGAGCTTTACGGCCGCATCCCCCGTTTTAAGACAAACGAGCAGGTGATTAAGGAACTTCAGGCACTTTATGACCTGGGTTATCGCGGGCACATCGATATGGTGGATGATAATTTCATCGGAAACAAAAAAAAGGTCAAAGATCTCCTGCGTGAAATCATTGAATGGACCAGGGCGCGCAAGTACCCGTTTTATTTTACAACCGAAGCTTCGGTGAACCTTGCGGATGACGACGAGTTACTTCAATTGATGAAAGATGCTGATTTTCGCTATGTTTTCCTTGGAATTGAAACCCCCGACAACGAAACACTGGCACTGAATAAGAAAAACCAGAATGTTGATAAATCCATAGAAGAAGCAGTAAAGAAAATCCTCTCCTACGGAATGGTAAGCAATGGAGGTTATATTCTTGGATTCGACAGTGACCGGCCGCAGATTGCTGATCAAATGATCAATTCCATACAGGATTCTGGAATTTGCATGGCCATGATCGGCTTACTCTATGCATTGCCAAACACCCAGCTAACCCGGCGGCTTGCAGCGGAAGACCGGCTGTTTCATATATCATCAAAATCTGTGACGGACAGCGACATCGATCAGATGACCAGCGGTTTGAATTTTCTTACTGTCACCCCCCGGACTGAAATCCTGAAAAATTATGTCAAAATCATTGAAGCCATCTTTAAACCTTCCAACTACTATCGCCGTGTGATCTATACAAGTTTGAACATAGTAGCTGACTACAAACACAAACCTGATTTCAAGACCTGGCTTGTGTATATGCGATCTTTCCTGAGGGTTTGTAAAAAGGCAGGGTTTTCAAAGGCAACAGGATATTTATATTGGAAGATGTTTTTTACCATCATTTTCCGCAATCCGAAAGGGATTGAAGCGGGCGTCAACCTGGCAGCCATGTTTATCCATTTCCAGAAACAAAAGAGATATATCGTTTCGGTAACCAATCAAATGATCATCCACGTTGAACTCCACGGAGAAGAGGCTTTCAATCAAAAAATGATGGGTAAGAACTAGCGGACTATCTGACTAGGTCAAAGTGCCTGCTCCTGTTAATCATTCATAAGGATCAGCTTTCTGATCACCTTGCGATTCCCGACCTGGACAACCAGACTGTAGATTCCACTCGGCCTGTCTCCAAGGTTGAGCATCCTCGTGAATGCTCCATTGACCTGGCAATCAGCCAGAATTTTAGATTCCAGACCAAGATTATTTACCAGTATGACCGAAAGGATTTCATTGTGACCCCCCGTGTTCAGGGTAAGGGTAATTTTATCACTGGCAGGATTTGGGTAGACCTTCAACATAAGATCCTCTCCCTCGACGATTCCAACCGGATACATGTAAATGACATTGGATGTGTCTGATATACAGTCATTTTGAGTGGTTATCACAAAATATCTGCCGATCTGGGTTACAATGTAAATTGGATCTGTCGCCCCTGCAATCGGGATAAATTCCCGGTACCATTGATTGCCTGAAATGGAGGATGAACTTAAAGTATCCGGTGGATGAACGGTTACATGCGGTGTTGCAGGTGTAGGATGAACGACAACAGGCAGCAACGGCGTATTGGGTCCGTTCCCGCAGGAATTGGTACCAAAAACCGAGATATTCCCCGACTGTGTGGTACTCCCAAAGTCCACTGTGATGATATTGGTATTTGCTCCACTGGTTATATTTGCAAACACCGGAACATTCCATAAATACCCCTGAGCATTGGGAATAGGGTCTATTGCATAAATTACACCGGATTGCGGTTTGCATATAAGCGTGTCACCCGATATGGGACCGTGTGCTTCAGGAAGCGCCTTGACCGTCACATTCAGGGTTGTTGGGGCTGTCGTACAGCCGGCAGGACTTGAGTACGTCACACTAACTATCTGGCTACCGGCAGCGGTCCAGAGAACCTGGATTGATGATGTTCCCGTCCCCCCGACAATGATTCCGCCAGAAGTCACTGTCCAGGAATAATTCTGCATCCCCTGTTCAGTGCTGTAAGTGTAATTTCCAGAATTCGCACAAACCTGATTAGGTCCTGTAATGGTTGGAATAACAGTTTGATTAACGGTTACAGTAAAATTGGTTGAATTGGTAGCCGAACAACCATAAATATTTGTATAATTAACTGAAACCTCTTGATTTCCAAGACTATTCCATGTCACAGTAATTACATTGGTACCCAAACCAGCGGTAATCGTTCCGCCTGAACTTATGGTCCATAAATAATTTGTCATTCCTGCCTCAGTGCTATAGGTAATTCCGGGAACACCTTGACATGCCGATGAATTTCCGGTGATGACAGGAACCGGGAGAGCGGATACCATCATGGTTTTTGTTGAAGGTGCTGCTGCTGTGCAACCAACCGGAGATGTATAATTAACGGAAATTGTTTTTTGTCCGGTTGTTGCCCATTGAACCACAATACTATTGGTACCTCCTCCTGAAACAATGGTTCCCCCCGTTGAAACTGTCCACTGATATCCCGTCATTCCGCTTTCTGTGGAATGGGTTGAAGTTTGGTTGATACAAACAAAATCGCTTCCACTGATGGTTGGCACCGGCAGGGGATGAACAGTTATATTTGCTGAAGTTGGAGTAGCTGCAGTACACCCAAAAGAAGTTGTATAATTCACTGTCAGATTTTGTGCCCCCTCTTCGATCCAATTTACGGCAATGTTATTTGTTCCCGCTCCTGCAGTAATAACACCCCCGGAAGAGATCGTCCAGAGATAACTCAACATGCCTGTCTCAGTCGTATATGCCACACCCGTTGTCCCCATGCAGGAATTGACGGTGCCGGTGATGGTGGGCGTCGGGACAGGATGAACAACCACAGGGTAGGAAGTTGGTGTTGTAGCCGAACATCCAAGGAGGTTTGAATAATTTACAGATACCGATTGATTTCCTGCAACATTCCAGTTTACTGTTATAATATTCGTCCCGGTCCCGGCTACGATTGTACCACCTGAAGATACATTCCAAACATAATTGGACATTCCGGGTGCGGATGAATATTCCACGCCTGTGGCACCGGTGCAGGAGGTAGCAGGACCTGAAATCGTTGGTACCGGAAGAGCAAATACTGAGATGTTTTTTACTGTTGGTACAATTGATGAACAACTGCTGGTATTGGTATAATTAATGGAAATAGTCCTGTTGCCTGCAAGAACCCACTTAACAAAAACACTGCTGGTGCCTGCCCCTGAGGTTATTATCCCTCCGCTGCTTACCGTCCATTGATAAAGTGTCTGGCCGGATTCAGTTGTATAGTTTATGGTCCCATTCAAACAAACCGTATCAGCACCGGTGATGGTTGGCGTAGGGGAAGGATTTACCAGCACATATTTAACCGTTGGGACTACCGTTGGACATCCGTAAGTATTGATATAACTAACATTAATAAAATGCGTCCCAACGGTGTTCCAATTTACCGTTATTACATTGGTATTGATTCCTGAAACAATGGTTCCTCCCGATGACAGAGTCCATTGATAATTTGTCATTCCTGCGTCAGTGTTATAGTTTTCAACACTACCGGCGCACACAGTGCCCAGACCCGTGATGGTAGGTGTCGGAGTAGGCAGTACGGTTACGGCCTTTGAAGTCGGAACACCAGCACTACAACCCAGCAGGCTTGTATAATTCACTGTGATCAACTGGGGGCCGGATGACTGCCATGTGACAGTAATAACATTTGTTCCACTTCCCTGAGTTATTGTACCTCCGGAGGAGATGGTCCAAATGTAGTTCATCATTCCTGCTTCTGTAAAATAGACAATCCCGCTGCTGCCCGGACAAATAGAGGTGGTGCCGGTAATAGTAGGAACCGGCGAGACCCCTACCGAAATGTTCATAACGCTGGGAGCTGTTTGTGTACACCCGTTCAGATCAGTATAAATCACGCTGATGGTGCCGCTTCCGGGAACATTCCAGATTACAGAGACTGAGTTTGTATTTGATGCTCCGACAATAAAACCTCCTGATGAAATGGTCCATAAGTAGTTTGTCATTCCGCTTTGGGTCGTATAAATCACCGTATTCCCGGCACATGCAGTATTTGAGCCGGAGATTGTGGGAGCTGAAGGAGCATTCACAGTAACTGTTTTAACCACCGGAGCCGGAGCAACGCAGCCATTTACATTGGTATAGGTAATTGTAACAGTTTGCACCCCCAATGTGTTCCATGTTATTATTGCAGTATTGGTATTGGCAGGTCCCACAATCGTGCCGCCGGTAACCGTCCAGGTATATCCGGTCATCCCTGTCTCAGTGATGAAAGTACTCCCGGCGGAATTTATACATGCAGCAGCGGGACCAGTAATCGTTGGGGACGGCAATGCATTGACCGTAACATTCTTTATGGTGGCAGAGGCGGCAGTACATGAATTTACATTATTGTAATTAACTGAAACACTCTGGGCTCCCAATGTGTTCCAGGTTACCGAGATTACATTGGTGTTGGATGATCCAACAATGGTGCCGCCTGTCACAAGCCAGGTATATCCAGTCATGCCCGCTTCAGTCGTGTAAAGATTCCCGGTCGAATTAATACATGCACTGCCTGCCCCTGTGATGGCAGGCACCGGTAACGGATTAACAGTTACCGTCTCTGTCACAGGGATTGAGGCCAGGCATCCTGCCGCATTGGCATAATTCACCGTAACTGCCTTTGTTCCTGCAGTTGTCCAGGTTATCGTGACAGTATTGCTGGTTGAAGTACCTCCTGCTGTAATCACCCCTCCAGCGGAAACAGTCCAGCTATAACTGCTCATTCCTGATTCGGTTGAATACACATTATTTGCAGAATTCAGGCAAACGGATGCAGGGCCAACCAATGTTGGAACTGGTTGGGCATTCACTACAACAGGATAGCTTGCGTCTGAAAGGGCCTGGCAGCCCGCAATACTCGTATAATTGACCCCAACAGTCTGAGCCCCAACTGTATTCCACGCAACCATTATCGTACTGGCATGGGTCGATGGATTGGTGATAATTGTACCCCCTGATGATATTGTCCAACTATAACTGGACATTCCGGCCAGTGTACTGTATGAGTTATTGGCAGTTCCTGCGCAGGCAACTGCCGGACCAGTGATTACCGGAGTTGCCGGACGTGCATTGATGGTAATATTTAATTGGGTTGGGTTTAATGCAGCGCAACCATGTATATCAGTATAGCTTACAAAAACTGACTGTTGTCCTGCATTATTCCACGATGCGATTATATGGTTAGTTCCAGAACCTGAACTAATTGAACCTCCCGATGAAACACTCCATGAATAATTGGTCATCCCAGCTGCTGTAGAGAATTCAACATTACCTCCTGTACAGGCTGATGTTGGTCCGGTAATTACGGGAACAGGCGGTGAATACACTGTGATGGTCTTATTGGCCGTAGCAATACAATTACTTGTATTCGTATAACTTACCGATACCAATTTGGTTCCCGATTGAGTCCATTTTACTGAAATGATGCTAGTCCCTTGTCCTGATAGAATGATTCCTCCGGCACCTACGGTCCAGGAATACAAGGCCATTCCCGGGTCTGTAGCGTAGCTGAGCGTTCCATTCAAACATACCGTATCGGTGCCGGTTATGGTGGGGGTAGGTGATAAATTAACAAGTATATTTTTCACCGTTGGAACCAACGTTGCACAACCGTAAGTGTTTATGTAACTGACACTTACCGTCTTTGATCCTACCGTGTTCCATATTACAGAAACAGCGTTTGTTCCGGAACCGGAAACAATGGTACCTCCTGAGGAGACGACCCATTGATAATTTGTCATTCCCGATTCTGTAGTATATGAAACAGTACTTCCGGTACATGCAGCAGCTGCACCAGCAATGGTTGGGGTGGGTGTCGGAAAAACGGTAATCGTTCGAGAAGGAGGAGTTAAAGCATTGCATCCGGAAGCATTAAAATAATTTACTGTAATCGTCTGGGATCCGGAAGTATTCCAGGTTACTGTAATAGCATTTGTTCCCCATCCGTCTGTGATCGTACCTCCCGATGAAATGGTCCATGTATACCCACTCATCCCGGATTCAGTAAAGTAGACGATCCCGCTGCTATTTGGGCAAATCGATGTGGTTCCTGTAATTGTCGGAACCGGTCGGTCATTTTTTGTTACAGCAAGACTTGCGTTTCCGCTCTGAGATCCGCCAGATGCTTCAACCGCAACATTCCCTAAGCCTGGAGAGGAATTCCAGGTTACATAAATCGAGTTTGTACTCTGGCCACCTGTAATGCTACCTCCTGTTATTGTCCAGGTATATGTTCCGGATCCTGCAGTGGCTGAATAGTTCACTCCGGTACTGCTGATACAAACTTCAGTCGGGCCCGTAATTGATACCTGGGCTTGCACAAAAAACCCAATGATCAACAAGAAACATATCATGCCGGCGTGCTTTACAAAAGCACGTTCTACAATTATTCCTGAAAATGTGTTCATGTTAATGTTTTTTCCAATGGTTTATCGAAAAGCTTCTTTTCAACCAGAATTATTAACCATTTCAGCTTGTTATCGTCATGGTTAAAACACAACCTACCTCAACGACAGACTGAGACCTGCTATCGATGGCTAAGATAAGAAAAAAGTACAGCTTAGGTTCAGGAGATGGCTACGTGTTGTCAATACTTTTTTAACATTTTTACTCTTCCAGGGAGTCTTAAAATGAAAAATGGGGTTCGCATCTAATTTCACACGTAAAGCACCTTACAGTTTCCGACCACCTCCTGATAGCCCGGCAACCGGATGCAGCAAATACCAACCGGAAGATTTGCATTCCCTGTGATTTCGCTCAAAGCAATGCGACGATTTCCTGAATCCATGTACTTGCTGATGGAGTCTACCTTATAGTCACGGGCATCAATAACCTTGAGAAAGGTCCTGAAAAGACAGAAAAAAGTTGCTTGTGTTGATTTTTTCAACATATGTATATTTTATATACACTTTACCTATGTCATTGTTATTCTGCTGATTGGATATTTTATTATTTGAATGTGTTGATTTATTAAACACTGGGAGATGTATTATTTTTAAACACATGATTTGCATTTAGTTGAATTACTGCTAGTTAAATCATATATTATCCTTTGGCACTATAATTGAATAACCCTTTCCACATCAATGTTAAAAGAGCAAAATCATGAAAGCCAGGATTAGTTTATTAATCGCATTGTTACTGCTAAGTTGCAGTATTGCAAACAGTAAGGAATCTGTGACTGAAAATAATCCATCACGGGAGGGGACAATAAATGTGTATGCATCCCCTGATTTATACAATCTTACTACCAAGTGGGCCATGGAATACGGCAGTATAAATCCAACACTGAATATAAAGGTGATTCAAGCAACTGATAAAGATTTACCAGGCATGCTGAGAACTTCCGGAGGGATTGGATTCATTTCGGATGAATTTTCTACCCTGCCCGATGGGCAAATCCTGTGGAATATAGTTATCGGGCGGGATATTATTGTGCCCGTCATGAATGCAAAAAATCAGCTCGCAGAGGAAGTTACCAGTAAGGGGATCTCTGCTGAAGGATTGGCAAAAGCTCTCGACAAAGCGGAAGATCAGAACTGGGGCCTGATTCTAGGAAATTCAGAAAATATTCCCTTTCATTTTTATATGACGAATGATGGGGCCATAAAAAAAGCAGTTTCGGATTTTTTAAAAATCAGGCAATTTCAGGCTGATGGCGTAACGATTGTGAGCGGGAAGGAGATGATCAATGCAATCCAAAAAGACCCAAATGCCCTTGGGTTTTGTAAACTCACCGACCTTCTCAATCAGAGTGGCCAGGTTTTGGCCGACCAGATTAAACTTGTCCCCATTGATAAAAACGGAAACGGAAAGATTGATTATATGGAAAATATCTATACTAATCTTCAAACCTTCACCCGTGGAGTGTGGATTGGCAAGTATCCTAAAGTCCTGTCAGGTCATCTTTATTCTGTATCATCGGGCAAGCCTGCAAACCAGCAGGAGGTGGCTTTTCTTTCATGGGTCCTTTCAGACGGTCAACAGTTTCTCGGAATGAACGGTTACAGTGATCTGGTTTCCAATGAGAGACAATCACAAATGGATAAATTAAATGAAACCATCATTCAGGTTGCAGCTCCAAAAACCGAAAACTATGCGATCATAAAGGTGATTCTCCTGAGTTTAATTATCATTATTGCCTTTGGTATTATAATGAATACTGTAGCACGCCGCCGCAGGGATAAAAAAGGGGCAGAATCTGAAATATCTTCCACTTTCCCAGGAGTTTTTGATGAAAACTCGGTGATTGTGCCAAAAGGGTTATATTTTGATAAAACACATGTCTGGGCCTTTATGGAAAAAGATGGTGTCGTGAAAGTAGGGATTGATGATTTTCTTCAACACATTACCGGTCCATTGTCCCGGATCGGGATGAAACCAGCGGGAGTAAAGATAAAGAAGGGGGATTCCTTGCTTACAATTATGCAAAATGGGAAACACCTGACCCTGTATTCTCCGGTTTCAGGAACCATTAGTGCATATAATGAAATCTTGATGACCAATTCGTCCGCACTGAATAGCGACCCCTATTCTGAAGGATGGGTATACATGATCGAACCTACAAACTGGCACAGGGAGATTCAGTTTTTGACGATGGCGGAGAAATATAAAATCTGGTTAAAAGATGAATTTATCAGGTTTAAAGATTTTCTTGCTTCATCGATACAGGCAAACGAGCCGGAATTTGCGCACATAGCCATCCAGGATGGCGGAGCGTTAAAAGAAAGTGTGCTGGCCGATTTCGGGCCTGAGATATGGGAGGATTTTCAAACCAAATTTATCAACACTGCCAAATAGCATACCATTAATCTCAGCATGTATTTTTTTCTAAATAACTGAATTATGGGAATTAACCGAAGAGGCTTCTTTAAATTGCTCGGTGTTTCTGGAATGACGCTGGCTGTAGGAAAAGATGTTCTGGCCTCGCCAAAAGTCAACAGCAACGTAGAATTTTACGGGATTCTTTATGATGCAACCCGCTGCAAAGGATGCCGGGGATGCGAATTTGATTGCGCCGATGCCCATGGGTTACCTCAGCCCCTCCCAACCAAGGAGATACCGGCCATCCGTAAAACAAGCGAACTCTGCAACACCGTGGTAAACACGCATCAAACTTCGAAAGGAGTGGTGTTCTGTAAACGGCAATGCATGCATTGCAATGAACCCGCCTGTGTTGCTGCATGTTTGACACAGGCCATGCATAAGACAAAAATGGGACCTGTCACCTGGGACGGAAATAAATGCATGGGATGCCGCTACTGCATGGTCTCATGCCCTTTTGATAGTCCTAAATTTGAATACCACAGCTCCAATCCGAAAATTCAAAAATGCGACATGTGTTTCGAACGACTGAAAACCGGAGAGACTCCAGCTTGTGCATTTAACTGCCCCAATGAAGCTCTGCTGTACGGCAAACGCAGGGATTTGCTTAAAGAGGCCCATCGGAGAATTTCTGAAAAGCCCGATCTGTACGTCGATCAAATCTATGGGGAACACGCCGCCGGCGGAACCGGATGGTTATACCTTTCCCCGGTTCCTTTTGAAGAACTTGGGTTGAACAATACGCTGCAACAATCTTCCTATCCCGCTTTAACCAAGGGATTTCTTTATGCCGTTCCATCAATATTTGTACTGGTGCCGGCCCTCCTGCTTGGGATTCATCAATCGACAAAAGACAACCACTTAACCCGGGAGAATGAAGATGAACAATGACAATCAAACTACGCTGGATAATGACGGCAAACCTATCTGGAGGTTCCTGATAGGCGAATTGAAACCGAAAGGGAAATTCCTCACTCCTTTCAACATCATTTCAATCCCCATTATGATCATGGGGCTGACGCTCATCGTTATCCGTTTCTGGAAGGGACTCGGCTCTATCACAAACCTCACGCAGGATATTCCATGGGGCTTATGGATCGGGTTTGACGTGGTGACGGGAGTTGCATTTGCCGGTGGGGCCTATGTCCTGACCTTTATCGTATACATTCTGAATCAGCATAAGTACCATTCTATAGTGAGAGTGACCGTGCTGAATGGCTTTCTTGCGTACCTGTTTTACGCCGGAGCCCTGTTGCTTGATCTTGGAAGGCCATGGCATGTAATTAACCCGATTATCGGGAACAGTTTCGGGACCAGTTCCGTCCTTTTCCTTGTGGCATGGCATTTCCTTTTGTACATGATTGCAGAGCTGATTGAATTTTCGCCAGCTGTTGCTGAATGGCTGGGAGCAAGAAGGGCCCGGAAAATCCTTTCAGGAATGACCATCGCCGCCGTGATTTTCGGCATCACGCTCTCCATTCTTCATCAATCGGGATTGGGTGCCCTTTATCTCATGGCCAAGGAAAAGATTCATCCGTTATGGTATTCGGAATTCATTCCAATTATGTTCTTTGTCTCAAGTATTTTCGCAGGACTATCCATGGTTATTTTTGAGGGATCCATCAGCGACAGGGTCTTTTTCAAGCAGATCAGTGAAAAAAACCATCATGCACAAAAAAATATCATCCTCGGATTATCGAAGATTTGTGCCGGGGCCATGTTTGCATATTTTTTTCTCCAGTTGCTTGTCTTTATTCACGGACAAAACTGGGCGTTGCTCAATACGCCCATGGGATATTGGTTTCTTCTTGAAATGCTGGGATTTGTCCTTTTGCCCATGCTTCTGTTCTTTTATAGTTATCGGATACAAAACATTACCATGATCAAGGTGGCTGCTGTCATCACCATGGTTGGCGTCATTCTGAACAGGCTGAATGTAACCGTTATCGGTTTCCGTTGGGACATGCCGATCCGGTATGTGCCATCATGGATGGAACTGGTGGTTACCCTGGCCGTAATTTTCACAGAGATCTGGATATTCAGGTGGGTCATCAACCGCATGCCTGTGCTGCGCGATTCGCCTTCCTGGGTAAATGATCATAAAAATTAACCCGCATTCCCTGTAAAAGGTCTATGCACAAAAATCAAACAAATGGAAGGATTTAGTTATTCTGATATTTTCGCCACCAAAGGGCTGGAATACCTTATTATCATCACTTTCCTGATTTTATTGATTCCTTTCTGGATCATCCTGAACAAACAGGTAAAAATGACCAGTCAGATTCAAAAAGCGATCGGGAATCTTTCAGCAAACATTTTAAAAATTCCTCAGGGATTGTTTTATGCAAGGAATCACACCTGGATGCATCTGGAAAGATCCGGCGCAACCAAAGTGGGGCTGGATGATCTGCTACTTCATATTACCGGTGAGGTGAAATTCAGCCATCTGAAGCATCCGGGGGATATCATCCACAGGGGTGATTTACTGACAGAAATCGATCAAAATGGCAAACTTCTCAGTATCGTGTCGCCTGTTTCAGGAAAAATCCTGGATACAAATCCAATTCTCAGTAAACATCCGGGGATCCTGAATGAAGATCCATACGGGAAAGGGTGGATTTATAAAATTAAACCTACAAACTGGATCGCAGAGGCAAAATCCTGTTTCCTCGCTGAAGAGGCAACAAACTGGTCGGAGAAGGAACTGGTCCGTTTCAAGGATTTCCTGGCCGTAACAATGAAGGATCACTCCCCTGACGCCTCCATGGTTATTCTCCAGGATGGCGGTGAGTTGTGTGATCATTCCCTTTCAGCATTGCCTGATGAAATCTGGCAGGATTTCCAGAAAGAATTTTTAAACCTTTACCGGCTCTAACCAAGCTGAGACTGAGGTGAAACTAAGAGAAACGGTTGCCAAGAATCAAGGCAAAGATTATTTTAAAACTGGTGTCTGCACACCAGTTTTTTTTGTATTTTGCCGTGATGAATAACCTGCAGGCTAACAGTGATTAAACCAATTTACTAATCAAAGGGATATGTTGTTCTTCAACAAAGACAAAAACAAAACGGGAAACAGAATTTTTAAAAAGTATGTCAAATTCCGCTCCTCCATTTATGGACGGGTTGTTTTGATCATCACAGTTTTATCTGTTTTCTTATTTGTCTCATTCACCATTATTTTCAGGTCAGTCAATGAGAATTACCTGAATACGGTTATCCGCCAGAGCGGAACGAACATCGGATCAATCGTTGAAGGAGCCTTGTACTATTCCATGCTTGAGAATGACAAGAGTGCACTGCAATATACGCTTGACGTCATCAACACATTACCGGGTATTGATGAAGTGAACATGTATGACAGTGAGGACAACCTTGTTTATTCTTCCATTTCGTCGGACACCAGCAACCGCCACAGCGACCCTAATTGTTTGAGTTGCCATACCGATATCAGATCATTGTTCCCCGAAAAAAACAAATCGTATAAAATCATCGATGTTGACAGCGATTGTAAGATGAACCAGAATGACAACCGCAGCAGGCACCTGCTTATTAAATCACCCATTCTGAATGAAAAATCCTGTTACCTCAGTTCCTGCCACGCCCATAAAGCAACCGATACCCTGCTTGGATCACTCGTGATTAAAATTCCCCTGGAGGACCTGGATGCCGCGGTAATCAAATCTTATACTGAATTCTTTCTCCTGGCAATCTTTACAACCCTTCTCCTGGCTATATTCTTAATATTTTTCACCAGGCGGAAAATCAAGGATCCATTGAATGCCCTGGTAAAA
The DNA here is from genome assembly GCA_037128705.1 of Bacteroidota bacterium. GTDB lineage: Bacteria > Bacteroidota > Bacteroidia > Bacteroidales > FEN-979 > CAIVAT01. The sequence continues at coordinate 7,804 of JBAXVX010000011.1, read as the reverse complement.
GTGAGCATCGCCGTAGCCAACGGGGATAAAAGCACCCGGGTTGAAATAAAGCCGAACCAACTGGACGACATGAGAATGGTTTCCCAGGCGTTCAATGACATGCTTGATAATCTTCAAACGGCAACGAACGAACTGGAGAACTGGTCGCAACAGCTTGAATATAAAGTCCGGAAAAAGACAGAAGAGTTGGGAGCAGCCCAGCATGAACTGATGCACGTGGAGCGGCTTGCATCACTTGGAAAATTATCCTCTTCTGTCGCGCATGAAATAAACAACCCGTTGTCGGGGATCCTGATCTATACCAAACTTTTGTATAAACAAATGAGCAATCCCGAATTGTATGCCTCCAAAAGGGATTCAATGCTTAAACATTTGAAACTGATTGAAAATGAAACCAAGCGTTGTGGTGACATTGTAAAAGGGCTTCTGGATTTTTCGAGGAAGGATCAGAATGATTTTGAACCGAAACATTTGCATGATATCCTGCAGGAAACCTACGAATTAATGACGCATCCCATTAAAATTGCCAACATCACCTTCCTTACAGATTTTGCAGCTCATTCCGATTTAATCAATTGCAGCCCTAACCAGATTAAACAGGCATGCGTGGCGATGCTGGTGAATGCCTCCGAAGCGGCGCTTGAAAACGGAGAAATTGTGATCAGGACTAAAAATCCGAATGAAGACACCATCGTTTTCGAAATTTATGACAATGGACTGGGTATCCCTCCGGAAGATATCCCTCATATTTTTGAACCCTTCTTTTCCACCAAACAGGATGTCAGTGGTATCGGGTTGGGATTGGCCATTGTTCATGGAATTATACAAAACCATAAGGGGAAAATACAGGTCAGATCAGAATTAGGCAATGGGACCACTCTTTCTGTAACACTGCCTTTAATAAGAAGTTAACGAAACCCGTTTATGACAAAAAAGATTTCAATATTAATCGTAGATGATGAAGAATCCGTCAGAGATTCATTGTACAATTGGTTCATTGAGGACGGTTTTCGTGTTGAATCTGCCGAAAACGCCAAAAAAGCACTGACCATGCTAGAATCGGACCAGTTTGATATTATCCTGGCTGATATTAAGATGCCTGGTATGGATGGACTTGAAATGCTCAGAAGGATAAAGGCATTAAAAAATGAATCAATCGTAATTGTGATGACAGCTTTTGCCACGGTGGATACTGCTGTAAAAGCATTAAAGGACGGGGCCTTTGATTATGTGACCAAACCCTTTGATCCTGACGATTTAACACATTTAATCAGGAATGCCACAAAACAAATTTCTTTGGTGGATGAAAATGAAAATCTGAAGAAAAAGGTAATTTCTCTGGAGAGTGTTGAAGATCTGATCGGTGAAAGTGAAGGTATGAAGGATGTACTCAGGGAGGTGGAGAGTGTTGCTCAAACCAACTCTTCAGTCATCATTACCGGTGAAAGTGGCACAGGGAAAGAGCTAGTTGCCAGGGCCATTCACGCCAACTCTCCGCGTAAATTCTTCCCGTTCGTCAGTGTTCATTGCGGGGCCCTGACAGAAAGCCTGTTGGAAAGTGAGTTGTTCGGCCATGAAAAGGGAGCCTTTACCGGGGCCATGTATAACCGTAAGGGCCGGTTTGAAATGGCCGACAGCGGATCGATATTCCTGGATGAAATTGCCACCATTTCGACTAAAATGCAGGTAGAGCTTCTGCGTGTTCTGGAATCTAAAACCTTTATCCGGGTAGGCGGGAATAAGGAAATCACCTCTGATTTCAGGGTAATCTGTGCAACAAACAAGGATCTGAGGGGCATGGTTGAAAAGGGAGCCTTCAGGGAGGATCTCTTTTACAGGCTGAACGTGGTAAACATTCATATTCCTCCTTTACGGGAGCGGATACAGGATATTCCGTTACTTGTTGACTATTTTATTAAAAAGTATTGCACTTCGATGAACAGGCCTGCTGTTGCAATTGATCCGTCGGCAGTAAAGCGTTTACAGGAGTTTAATTTCCCGGGGAACATCCGTGAACTGGAAAACATGATTGAACGGGCTATTGTGGTTGGCAATGGCAAAAAAATAGGGTTGAAAGATCTCCCGCTTGAAAAAACCATGGTGGCCCATTCCACTGAAAGTCTCGATGATTTTGAAAAGTCCTTCATCCAGCAGATTCTCGATAAATATGGCTGGAACATCTCCCGCGCAGCCAAAGCATTAAAAGTTGACCGGGTGACCCTTTACCACAAGATCAAGAAGTACGATTTAAAACCTGCAGATCAACAATAGTACCTGATGACTCTGCAAAATATCACTTTGATTTCCTTCGGGTATTTCGAGAAAGAATTTCTTGAAAAGATTGCTGAGGCAGTGAAAGATGAATTCAACTGCCCTGTTACGATCAAAGAGGGCCATATTGATCTGAGTGAGTTTTATGATTCCGCACGCAGACAATATAACGGAAACGCGCTGCTGAAGCAGGTTGATTCATTATCCATCCCTGATGCTGTAAAAATCATGGGATTGTTCAATGTGGATCTGTTTATTCCAATCCTTACCTTTATTTTCGGTCAGGGTTTTTTGGGCGGAAGAACGGCCATTGCCTCCATTCACCGGCTTAGCAATGAACATTACGGGATGGCGGTAGATGACCGGTTTTTACTGGAGCGTTCAAGGAAAGAGGTAATCCATGAGCTGGGCCATACACTGGGTTTAATTCATTGTCATACACCCACCTGTGTTATGCGTTCAAGTACATATGTTGAAGATATTGATCAAAAGGAACAGCATCTTTGCCTTCATTGCCGGGTTACACTGAACCTTGGTTAATACAAATTTGGAAACCACAATGAAAAAAATCTTTCTGCTTTTGTTGATGATCACGAATTTCAGTCTGACCAGCAACGCATGGGTCTATCCGGAACACCGGGATATTACCTTGCTCGCCATTCAAAAACTTGATTCGGCGCATCGTGCTATACTTGACCAGCTCTGGGCCTGGGCGAGGAGAGGGTATGAGTTGAGACTGGATACCATTGCAGCAGATTTTAAGCAGGGTGAGCGTCCGACGCATCTCGATTATGCTGCCTGGACCGCCATCGGAGGCGATCATTCAACCTCTGCTGACAATATGCTTTATAACGTATTGCAGACAAACTGGATTATGAATGTTGCCGGCATTTGTGCACGGCTTAAAACCGGGCTTGCAACATCCACAACCCGGAGTGAACGCATCAACAGGTTGAGAGATTCGGACCTCCGGCTCCTGCGGGCCGATCCTGAATATGTATCGAGGGCCGGAGCTAACAACGGCCATTTTATGCTTGCCCGTCCTGATGTAAATACCACAGCACAGGCATACTTCGATACCTGTTTTAAGCAAGGCTGCGCGCTCAACCCCCTGGGGACCTATAAATGGTTTCACGCCAGCGCCCTGTTACAAGCCCGGAGGTTAACTACTGAAACACTAACACCCGCAATGCGGTCAGCCATTGCCTTGTCGGCCCTTGCAGATGAGGCATTTGCATTACACTTTCTTGAAGACGGTTTTGCTTCGGGCCATGTGGCAGGGGTTTGGGGTGATGCATCCCAGCGAAAGGGAACCCATGATTATTACGATGAAATGGGATTGGAAGTAACAACATGGAAAGGCGACCGGGTGATCCTGATGGGGGATGCCTACATGCGGCCGGAGGACAAGGAGCGTGCGGCTAATTCTGTCAATTTAAGTCTGGCTCAACTCCTTGATGAAGCCGGTGTAAAGGCGCCCCTGCTCCTGGTAAACGATCAGAAGGAATCATCCACACCTGATACTTTTAATGTAGGAAAAGCGGTTTACATGCCCTTGCGCACGCTCGATCCCACTTTTGAGAATTTGTTTGGTGTTGTTTTAATCACAACCCCGGTACCGGGGTTGGCAAATGGTTTGGGGGAGATGCCCAGGTTCAGATCCGAAATTGGGCCCTTCATTGGAATTGCGCCAGCGGCAAGGGTTTCCTTATACAACGGAGGTTTTGCAGTCTCACAAGTAACAGCCGGAATGGTTCCGGCGCTTGAAGTGGCCATCCGTATCGGACTGGGGATGGAGGGTGTTCTGAATGAATCGGGCGACGGTCTTGCTTTCCTTGATCTCGGATGGCGTCAGGACGGAACTTCATCCTTTAGATTTGATGAAGAGCCGGCGTTGAAAAATTTTGGAGCTATTTCTTCCGCTATTCCCAGCCGGGATGCTTTTTACGCCCGTTTGCGTTTGCCTTTCTGCCTGATTCCCGGCGATTTACTGGTAACAGCCCCTTTTCTTTTATTATTCTCTCCGAAAACCCTGAATAAAATGATCGTTGCTGCGGGAAACGGGGGACTCCTGCCATGGCAATCGGGAATGATCACCCCTATCGGCAGATTTCAGTTCATCATTGGAAGAGAGGTGGGCGTTTGTGTTTATGGCACAGGCAGAGGCCCCGATGCCTTTCTGATCCCTGATCTCTACGGTGATCCCGACAACCAGGTGCTGGTATCCATGTATTCCACGCAAATTGATTTTCCAATCCTTGAATACCGCCCGATGCGGACCTTTTCTTCCCGGCAAAGTGCAAGCCTGGTCGTGCAGATCAATGCAGGTTTGGATATACCTGGAAAGTCTTCGGTCATTTATCCGGAAAACGGGATCAGACCAGATTTAAAGACCGCATGGTTTATCGGCGTCAGAGTGGCGTTTGACTGGAGATACTACATTTCGAAAACCAAAAAGAAGTCCTAAGTCAGATATCTGTCAAAAAGATGAACCAATTTTAATTTGATATCAACATTTTTCGGATCACCAGGCCTCCTTCATTCCTGAAAACAATGGTATAAATACCCACTGGAATCGGGCGAAGATCAACCTTTTGTTCAAACTTCCCCTGTACCCTGATTTTCCTCTTTTCGTAGATCATCTTGCCGATCTGATCAAATATCTGCATATCAAATGTTCGTTCATCGGTGGTGGTGATTTCTGTCATAAAAATACCATCGTTAGGAACGGGGTAAACCACAAACCTCACTCCAGGCATTTCCTCGATACCGGTGATGAGCACATACTCGTGATTAGAGGTGTCGGAAACGCATTCGTAGAGGGTAACCTGCGACCAGTACCAGCCGGTGACGGTGGCAAGGTAAGTGGGGTCGGTGGCTCCCTGGATGGCGCTGCCGCTTCCGCCCTGCGTGGGGGAGTAGTACCATTGGTTTCCTTGTTGCGCATTGGACGTGAGGGTATCACCCAAGGCCGTTACAATAGGCGGCGCAGGGATCGGATTTACGGTAACCGGCAGGCTCGAAGATGGTCCGTTTCCACAGAAATTATTCCCGTAAACCGTGATATTCCCTGAAGCAGCATTGAGGGCGTAATTGACCACGATGCTCGTGGTGCTGTCGCCCGATTCGATGGTGGCGCCCGGGGGCAGGTTCCAGATATAGGTAACGGCATCCTGGATGGGCGGTGTGGAATAGACCACACCCTGTGTTCCTGCACACAACGTTGTTTCACCGGTGATGCTTCCGGCCGGGGCAGGCATCGGACTGACAGTTATGTTGAGCAGGGTGGCCGACTGGGCCGCACAGCTGTTCTGGTTGGTATAGGTCACCCCGACCCACTGCGCTCCCATGGTGTTCCATGTCACCCAAAGCTCGTTGGTGCCCAGTCCCCAGTAGAATGACCCGCCGGGAGAGATGGTCCAGTTGTAGTTGGTCATGCCGGGTTCAGTAGTATAGATATAGTAACCCGAATTTACACACAGGTTTGTCGTGCCGGAGATGGTCGGCACCGGCAGCGGGTTCACGGTGATGGTAAAGGACTTTGTCGGTCCTGTGCAGTTCACACCGCCATTATTAAATGTAGGAGTAACAACAATGGTAGCCATAACTGGAGCCGTTCCCGTATTGACCGCTGTAAACGAAGCGATGTTGCCGGTTCCCGAGGCTGCCAGGCCGATGGATGGCGTGTCGTTGGTCCATTCATAGGTTGCTGTGCCGCCGGTGTTGGCTGTCCAGAAGGTCACCGGATCGGTGGTGGCTGAGTGGCAAAGCACCTGGTCAAGCGGCTGATCCACCTGGGCCGTGGGGTTCACGGTGATGGTGAAGCTCTTGGTTGGACCTGTGCAGTTTACCCCACCATTGTTGAAAGTTGGTGTTACTACGATGGTCGCAACTACAGGGGATGTTCCGGTATTGACCGCCGTAAAGCTTGCAATACTGCCGGTTCCCGAAGCCGCCAGGCCAATAGACGGCTTGTCATTTGTCCATTCAAAGGTTGTTGTGCCGCCTGTATTTACAGTTCCAAAGCTTATAGCCGTTGTTGCAGCGGTGTTGCACAAAACCTGGTTTGCCGGTTGATCGACCTGGGCCGTTGGATTCACGGTGATGGTGAACGATTTGGTCGGACCCGTGCAGTTTACACCGCCATTGGTAAATATGGGTATTACCACGATGGTGGCCACAACCGGAGAAGTTCCGGTGTTGACCGCCGTAAAGCTTGCAATATTGCCGGTTCCGCTGGCTGCCAGGCCAATCGATGGAGTATCATTGGTCCAGGCGTACGTGGTTGTTCCTCCGCTGTTTACAGTGCCAAAACTTATGGCCGCAGTTGCAGTGGTGTTGCACAAAACCTGACTTGCTGGCTGATCGACCTGTGCCGTCGGGTTCACGGTGATGGTGAACGATTTGGCAGCACCTGTGCAGCTGATGCCGGAATTGGTAAAGGTGGGTGTCACCACGATGGTGGCAACAACCGGCGAAGCTGAGGTATTGACCGCCGTAAACGAAGCGATGTCGCCGGTTCCGCTGGCCGCCAGTCCTATGGATGGCGTGTCGTTGGTCCAGTTGTAGGTAGATATTCCCCCGGTATTGGTGGTTTCAAAGGTTACCGCACTTGTCGCAGCCGTATTGCATACGACCTGGCCCAGCGGCTGGTTCACCAGAACCAGCGGGTTGACGGTGATTTTAAAACTTTTTGCATCTCCGTAGCAGGTTACCCCCCCGTTTGAGAAGGTCGGAGTGACCGTGATGGTGGCCACCACAGGTCCGGGAGTTGTGTTGGTTGCAATGAACGATGCAATGTTTCCGGTTCCCCAGGCAGCCAGTCCGATGGATGGAATGTCGTTTGTCCAGGTATAGACCGTAGTCCCACCGCTATTCAGGGTCTCAAAGACCACGGCTGCAGTCGCTTCGCCATGGCACACCGCCTGGCTTTCAGGATGGATAACCTGCCCGCTTGGATTGACCGTGATGGTGAAGCTTTTAGTTGGGCCTGTGCAGGGTGTTCCTCCGTTTATGAATGAAGGTGTAACTACAATGGTTGCCACAACCGGTGCAGTTCCGGTATTGATCGCCGTAAATGAGGCGATGTTGCCGGTTCCGGAGGCTGCCAGTCCAATTGATGGTGTATCGTTGGTCCAGGCGTAAGTTACTGTGCCGCCGCTGTTTACAGTGCCGAAACTTACCGCCGTTGTTGCAGCGGTGTTGCACAAAACCTGATCGCTAATGGTGTTCACCTGTGCCGTCGGGTTCACGGTGATGGTGAAGGACTTTGTGGGTCCCGTGCAGTTCACCCCGCCATTGTTAAATGTCGGAGTGACCACGATGGTAGCCACAACAGGTAAAGTTCCGGTATTGATCGCCGTAAATGAGGCGATGTTGCCGGTTCCGGAGGCTGCCAGTCCAATTGATGGTGTATCGTTGGTCCAGGCGTAAGTTACTGTGCCGCCGCTGTTTACAGTGCCGAAACTTACCGCCGTTGTTGCAGCGGTGTTGCACAAAACCTGATCGCTAATGGTGTTCACCTGTGCCGTCG
>JBAXVX010000010.1:0-114565 GCA_037128705.1 Bacteroidota bacterium | reverse complement strand
GGGGGTGGTTAATTTACACCGGCCTGTGGGTGGTCAATATGACCGGTTTTTCCAGTAGGTCTCAATAAGGATTTGATTGAGCGTTACTAGCTTATAATTTAACTCCAAATTGATTTTTACCATAAAATCAGTTGCCAACCGGTCATTCGACCAACCGGCAATTACGCCATTGCCCAGGGCAATACAAAAACAGTTCCGTTCTTTTAAGAAGCTGGTGCTTTCAGGGACCTCAATATGGGTTAGTGCTATTTTTCTCATTCCTGTTATAAATAATTGTTAATACCTTGTTTATCTGTTATATATCTCAAATTCGTGCAAACACGCGCGAGTTTGTATGTTCGTATGTTGTTCGTTCTCTGTTCGTTGTCTGTAATTTGTGTTGATTTTTCTATAATGAACGTCCATATTTAACCTTTTTTGGTTATTCTCAAAAATCATAATGGACAGATTATCAAATATATGCACTTATTAATTTGTCTTATAATTAATATTATGTTAAATAGTAAATATTAAAAAATCAGGAGAGTACCTGTTACAGTGACTCTCCTGATTGGTTTTATTTAATATGTTCCTGCCCTATTTCTTCTGGGCAGCATTGATTTTTTCCTGAACCGATTTCACTTTATCAGTCTTGTTTGTTCTCGCATAAATTTGTTTCAGTGAAACAAGCGTATTAATATCATTTGGTTGGAGTTCCGTGGCCTTCTCAAGATATGGCAATGCCTTTTCAAGATAATTGTCTGCCTCCTTCTTGAGTTTTTCATATTGTGCCGTTGCATCCAGCGGCAATTTATTGGCCTCGTCATTGATTGAAGCAGCCTTGTTCACGTATAAAGCGCCTAGATTATAGTTACCTTCAAAATAATCCTTCTCAATCCGTATTGCATTTAAATAGGATGAAACCGCATTTTCAAAGGCATCATTACGTATTGCAACCGTTTTACTGCTATCGTTCGAAATATTGTCATAAATGGTTCCCAGGGCAAAGGCGACCGATACATTCGCTGAATCTTTGGCAAGTGCCACCTTAAGGTTATTAAGCGCCTTTGGCGTATTATTGAAGGTCAGGTAAATATTGGTCTCAGCAAGAAATAATCTGAGATCATTTGGATATAACTCCTCTCCCATACGTACATATTTTAATGCGTTAACAGAGTCTTTATCCTGACGATAAATATCTGATATTGTCATAAATAGAACAGGTGATTTATAGTTTGCCTTTAACAACTTAATGTAATAACCCTTTGAAGCCTCCTTGTCATTTGCCAGGGATGCACAGGTAGCAGCATTTAAAATGGAAATCGTATCCGAAACATTCACAAGTTCCAGTACCTCTGCGCCCTTCCCAAAATTCAACATGGCCTCTTTGTAATTTTTCTTATTGTACTCGTCAACTCCTATATTATAATAACTGTTCCTTTGGAAATTCAGTTTTGCAAAAATATCATCAAAATATTCCTTCTTTGGATCGAATTCAACCGCTTTCTTGTATGATTCCAATGCCTTGGTCAAAGGATCTGCATCGAGACTTTTAAATTTTTCATCTTTGGTATTGGCAATTTCCAGATAAACATTTCCCCGGATAAACCATGCCTTGGGATCCTGAGCTGTACTGGGATCGAGGACACACAGGTTAATTGCTTCCATTGATTTGTCTAATTTTCCATCCTTCAAATAATTAGAGGCGGTTTGTCGAACATTTTTTTGTCCGAATGCAATGGTAAAGGAAGTTACCAATACAAGAAGTAAAGCAAATTTTTTCATCGATTTGATTATTAAGATGTTACTTTTGAGTTTATTTAAGCGCGCAAAGATAAAAAATACCCTTCTATTATGTGCTACGAAAGTCAAATTAATTTTCAGGTTCCTCGCCTTTTTGTCCATTCATTTCAATGGCTTCATCCGCATTCTCATTGATAATTCCATCGGATGTTTCCATTGCATCAGTAATCTGATCCTCCTCACTTTCCGGCGTAACTTCAACGTCAACTTTAGCTACGGCCGCAATGGAATCACCATCATCAATCTTAATAAGACGGACGCCCTGGGTAGCCCGACCCATCACGCGAAGGTTCACCACAGCCATGCGGATAATAACACCCGAGCGGTTGATGATCATCAGATCATCACTGTCCGTAACATCCTTCACTGCAATTACAGCGCCGGTTTTATCGGTGATATTCAATGTTTTAACTCCTTTTCCCCCGCGGTTTGTAATCCGGTAGTCATCCAGGTCTGATCGCTTACCATAACCATTTTCAGAAACAACCAAAACTTCACATTTTTTATCCAATGGAATACAGATCATCCCCACCACCTCATCATCGGCTCCGGGAATTGAAATTCCGCGAACACCCGCAGCATTGCGTCCCATCGGTCGGACAGTTTTTTCATTAAACCTGATTGCACGACCCGATTTTAAGGCCATGACGACCTCGTCAGTTCCCTGGGTCAGTTTTGCCTCCAGCAGTTGATCCCCTTCATTGATGGTAATGGCATTGATCCCGTTTTGTCTTGGACGCGAATAGGCCTCCAGTGAGGTTTTTTTAATTGTTCCTTTCTTGGTGGCCAGGATGATAAAGTTCGAAGAAATGTACTCTTCATCTTTCAGGTTCTTCACATTGATGAAGGCCCTCACCTTGTCATCCGGTTCGATATTGATAAGGTTCTGAATAGCCCTTCCCTTGGAAGTTTTTCCGCCTTCAGGAATTTCATACACCCTGAGCCAAAAGCACTTGCCCTTCTCGGTGAAGAACATTAAGTAATTGTGATTGGTTGCTACGAACAAATGTTCAAGAAAATCCTCATCACGGATATCCGACCCTTTTACACCGCGCCCTCCCCTATTCTGAACGCGATATTCTGATAGGGGAGTCCGTTTGATGTATCCCATGTGCGAAATGGTTATGACTACATTTTCATCCGGGATGGTATCTTCAATCCTGAAATCTGATGCGGCATATACGATTTGAGACCTTGGCTTGTCACCGAATTTTTCCTTGATCTCTCTCAGTTCTTCCTTGATAATATTCATCCTGACGGATACATCAGCCAATATACTGTTCAGATAATCAACCAGTTTCATGAGTTCAGCGTACTCTTCTTTAATTTTATCCCGCTCTAATCCGGTTAAACGCTGCAACCGCATATCCAGGATGGCCTTCGCCTGAATCTCACTTAATCCGAAGTTATCCATCAAACCGGCTTTCGCCTCATCCGGGGTCTGTGATGCCCTGATCAATGCGATGACTGCATCCAGGTTGTCAAGTGCAATGAGCAATCCCTCAAGTATATGAGCCCTTTTAAGCGCCTCAGACAAATCAAATTTGGTTCGGCGGAAGATTACTTCATGACGATGCTCAACATAATGAACAATCATGTCCTTTAAATTCAGCATCATTGGCCGTCCCTTCACAAGCGCAATGTTATTGACGTTGAATGATGTTTGTAAAGCCGTCATCTGGTACAACTTATTCAATACCACGTTAGTTATGGCTTCACGTTTAAGTTCATACACGATGCGGACACCGTTGCGGTCAGATTCATCACGTATGTCGGATATGCCTTCAATTTTTTTATCATTGACCAGGTCTGCTGTTTTTTTAATCATTTCAGCCTTATTCACCTGGTATGGCACTGAATTAACAATGATTTTCTCCCTTCCGTGATCATCCTGTTCAATGGTCGTCTCTCCGCGAACAACAATCCGTCCCCTGCCTGTTTCGAAAGCATCTTTGACACCGTCGTATCCATAAATTATCCCACCTGTTGGAAAATCGGGGGCTTTGATATACTTCATCAGTTCAGGAATGGTGATCTCCCTGTTATCAATGTAGGCAATAATCCCGTCAACGACTTCGCTCAGGTTATGGGGCGCCATGTTCGTTGCCATTCCTACCGCAATCCCTGATGCGCCGTTAATCAACAAATTTGGAATCCGCGAAGGCATCACCGTGGGTTCCTTCAGTGTATCATCAAAATTCAGCTGAAAATCAACAGTGTCTTTTTCAATATCTGCAACCATCTCTTCGGCGATCTTCTGAAGACGCGCCTCAGTGTAACGCATAGCTGCCGGACTGTCACCATCCATGGAACCAAAATTACCCTGGCCGTCAACCAGGGGATAGCGTAAACTCCATTCCTGGGCCATCCTTACCATTGCATCATATACCGATGTATCTCCGTGCGGGTGAAACTTTCCAAGCACCTCCCCTACTATTCTTGCAGATTTCTTATAGGATCTGTTTGAAAGGACTCCCAATTCATACATTCCAAATAATACACGCCTGTGCACTGGTTTTAACCCATCCCTCACGTCAGGTAACGCACGCTGAACAATCACCGACATTGAATAATCAATGTAGGCGGTTTTCATCTGATTCTCAATATTGACCTGAACTATTTTTTCTCCCGATTCCATATCGTTGCATTAATTAGTTATGTAACTAGTTTTCAAATAGATAAAATACCTGAAATTATGATACGAAGATAACGTTTATCCCTGTTAAAACCATGGGTTCAGGAGAATTATTTTAATCTCTTACTAACATGAAAGTGTTAATAAATTAAGGGTATTGCAATTTATTTTAGAGAATTCGATCGTATTTTTGAAAGCAATGGTAACTTTGTCAATTATAAAGTGGTTCGATTTTTGACAATACCCCCTTTTCACATTGATAACAGCATATTATGGAAGCAAAATTTTCACAACGTGTAAAAGACGTTTTGATATATAGCCGGGAAGAGGCCCAACGTTTAGGAAACGATTATATTGGACTGGAGCACTTGCTATTAGGCATTATACGGGAGGGCGAAGGTTTGGCCATTCGCATTTTACGCAATCTTGGCGTTGATCTCCCTGAGGTCAGGAAAAAAGTTGAACTGGCGGTGGCCAGTCATAAGGAAAAGCCTGCAGGAAGCGAAAATCTTCCACTGATTAAACAGGCTGAACGTGCTTTGAAGATCACCTATCTGGAAGCAAAACTTTTTAACAGTGAACTGATCGGTACAGAGCATCTGTTATTAGCCATCCTTAAAGATGAGAACAATCTGGTAACAAAGACTTTTTCAGTTTATGGTGTTACTTATAATGCTGTGAAGGATGAATTAAAGGCCATCCTGACCAGCGGTAATGAAGAACGACGTTTTGATCCCCAGGATATTCTTCCAAAGGATGATGACGATGAAGATCCTGAAGAAGGTTCAAAAAGTTTTAGTGGCAGCAGCGCTAAAAAACCACAGGACTCGAAATCCAAGACACCTGTCCTGGATAATTTCGGCCGGGATATCACCAAGGCAGCCGAGGAGGGCCGGCTTGATCCAATTGTTGGCCGTGAAAAGGAGTTGCAGCGCATTGCACAAATCCTTTCCAGACGTAAAAAGAACAATCCGATCTTAATCGGTGAGCCCGGCGTCGGGAAATCGGCCATTGCGGAAGGACTTGCACTCAGGATCGTTCAGCGTAAAGTTTCCCGTGCCTTGTTTAACAAACGCCTTGTATCACTGGATCTGGCTTCCCTTGTTGCCGGCACCAAATACCGCGGTCAGTTTGAAGAACGGATGAAAGCGGTTTTAAATGAGTTGGAAAAAAACCCCAACATCATTGTCTTTATTGATGAAATTCATACGATTGTAGGGGCAGGGAACGCCTCAGGATCACTCGATGCTTCAAACATGTTCAAACCTGCACTGGCACGCGGTGATATCCAGTGCATCGGGGCCACAACGCTCGATGAATACCGTCAATACATTGAAAAGGACGGAGCGCTTGAACGTCGTTTTCAAAAAGTTCTGGTCGATCCGACATCACCAGAGGAGACAGTTGAAATACTCAACAATATCAAGGAGAAATACGAAGATCATCATCTTGTTCAATATACGGATGATGCCATAAAAGCATGTGTATCGCTCACCAACAGGTATATCACCGACCGGTATCTCCCCGATAAAGCAATTGATGCGCTTGATGAAGCAGGTGCCCGGGTCCATATTTCGAATATCAACGTTCCGGAAGAGATTGTAAAGGTTGAAAATCAGATAGAAGAGACTAGAAAACTGAAAATGTCGGCTATCAACAGCCAAAAATTTGAAGAGGCCGCCGACCTCCGTGATACTGAACGCAAACTTCAGGACAGCCTTGAACGAGAGAAAAAGAAATGGGATGAGAATGCTAAATTGAACAGGCAGACTGTTGCAGAAGAAAATGTGGCAGAGGTTGTTGCCATGATGACAGGTATCCCGGTTCAGCGGATTGCGAAAAACGAAGGCGATCGCCTGATCAATATGGAAGCTGAATTGGCGAACTCAGTGATTGGCCAGAATGAAGCGATTAAAAAAGTAGTCAAGGCCATCCGTCGCAACAGGGCGGGACTCAAAGATCCCAATAAACCCATCGGAACTTTTATTTTCCTTGGTCCGACAGGTGTTGGAAAAACTCATCTGGCAAAGGTTTTATCGAGATATCTTTTTGATTCAGAGGATGCACTGGTACGCATTGACATGAGTGAATACATGGAAAAATTTGCCGTTTCGCGGCTGATTGGGGCTCCTCCGGGATATGTTGGATATGAAGAAGGAGGCCAGCTGACCGAAAAAATTCGCAGACGCCCCTACTCTATTGTCCTGCTTGATGAAATTGAAAAGGCACATCCCGACGTGTTCCACCTGCTCCTTCAGGTGTTGGATGACGGCATGCTGACCGATAGTTTTGGACGGAAGGTAGATTTCAAGAACTCCATTGTAATCATGACATCCAACATCGGCTCCAGGCAGCTCAAGGATTTTGGGCAGGGAGTTGGATTCGCAACATCCGCTAAACAGGCCTCCACCAGCGATTATGCAAAAGGAGTTATTGAAAATGCCCTCAAGAAAGCATTTGCACCTGAATTCATCAACAGGATCGATGATGTGATCATTTTTGAATCACTCGAACGTGAGGATATACATAAAATCATTGATATTGAACTCAAGCAGCTGTATGACAGAATAAAACAACTTGGATACCAGATTGTTATTACTTCTGCCGCCAAGGATTATATAGCTGAAAAGGGATGGGATGCCCAATTTGGAGCACGCCCGTTAAAACGTGCCATACAGAAATATGTTGAAGACACACTCGCTGAGGAGATTATCAAAACAAAACTCACTGAAAATGATGTGATTACTGTCGATTATCTCGCTGAAAAAGATGAAGTTGTTGTCAGCGTTTCCGATAAATCCTAGGTATCTTCTAGAATTTATAACAATTATCTTCAATCAGTTTATCCGCGATTTTCCTCCGGGCATCTTTAACATTTATCCCGTGAACATTGGTCATCGATTCGATGGTGCTTTTGTATTTCCCGTTGTACTCGGGTGAAGCAAACGAATGCACGGCATCGGCAGCAGGTTTTCTGATTTTATTGGCCGCATCATAAACAAACACGTCAAGCATGGCCCGGTAGATACCTGAAGGATCACTTCCCTTCATCATTTCCAATTTTTCAATCCTTAAAGCCATTGATTCTGCGATATAAACTTCCATGATCATATCGGCGAGGTTATTCATCACCTCCTGTTCCATGATCAGTTTCTTATCAAAATGTTTGGATGCACCCTGAAGGACAATCAGGATCAGATTCTTGAAATTCTTGATATACCTGCGCTTTTCTTCGAAATATGATTCTCCATCCTGTTTGTTATCCAGAGAAGCACCAAGGTTTGCAAGCAATGCTTCAGCTTTTCCAAAAAGATCAAAATCACCTTTCATGGCCCGTTTCATTGCGGTATCAACCACCAGCAGCCTGTTGATCTCATTCGTCCCTTCGAAAATCCTGTTGATCCGTGAATCACGGTAAGCCCTTTCAACAGCCATCTCTGCTGAATATCCCATGCCTCCATGAATTTGAACAGCTTCATCAACCACAAAATCAAGAACTTCAGACCCATAAACTTTAAGAATGGCAGCCTCAACTGCATAATGGCTGATACCCTCCACTGAAGCTTTGCCTTTGTCAACCCCGGATGCCTTATTCTGCTCAATCAGCCCGTCAATATCCTTGCATAAACGGTAGATGGCACTTTCAAGGGCAAATGTTTTGATCACCTGCTCGGCAAGCTTATGTTTAATGGACCCGAAAGTAGAAATTAGAACATTGAATTGTTTACGCTCATTGGCATATTTCACCGAATCAGTAATCGTTTTTTTGGATGCCCCCAGCACATTGGCCCCCAGTTTAATTCGACCCATATGAAGAATGCTGAGCGCTATTCTAAATCCCTCACCCCTGTTACCTATCAGATTCTCAACAGGAACTTTAACATCATTGTAAAAGATCTGTGCTGTCGATGATCCTTTAATCCCCATTTTATGTTCATCGGGGCTGACAACGACCCCGGGAAAATCCCTCTCTACAATGAATGCACTCAGAACCCTGTCCTTGTCAATTTTTGCAAACACCACCTGGGTATCAGCAAATCCAGCATTGGTAATCCACATTTTTTGGCCATTCATGATATAATGTCTCCCATCTTCAGACAAAGTGGCAGTCGTTTTACCTGAATTTGCATCACTGCCTGCCCCGGGTTCTGTTAAACAATAGGCCCCAAGTAAGTCACCAGTTGCAAGGCGGGTAACATAACGCTGACGCTGATCCTCATTGCCGTAATACATGATGGGCAGGGTCCCGATCCCAGTGTGGGCCATAAATGCAACGGAAAATGAGTGGCCCGAACCAATGGTTTCGGCAGCAAGCATTTGTGTAACAAACGACTGTCCGAATCCGCCATACTCTTCCGGAATAGAAATGCCCATCAGACCAAGTTCTCCGGCCTTTTTCAGGATGCTCTTCATCAGATTGATATCGGGGGAGTCGATCTGGGCAATGTTCGGATATAGTTCCGTATTCAGGAAATCCTGGATGGTCTGAGCAATCATTTTTTGCTCTTCGTCAAATTGTTCCGGGATAAAGATATCGCTGGCTTGAATTTCATCTACAAGGAACTCTCCGCTTTTCAGTACTTTTCTATTCTCCATTTCTGTTTGTTTATGAATGCATTATATATGTAAGGATTGAACAATCAATTCAGCAATATCGTAATTTTTAATGTCTGCTTCCCGGTTTTTTGCTTTGATTCCATCGGTGAGCATCGTCATGCAAAAAGGGCAGGCGGTTGCAATTACCTTTGCCTCGGTACGCAAAGCCTCTTCCGTCCTTTCCAAATATACCTCTTTATCGCCTTTTTCTGCTTCTTTAAACATTTGTGAACCGCCGCCGCCACAACACAAAGCAAAACTTTTGTTCCGCTCCATCTCTACAACGTTGGAGGTAAGCTTCTTCAGAATCGACCGGGGTTCAAAATAAATATCGTTGGCCCGGCCAAGGTAACAAGGGTCATGATACGTAATGGATACATCGGCCAATGAATGAGGGTCAATGGTCAATTTGCCGGTCATTATGCATTGATCAAGGAACTGGAGATAATTGATCACCTCGAGTTCGGCACCAAGATCAGGATATTCGTTTTTGAAGATATTATAACAATGCGGACAGATGGTGATGATTTTCCTGATTCCGTAAGATTTAAAAAGCGCGATATTCTGAAGCGCCTGCATCTGGTATAGCATTTCGTTGCCGGCCCGACGTGCGGGATCCCCTGTACAGGATTCTTCCTTACCAAGGACGGCATAACTTATTTCCAGGAAGGTCAATATTTTTGCAAAGGCTTGAGTCACTTTCTGGTACCGGTCATCAAACGCCCCTGAACAACCAACCCAGAAGAGAAATTCCGGTTGTTCTCCACGGGCGAATAAATCGGCCATTACAGGAACTACAACTTTACGGGCTACCATGATAAATTTCTGATTTAATTTTTATGTAATTCAATATTCTGTGCCCAAAGCATTCGATCGTCGGGTGAGAACTGCCATGCAGCACCATTGTTCTCAATGTTGCTGAACATCCATTTGATGCCGCTGGGAGCAGAAGCCTCTTCCATTACCAGGAACCTTCGCATGTCGACGATCAGCGTAGGATGATTTATATTGATCGGGCACTCTTTGGCGCATGCATTACAGGTTGTGCAGGCCCACAACTCTTCTTCAGAAATATAATCCCGTAAAAGTGACCTGTTATCCGTAAAGGTTCTTCCGTGCTTTATCATTCCAGGGCCCTTTTCCTTCATCCTGGCGCGCAGGTCCATGATGATTTTACGCGGGGATAATCTCTTTCCGGTCAGGTTAGCCGGACATACCGAAGTACACCGTCCGCATTCGGTGCAGGCAAGTGAGTCGAAATAGTTTTTCCAGGATACATCTTCAGCATCCTTGACGCCAAAGCGTTGTATTTGGGCGTCGTCAGAAGGTGCATCCACGATTGTTTCCGGATGAAGCATCATGGTAACCTCCCTGGTGATACTTTCCATATTGGGCAGCTTTCCTAACGGTTCAAGCCGGGAAAGAAAAACATTCGGTATCGACATGAAGACATGAAAATGCTTTGAATAGGGCAAAACGTTCGCAAAGATGAAGATCAGCAGGATATGCGACCACCAGCAAATTTCATAGATCAATCCCAGCTGGGATGACGACAATCCCACGAAAATCCCTGAAAAATATCTGCTCACCGGATACATCCCGGCCATTTGTCCAACCGATCCAATGATGCCGGCATAATAGGCCATGTTCATGCCCAGCAGTGAAATCATCAGGAACAGGATCATGCTCAATGCCAGGTTTGCATCCATGTGGGAGATCGGTTTCATTTCGATGCCGTCAAACCGTTTGATGTGAAGAAAAAGTCGGCGGAATATAAAGATCAGGATGGAAACACCAACCAATAACCCGAAAATATCTCCTGATGCTGTGATAACATCATACACGGGACCAAGAAATTTCAAAAAGCGATCAGTCCCAAAAAGCCCGTCAATCACCATTTCAATACTTCCAAAGGCAATGACGCAGAATCCCCAAAAAACCAGGGCATGCAAAAAACCAATCACAGGGCGCCGGAAGATGATTGTTTGGCCGAAAGCCACCTCAAGTGTCACCCAAAGCCTCTTCCCAAAATCACGGATGGGATATGCCGGCCTTGTAAAACTAAAAAAATGAGAAATACGGTTTAGGGTGAATATAAAAATCGCAATTGTGGCTATGAGGGTAATTGCAAATACAATCTGTTTAACCATTGCCTGTTACTTCCCCTTTAATTCCCGAACAGCATCTACCAGTTTAGGCATAATTTTAACTGCATCACCAACAATCCCATACTGGGCTGCAGAAAAAATCGGGGCATCCTTATCTGTATTGATCGCCACGATGTATTTCGATGAACTTACCCCGGCAAGGTGTTGGGTGGCTCCGGATATTCCAATCGCGAAATAGAGGTTTGGTGCGATGATCTTTCCCGTTTGACCGGTATGCTCTTCGTGGGGTCTCCAGCCTTCATCAGAAACAGGTCGCGAACAGGCAGTTGCCGCGCCAAGAAGACCGGCCAATTCTACAATCGGCCCCCAGTTATCCGGAGATTTCATTCCTCTTCCTCCGGAAACTACCACATCTGCATCAGTTAACAGGATTTTACCACTTTGCTTTTGTATCTCCTGCACTTTGGTCTTCACCTGAGCGCTGTTCCAGTCAACTGATACCTTGCTGACAACAGCGTTATTATTGGCTTCAATCAGTTCAAATGAATTTTGTGCAAGGGTTAAAATTTTAATGTCGGTTTTAATGACCAGGTTGCTAAAAGCATTTCCGGAATATACTTTTTTGTAGACAATAAAGGGGCTGATGCTGAGGGGTAGTTTGCTGACACCGGCTCCAAGTCCGGCTTTCAGTTGAACCGATAACCTTGGTGCAATGGCTTTGCCTGTATTGTTATTCGAAAGAAGGATTACTTTTGCTGCTTCCTGTTTCGCAAAACTTGTAATAATTGAAGTAAACGCCTGACAATCAAAGATATTTATGTCATCATTTACAGCACGGATGATTCGGTTAACTCCATATTGACCAAGTTTCCCCAACTCGGCATCGTCAACCTTCCCGATTGAAAGGGCGACAGCTTCAGTATTCATCATCGCTGCCAACTTCGCGCCATAGGAAGCAAGTTCAAAACTCAGTTTTTTGAATTTTCCATCCCAATTCTCTACAAAAATTAAAACTGACATATTTCGGTTTTGTGTTTATCTGAAGATTTAAATAATTTTAGCTTCATTTTGGAGCAACTCAATGAGCTGACGCGGATTTTCTGGATCCACAAATTTACATGCTGCCCTGGGTTTCGGCATCTCGTATTTTACCACCTCTGTTAACGATTCGATGCCAGCAGGTTCAAACACCCTCAAAGGCTTTGTGCGGGCCATCATGATACCACGCATGGCTGCGATGCGGGGTTCTTTTGCAATCCCCTTCTGAACGATGGCCACAACCGGGGTCGGGACTGTAACAATTTCTTTTCCACCATCAATTTCACGGGTAATGAAGATCTGACCATTCTCAATTTTCACACCTGAAACGGAAGAGACGGAAGGATATCCTAAAAATTCGGCCAACATCCCTCCCACATTTGATCCATTGTGATCACTTGATTCAATGCCACAAAGGACCAGGTCGTAGGAATCGCTTTCCAAAACCTTCGCTAATTGCGCTGCTACAAAATAGGCATCGAGGGGATCAGCATTTACCCTGATGGCGTCGTCGGCTCCAATGGCCAGGGCCTTTCGAATAGTCGGTTCCGATCCAACCAGGCCAACATGGGCCACTGTAACCGATTGAATTCCATTTGCAGCGTCATCCTTTAATTCCAGAGCCCTGGTTAATGACAATTCATCCCATGGATTAATGACCCATTGTATTCCGGTGGTGTCCATTTTCTTAAAATCGTCAATAAACTTAACTTTGGTGGTCGTGTCAGGAACATGGCTAATACAGACTAATATCTTCATCGAATGTGCAGGTTTTTAAATAAGAAAGGATTCGGGTTGCAAATATAAAAAAAGGTTGCAGAATAGCTATAAATTATCCTGATCCTCGAGACATTTATTGTACTGGGTCATTGCTTTCTGACTCATGGCCATGCTGGAAAAGCCTCCATCATGGTAGATGTTTTGCATCGTTACTTTTCTTGATAAATCCGAGAAGAGGACAATTGAAAAATCCGCACATTCATCTGCAGTTGCATTTCCCAGCGGAGACATTCTTTCGGTAAAATCCAGCAGGCCATCAATTCCCTTTATACCGCTTCCGGCTGTTGTCCGCGTGGGAGACTGGGAAATAGTATTGATGCGAATTTGTTTTTCCCTCCCATAAATATATCCGAAACTCCGCGCAATGGACTCAAGCAGGGCCTTGGCGTCGGCCATGTCATTATAACCAACCAGCGTTCGTTGTGCTGCAATATAGGATAGTGCCAGCACAGAACCCCAGTTATTTATGGCATCAAGTTTCTTTGCAACCTGCAACATCTTATGAAATGAAAATGCAGATATATCAATTGTTTTATGGAAATATTCATAATCCAGATCATCGTAGTTCCGCTGCTTTCTGACATTCAGAGACATCCCGATTGAATGCAGGACAAAATCAACTTTCCCTCCCAAAACCTCCATCGAACGGTGAAATACATGCTCCAGATCCTTTACGCTGGTTGCATCCGCAGGAATAATTTCAGCATTGCATTCGGAAGCCAGCTGGTGGATCTCCCCGAAACGCAGTGCAACCGGTGTATTTGAGAGGGTGAAAACAGCCCCCTCCTCGTGGGCACGGGCCGCAATTTTCCAGGCAATGGATTTGCTGTCCAATGCTCCAAAAATGATTCCTTTTTTTCCGATTAATAAATTATGTGTCATGAAAGTTCAGTTAAATTAATTAGCAAGAAGTTCCCTGGCTGTCTGATAAGCAGAGTCGGTTACTTTTTCATTGCTTAGCATTTTAGCAATTTCCTCTACGCGATCCTGGGCCGACAACTGCCTGATAAATGTATGGGTTGTGTGATTCTTTTCAGATTTGTAAACCCAGTAATGGTGATCACCTTTCCCTGCAATCTGGGGAAGGTGAGTAATCGCAATAACCTGCATTTTATTACCCATTCGCTTCAGGATACTCCCGACTTTTCCGGCAATTTCTCCTGAAACCCCGTTGTCAATCTCATCAAAGAAGATGGTGGGAAGAAGGTTTTTCTGGCTGATCATCGATTTAACGCTTAACATCAGCCTTGACATCTCACCACCGGAAGCAGTATTTGACAGCTCATTGACTTCCAAACCTTTATTTGCGCTGAATAAAAACTTGATTTTATCAATCCCGTCTTTGGTAAGATCACTGGCACTGACAAGGTCGACCTTGAAACGGGCCGCTGAAATACCCAGCTGGAGCAACGTATCTACCATTTCCCGTTCAAACTTTGCAACAACTTTTTGCCTGCTGGCAGAGAGGACCTTGGCCCTTTTATACAGCTCAGCCTCCAGTTTTACAGCTTCTGAATTTAATGCAATGATTTTTTCCCCGAGATTGAGTACGTCAGATACTTTTTGTTCAATCTCTTGTTTTACAATAATCAGCTCCTCTATGGTTGTCCTCTGATGCTTCTTCAATAATCTATATAACGAGTCAAGTCGTACAGCCAGTGATTCCATTTCAGAGGGCTCGAAATAGATTTTGGTTTCGACATTGGTAATTTCTTTTAATATATCCTTGATATCAATATAATTAACATTGATTCTTTCAACTATATCTTTAAGTTCAGTCTTGAATTTTGCGACCCCGCTTAACGAATGGATGACCTCAGATAATTGTGTCAGAACGCTCAATTCGGATTCCGAAATCATTTCATTTGCATTATTCAGGGATCTCTTGATTTCTTCCGCATGTTTAAGAAACTCCAGCCTCTCCTCCACTTCCTGCAATTCTCCAGGTTTCAGATTCGTCCTGTTCAGTTCATCCAAAAGAAACTGATGGTATTCGCGCTCCCCGGCTGACCTTGCCTCTTTTTCATGAAGTTCAGTCAATTGCCGTTTTAATTCACTCAGGGCTAAGTATCCTGATTTATATTTAAATACCTCCGATTGAATCGAGGCATAACTGTCGAGCACAGCCAACTGAAAATTCATTTCATTCAGGGTGACAATGGAATTTTGGGAATGGACATTAACCAGCCGGTCACCAAGATCTTTCAACAAGGATAAATTAACCGGGGTATCATTCACAAAAGCCCGCGACTTACCTCCCTGGTTGATCTCTCTTCGAAGAATAATCACATCATCAAAATCCAGCGCGTTGACTTTGAATAGCTCTTCCAGGTTATATCCTTTAATTTGAAATGAACCTTCGATGATGCACTTCTTTGATTTATCAAGCAGAATGGATGAATCGGCCCGCTGACCCAAAATCAAACCCAATGCTCCGAGTAAGATGGATTTACCTGCCCCCGTTTCACCGGTAATTACAGAAAAACCAGTCGAGAAGTCAACTTCCAGATCCTGGATTAAAATGTAATTTCTGATAGATAATTTAATCAGCATCAGGTACCAATTAATATAAGACGAGGGTTAACCGGGGTATTCTATTTTGAATCTAATATAACCTGGTATTTCGAGCTATTGGCAGGATCAATTTCTTTTAGTATGTTCACCACGCTGGTTTTTTCCAGAGGTGCAACCCGCTGGTCACTAAATATATTGATAATTTCATCTCTTTTTGCATCGGTTGTCAGCTGCAATGCAAACAAGTTCGGTTTTGCGTTATAGATACTCTGCAAGATCTCAATGCAACTTGCTATACTTCCCCTGCCCTGATCTACTTTATCATACATTAAATCGAGGCCCTGGCGATGATAGCGATATGCAAAATCCCTCAGCCCTGAATTCGCTGCAGTCAGATAATTATTTACCAGCCAGTACCGGTTTTTGTCACTTTCAAAGGCTTTCCAACCTGTTTCAGGAGCATTCTGTGCAGCATTAACCACCTCCTGGGCCTTCTCAAAATAGGGAGTTCCCCCGCTTGGAGAGAATGAATCAAAATAAAAACCAAGGATAACGTACGAATAATAGGCGAGAATGGAGGTCAGGTTGGAGGAAAATGTTCCATCAGAATAATCCAATGGCTGGTATTCCACGTATTTAAACTGAATCCCCTTGTCAATATAGTTAAAAAGGACCGAATTATAGGCCGAATTAAGTACGGGCCTGCGGACCACAACATTCAGTGTGCCCCTGAATTCATCAGAACTTAACCGATCATTGATTGTCAATAAAAAGGTGCATTCGATCCGCTCCTCAGGCCCCACATTATAGTTTGTCCATTTCCTGTTATTTACAAACTCATATATGGCGCTTTGCATTGATTCAAATACACGCTTGTCGGTTCCCTCTACCTTTGGTGTTGCAACATTAACCACGCAATTCAATTCCTGTGCGCTTATCCTGAAAAATGACAGGACAATTAAAAGGACAAATATGAATGCTTTATTGCTAATTCCCATGACTGACTATAGTTTTTCAGTAATGACATCAAGAATATCCGAAGCAATCTCCTGCTTGGTTTTAACACTTCCTTGCCGGATGTTACCCGCTTTGTCTATGATGGTAATTTTATTGGTACCAAGGCCAAAACCGGCCCCTTTTTCACGTAATGAGTTCAATATGATGAAGTCAAGTTTTTTTTGCTTTAACTTCTTACGGGCATTTTCGACTTCATTATCTGTTTCCAGGGCGAAACCGATCAATATCTGATTTTTTCTTTTTTGTTCTCCAATCGATTTCAGGATGTCCCTTGTAGGAAAGAGTTCGAGCGTTGTGGGGGCAGTACTCTTTTTTATCTTCACGATAGATTTCTCCCTGACCGTATAATCTGCTACTGCTGCCGCCATGATAATAATGTCAGCTCCCGGAGCTTCTGTCATGCAGGCATCGTACATCTCTTCAGCAGATTCAACATCCACCCTTCTGATGCCTTTATTACTGGAATTCAGCAGTGTGGGGCCTGAGATCAGGGTTACTTCTGCACCTCTGTTTGCAGCCTCTTCAGCAAGAGCAAAACCCATTTTCCCGGTTGAATTATTGCCCAGAAAACGGACGGGATCAATTTTTTCGTGGGTTGGACCTGCGGTTATCAGGATTTTTTTTTTATTCAAAACCTGGCGGGAAGAAAAGAAATGTTCAAGGATATTCAGGATATTCTCAGGTTCTTCAAGTCGTCCGGGACCCGAAAGGCCGCTTGCCAGTTCTCCGACCTGAGGTTCAATGATGATATTTCCAAAAGACCTGAGCGTATTAATGTTGTTCTGAGTGGAAGGGTGACCATACATATCCAGATCCATGGCCGGCGCGATGAATACAGGGCATTTGGCAGAGAGATAGGCGGTAACAACAAAGTTGTCAGCAATTCCGTTTGCCATTTTCCCCAGGGTATTGGCAGTTACCGGCGCGAAAACCATGACATCTGCCCATTGTCCGAGTTCAACATGGTTATTCCACTCCCCGCTGATCGTTTTAAAAGGGTCAACAATCACTGAATGCATTGAAAGGGTCGAAAGCGTAAGGGGGGTTACAAAATCAACAGCAGCAGGTGTCATAATAACCCTCACCTCGGCGCCCTGCCTGACAAGCAGCCTGACCAGGAATGGGATCTTGTAGGCCGCAATACTCCCGGTAATCCCGACAACGATTTTTTTGCCCTTCAGCATAAATGGTTAGATTAGGATTAAAAATCCTCGGGCCTTTCCTTATGTGGGTTGCGAAAATAAACCTCGTTGTTTAAATATTCATGAATCGCGATCAGGGTTGGCTTGGGAAGATGTTCGTAATACTTGGCGATTTCAATCTGTTCACGGTTTTCGAAAATCTCCTCCAGATTATCAGTGGTTGTGGCAAATTCAGACAATTTCTGATTTAATTCTTCCTTTATTTCAAGTCCGATCTGGTTTGCCCTTTTGGAAATTACAGCCACCGTCTCATACATATTGTTAGTGCCAGCCGTAAAATCTTCGATATTGCGGGTTACGGCATGCACATCTGTTTTTACCTTTTTATAATCCATGGTCACTTTGTTGTTTTTGATGATTGAATCTTTGTCGTTTCCTGTTTGATTTTCTTTTGCTCCCTGGCATACAGGGCATCCAACTCTTTTTTTGCTGACTCTTTCATGGTGGCCGCCTCATCTATATATTGGCTCTCAGGGTACTGAGCAGCAAATTCATTGTAGGAGCCTATCGCTTTTATGTGTCTGTCTTTTTTCTTTTCCTCGATACTTTGCATCGCATATTTGTAATAGGATTTAAATACCAGGAAAAGGATCTCTTCCTTATGCGGCGTATCCGGATACTCCTTGATGATGGTATTCAAAGTCTGAATGGAAGCTGCATAATCATCCATTCTGTAATATAATTTTGCCATTCTGAAATCTTTATGCTCAAGTTTAACCCTGAGCTTATCCATTAAGTCGTTACATTCAGAAACCCTTTTACTGGTTGGATAGGTATTGGTAAACAACTGCAAATCCTTCAAGGCATCGTAGGTGATTGTCTGATCAAGGCTGTATTCCGGCGAGTTCAGGAAATTGCAATAGGCGCCCATGAACATACATTCCTCAGCTTCCGGCGTACTGGGGTAGGTTGTTGTATAGCGCTTAAAATAATAAGATGCCATTGTAAAATCCTTTTGATGGAAATAACAATAGGCATAATAATATGCCATCTTCTGCGACTTATCTGTGGCACGCATCGCTCCTGTTAATTGATCGAACAACTGCAGCGCACGGGAATAGTCCTTGCCGTTATATAATTTTATCGCTTCTTCATATTTTTCATCCACTGAACCGCTCTTAAGCAATTTCTGAAATTTACAGGATGTTAAAGAAAGCAGCAGGGTGAATGCGAATAAAAAGAGGGCCCTATATTTCATTGTGCAAATTTACAACTTTTGATGGAAATATCATAATAATACCACCTACAAACGGTCGCAGGTATAAAAAAGTATTTCTTTTTTGATACTTTTGCAAGCTGAAAACTCAATCTTTTAACGTATAACTTAATACATTCATACAGTGGATATTTTCGAAAAAGTTGCTGGCAACATGGGGCCTTTGGGTCAATACGCCGAACAGGGATTTGGCTATTTTTCCTTCCCGAAACTTGAAGGAGAAATTTCAAACAGGATGCATTTCAGGGGGAAGCCTGTACTGGTTTGGAGTTTAAACAATTATCTGGGATTGGCAAATCATCCTGAGATCAGGAAGGCAGATGCCGAGGCATCAGCTCAGTTTGGACTGGCTGCCCCCATGGGTGCACGCATGATGTCGGGACAGACAAAGTACCATGAACAACTTGAACAGGAACTTGCCGCTTTTGAAAACAAGGAGTCAGCATATCTTCTGAACTACGGATACCAGGGGATGGTTTCTATCATCGATTCATTGCTCGACCGCCACGATGTTGTTGTATATGATTCTGAATCACACGCGTGCATCCTTGACGGTTTGAGATTACACATTGGAAAACGGTTTGTTTTTAAACACAATGATCTTGAAAATTTCGAAACCCAGATCATGCATGCAAGAAAAGTGGCCGACTCGACCGGGGGCGGTATCCTTGTCATAACTGAAGGTGTGTTCGGAATGCCAGGTGACCTGGGAAACCTGAAGGGAATTCTTCAATTTAAGGACAAGTTTGGATTCAGGTTGCTGGTTGATGATGCCCACGGATTCGGCACCATGGGTCCGACCGGAGCTGGCACAAGCCAGGAACAGAAAGTAATGGATGGCGTTGACGTTTATTTTGGAACGTTTGCCAAAGCCATGGCAGGCATTGGGGCCTTTGTTGCTACTGAAAGACGCATCATCAAAGCATTGACGTATAATATGCGGTCCCAGATCTATGCAAAATCGCTTCCGCTGCCAATCGTTGTTGGTTCATTAAAACGGCTGGATATGATTCGCACCCATCCTGAATTGCGTGAAAAGCTGTGGACGATCGTTCAAGCACTGCAATCCGGACTCAGGGAACATGGATTCAATATCGGCAAAACACAATCACCGGTCACTCCTGTATTTCTTCAGGGAGGTCCGATTGAGGCAACACAGATCATTGCTGACCTGCGTGAAAATTATGGTATTTTCTGTTCCGGGGTTATTTATCCGGTCGTTCCAAAGGGGATTATGATGCTCAGGCTGATTCCTACAGCTGCACACACCATGGAGGATGTAAACGTCACCATTGCAGCATTTGCCGAGGTTAAAAAGAAACTGGATGATGGAAAATACTCGTCAGGTTCAATCCCTGCACTTGCAGACATCTTTTAAACCTTCCCGGAGTATACTGCATTACAAAATTTCATGCATCTTTGATCCCATTAATGGAAGGATCAGCATGGAATTATTTTACGATCAGCTTATCCAGGTAAATCCGATACCCTGAATTGAATTTCAAGAAATAGAGGCCACTGTTAAGATTTGAAACGTCAATATCCACTGCTGACATACCGGGTGCGAAGCCAATTTCCTTCGAATAGACAATGGAACCAAGCGTATTTATTATCTGAACAGAACATGACGGGTTAATCGGGGAGTCCGGTAATATTAAACGGAACCGCCCGTCAGTAGGGTTCGGGAACACCATGGTGGAGTGAGTAATTTTATCCTGTGCATCATAGGTCAGCGGCCTGAGCTGAACATTAAGGTTCGTGGCAATCCGTTGTGATACACTGACGTTGGTGATGGTCTTGGTAAAATATCCGGAAGCGGAAAAGGTAACATCATAAGTTCCTTCATTGACCGGCCTTGCATAATAGCCTGTTTTAGGCCGTGCGTATACTTCCGTGTTGTCCTTATCATGCGCCAGAATAAACACCTTGGCTGCAATGGGTTCATCCGTCACAGTGTCCGTCACAAAACCATTAAAACCATAACGTGATTCCTTGATATAGTTAAGAAAAGAACGGTAATTATAATCCCAGAAAGCCAACAGCTGACTTGCAGGGAGTAACTTGATATTTGATATTTCGACCGTAACTTCGCGGCAATGATGCCAGTAATTCATGTAATCCTGGCGCCCGCCATTTACTTCATACCAGGCATATCCGTTGGTAACCCCATTATCCATAAATTCAAAATATCCAACGGGACCGTATTCGTGAACGGTGTCAGCCCATTCGCGGCCTACAAATCTCCACCAATCATCATCGGCATTCAGTTTTATCCAGGTATCCCACGGGTAATTAAAAACCTCTGCCCCTCCATGGAAATTTGCGCTCATAGTAAAATGATTATTCCCGGCATAGGCCATCCATGCTACAGTTTCAACCTGCCAGGCATTACCATCAGGATGCTGTCCGACTTTCGGGTCAGGAAAGTTACGGTTGAGATCAACTCCACTGGCATTGTAACGAACGGCACCGTTTACCGAACTATTCCCGCCATGATAGGTCCCATCAGGATTAGAAAGAGGATTGATGACGATTTCCGTCGTATTTATCAGGTCGGTAATATCTGGGTTCGTTCCGTAATTGGACAATAAATAATCGATAAGATGAAGCATTAACCCATATCCGGTAGTTTCATCCCCATGAATGGATGAAGTATAAAGAAACTGCGGCTCTGCCTCTTCCGTTCCAACATTTTTACTGATTTTTAAGGCCAGAATCAGCCGTCCCATTCCAGTTATGCCAATTGTATCAATCTTGCAGATATCCGGATGCGCTGCAACAAAACCGGCCATATAATCAAGATATTGCTGGTAGGATGGATAAAAATCCCAGGTAGTCAGGTTGTTTTTCCCGGCAGTCTCACCATATGGATTTATTTCTGCCTCACTCAGTAATGATCCCGGATGCTGAAGGATCGTGTATGCCAGGTTTAAATGAAGAAACTCAGAAAATTCTTTCCGGTTGGCATAAGCAAATACGGTATGATCTTTCACATTATCAATGGAAATAATCCGGGTAAGCGAGTGAATATCTTCCCGATTCTGTATGGAAAATTTAAAATAAACCTCCCCTTTTGCTGAGAAAAGACTATCGAGTTTATTCTGATCAATATTCTGAGCCCTGATGATGGGGGAAAAAGAGGTCAGGCATGTGATTAATATGGCAAGTAAAATGTGTTTCATATTAGTGCTCGAGTTGGTCAATGAGTTTTTCTATCAGTTTGTATGCTTCCGGGTTAACCTGCACAAGTGGCAGCCTGAGATGGCTTGAGCAGAGTTTTTTAATTTCAAGGGCAGCTTTGATGCCAGCGGGACTCCCGTCAGCAAACAGGGAGTTAGAGACATCAACCAGCTGGTAATGGATTTTACGTGCGAGTTGAAAATCCCCCGTCAATCCCAACCTCACCATCTCTGAAAACTCTTTGGGAAAAGCATTGGCCGACACGGATATCACTCCATCAGCACCTGCCGCAAGTAGTGGAAGGGTTAACATATCATCACCGGAAATGACCAAAAAACCGGATGGTTTGTTTTTAATTATCTGATAAATCTGGTCAAAGTTCCCTGAGGCCTCTTTAATACCGGCAATATTCTGACAATCCCTGGCAAGGCGCAGCGTTGTTGCAGCAGTTATGTTACAGCTGGTCCTTTGTGGCACATTATAAAGGATGACTGGTACAGGGGATGATTCTGAAATAGTTTTAAAATGCTGGTAGATTCCCTCCTGCTGTGGTTTATTGTAGTAGGGACAAACTGAAAGTATGGCATCCACTCCTTTAAACGGGGTTCCGTGAATGGCCAGAACTACATCAGACGTGCTGTTTCCGCCAATTCCAACAACCAGGGGAACCCGCTTATTGACCACCTTGACTGTAAACTCAATCAGTGCCTTTTTCTCCGGTTTTGAAATGGTTGAGGCCTCCCCTGTTGTACCAAGAACAACAATATACTCAACGCCACCATGAAGTACATGTTCAATGACCTTCTGATAGGCTTCAAAATCAATAGCTCCGGATTTTTTAAAAGGTGTTACAATGGCAACACCAGTCCCTTTGAATTTGCTAACGCCTTTTCGCATTTGTGTTGATAATTGTAAGGTAATGTTGAATCTGTCCAAGATATTCATCCGACGTCATGGTGGCTTTCGTATCAATCATCAGGTCATAGTATGCCGTGTTCTCTTCTGAAAACTTACCGACGCGAAGCAATGCATTGGAGAGA
Source organism: Bacteroidota bacterium (assembly GCA_037128705.1). Taxonomy (GTDB): domain Bacteria; phylum Bacteroidota; class Bacteroidia; order Bacteroidales; family FEN-979; genus CAIVAT01. The sequence continues at coordinate 91,457 of JBAXVX010000010.1, read as the reverse complement.
CCGGCTATATACTTGAGCGGAAAACTGTCATGCAAACTCAGATCTATCAGCAGATCAAATTCTTTTTCAATAAAATCCCTTACCTGTGTATGGATGGGTTTATAAAACCAGTTCAGATCACGTTTTGAGAAGAAATCGAACGACAATTTGGGTAAAAAACGCTGAACCAAATTTTTATTTTTAACATATCCCAACGCTTTCACCTCTTTATGATTGCCTTGCAGAAGGGCTACGAAATCAGAAACACGCTCATAATCAGGCATGTCTTCGAGCGTATATAAGATCCCTATCCGTTTTGCATCCTGAAGATTGGTCATCTGACGATGACATTCAGACTTCATCTTTTCCTTTTTGAAATAATACCGGCCAATCCTTGTTCTGAAGTTACCAAACATAATTTGCAGTTATTTATTCAAGACTGAATTGCAAAGTTAATGATTCCTGTTAAACCCTACAATTTTCATCATAATAACTTTAAAACGTGCAGTACCGGTTGAAAGTATCCATGGTTATGTTAATAAAATATAATTTTTGCATTCAGCACTCAGGGAGATTATCAACCGGACGAGCTATCTTTGCCGGTCAGGAGGACGAAATGAAAGTTACATTTCTTGGTACAGGAACATCACAGGGCATACCCGTCATTGGATGTGGATGCCAAGTTTGCCAGTCAGATGATCCGAGGGATAAGAGGCTCCGCTCCTCGATTTCGGTTGAAACCGGCGATCAAAGGATCATTGTGGATTGCGGGCCTGACTTCAGGCAACAGATGCTCAGGGAAAACATCACCTCCATTGATGCCATCCTGGTCACACATGGGCATAAAGATCACCTGGGAGGGCTGGATGAGATCAGGGCATTCAATTATATCAATGGCCGTCCTGCAGATGTTTATTCCTCATTCGGTGTTCAGCAGATGATTAAAAGGGAATTCTCTTATGCCTTTCAGAAAGAGCCCTATCCCGGGGTGCCTGAAATCAACCTGCATCGAATAACCAATAAGCCATTTATGATCGGTGTTGATCAAATTATACCGGTAAGAGCATTGCATTATGATACCACAAAATTTGTTTTTGGATTTCGCATCAACGATTTCACCTATATCACCGATGCAGTTAAAATAAGTGAAGCCGAAAAGAAAAAAATCAAAGGATCCAGGGTGCTTGTTCTCAACTCACTGAGAAAACAAAAGCACTATTCCCACTTTAATCTTGAGGAGGCACTTGCCTTAATGGATGAAATAAAGCCTGAGCAAGGCTACCTTACCCATATCAGTCACCAGATGGGGAGATATCGCGAAGTAAGCAAAGAGTTGCCTGGATTCGTGAAACTTGCTTTTGACAAACTTTCTATAACTTTCTGACCTGCTTCAGGGTTAACAGATTCATCGGGTTGCTGTTAAGTCCCTCGATGTCCATTTGAACGAACCTCAATACCTGGTCATAATAGAGGATGACTACAGGTGCCTCCTCCATCATAATCCGCTCCATTTGCCGGTACATTGAAAACCTGAGAGAATCCTGGATGGTCGACATGGCTCTCTCGTATAACTGATCGAATTCGCGGTTCGAAAAATGGGTATAATTGGGCCCCTGGGGACAAAAATTCCTGGAATAAAACATGGAAAGATAATTCTCAGCATCTGGATAGTCGGCAATCCAGGAGGCCCGGAAAAATGGCAATTTTGCCTCAGCCTTCATCTCTTTAACGGCCGCCGGCGGGCTGACCTCAATGCGAAGGTCGATCCCGATCGAGGCAACCTGGTGCTGGATATATTTACAGATGTCCAGATAATCGGATGTACTCGTCAGGGTTAACGGGGGCAACCCTTTCCCTTCAGGAAATCCGGCCGCAGCCAGCAATTGCCTGGCCTTTTCAGGATTATAGTCATAGTAGATTTGTGATGAATCAAATGATGGAAGGCCTTTGGGAGTAATGCCCTGGTTGCCCGGATAACCGATGTTGTTTCGCAGATAGCGGATCATTTTTTTACGATCGAATGCCAGGTTGATTGCCTGACGCACTCTTTTATCCAATACCGGAGATGAATTTGTGGCCTTATCCTGTTTATCAACCATAAATCCCAGGTATTCAGTATTCAGATAGGATTGCGTGATCAGTCTAATCTTCGGACTGTATTTCGGTTGAAGTTTCCCTTCACGGGTAAGCAGTTCATCTTTATAGGTCGGATCAATTCCGGAAATGAAATCCAGGTTTCCTTTAATAAATTCCAGAAAGGCTGATTGTTTGTCTGCCATAAAGGTAATGGCAACAGCATCAAGGTATGGTAACCTGTTGCCATTCACGGATTCAAAATAGCCCGGGTTTTTTACCAGGACTAATTTCACGCCCTCTTCCCACATTTTAAACATAAAAGGCCCGGTGCCAACAGGGTTACGCCGAAACCCCGGGCCATATAAATGAACGGCTTCATAGGGAACAACTGAACAATACTGCATGCTGAGCAGCCCAAGAAATGGGGGGAAGGGCTGGTTAAGCCTTATGATTACCGTTGAATCATCCACCGCCTCAAAAGGTCGATTGTCACTGTGTGTACTGATGTTGTTGAAAATCCATGCTCCCGGGGATGCGATTGAAGGATCAATAATCCGTTGAAAAGAAAAGATAAAGTCGCTGGCAACCACCCGGCGGCCTTTGCCTTCCCTGAATGCCTTGTCGCCATGAAAGAATACATTCTTGCGCAGATGAAAGACATATTCAAGGCCTGATGATGAAATCTCCCATGATCTGGCTATGCAGGGGCGCACTTCCATCCGATCATTCAGTTGAACCAATCCGTTGAAAAGTTGATTTGTGGCCCATGTGATGGCTTGATCTCTGGCAAATGCGGGATCCAGCGTAGTTATATTGGCAGCCTCATTATAGCGAAAAACTGTCTTCCCGGTTTGCTTGTCACGATTTGAACAGGAAAGTGAAGACAGGAGAATAAGAAATAAAAGGAAATTAGGTGTTTTCATAGTATATCCGGCAAAAATATCTGTTTTTTCCATATTGTCCGGAATTTTCAGATCGCACCCCTAAAATTCACTAATTTTGCAGTCAGAAATTTCCATCCTAAGCTTCTCCCCCATGAAACAACGCGCTGCATTCATTTTTATGCTATTCTCATTGCTGACCTTGACACAGGCCCAGGAAATATATACATCCCAGGGGTCTGCCAACTGTTCTCAAAAAAAATCCAGACAACTCTCTTTACCTAACAAACCATTCAATTCAAATTCAGGCCGGCAACATGCATTCGATGTGATAAAATACACTCTGAATGTGGACATCTATAATTGTTATTCAGCCCCGTTCCCAAAAAGTTTTTCAGGTTCAGTGATTATCAGCTTTAAGGCTGATTCAACTTTGAATTCGATCCAACTCAATGCGGAGAACTACTCCCTGGTAATCGATTCGGTGCGACGTGCAGGAACATCCTTTACCCATACCGGGAACACCCTCACCGTTCAGCTTGACCGCACTTACAATATCGGGGAGATGGCGGATGTCAAGGTATGTTACCACCACAAAAATGTTGTTGATTACGCCTTCTATGTAAACAATGGATTTGTTTTTACCGATTGCGAACCGGAAGGCGCCCGGAAATGGTTCCCCTGCTGGGACCAGCCTTCGGATAAAGCATTATTCGATCTGACTGCAACAGTCAAATCCAATGTAAAACTGGGCTCCAACGGACGTCTTGCCGATTCAACACTCGTTGGTGACAGGCTGACCTATCATTGGGTTTCGGATCAAAATATTGCCACCTACCTGGTTGCGCTCACATCAAAAGTTAACTATCAGTTAGATATCATTTACTGGCATAAGTTAACCAATCCGTCGGACAGCGTACCCATGCGCTTTTATTATAACCTGGGTGAAAATCCGAATCCTGTAAAGACGATCCTTCCGGCCATGACTACGTGGTTTTCCCAAAACTTTGTTGAACACCCTTTCGATAAAAATGGTTTTGCAACGCTCAACTCCGACTTTGTCTGGGGTGGAATGGAAAATCAAACACTCACGAGTCTTTGCCCCAACTGCTGGACTGAAGGGCTCGCAGCCCATGAGTTCGCACACCAGTGGTTTGGTGATATGATTTCGTGCGACACCTGGGCTGATATCTGGCTGAATGAAGGATTTGCGACCTGGGCTGAAGCATTCTGGTATGAGAGCTATGGAGGATATGCAGAATACAAGTCAAACATTAACAGTGATGCCAATTATTACCTTTCCTATAATGCAGGGTGGCCAATCTCCAATCCATCCTGGGCTGTTACCACTCCATCGGTCGATGTCCTTTTTGAGTATTCGATTACCTACATGAAAGGGGCCTGCGTACTTCACCAATTGCGTTATGTTTTAGGGGATTCCTTGTTTTTTCAGACTATGAGAGCTTACAGCACCGACAGTAACCTGAAGTATCATTCCGCTACAATTCAGGATTTCAATAATGTTGTCAACCAGGTTGCCGCAGGTGATTACAACTGGTTCTTCGATGAATGGATTTTCCAGCCCAATCACCCGGTATACCAGAACACGTATAACTTCGAGACCTTAGGGAATAATCAGTGGAAGGTTAATTTCTTTATGAAGCAGATTCAGACAAACGCACCATTTTTTAAGATGCCGGCTGATGTCAGAATTCGTTTCACCGACAATACGGATACAACATTCCGGATTATGAATGATGTGAATTCTCAGCAGTTCACATGGATCCTGGACAAGCAGCCCAACCTTCTGAAGTTTGATCCTGACAGGCAGATTGTGCTGAAAGGTGGTGGTACGATTGTCGGTTTGGATGAAACGCTGAATAATGATCAAGAAATTGGCTTGATACAAATCTCTCCCAATCCTGCAAACACTTCAGCAACATTGCGATATGATATCAACAGGCCATTGCCAGTCAGGGTGGAGATTACCAGCATGTTGGGTGTCATGATTTTAAATCCGGTCAATTCCCGACAATCTGAAGGAGCACATGAACTCACCATTGATTGTTCAACCCTGAAACCGGGAAATTATCTCTGTAAATTATCGGCCGGCAACGCTGTACAATTTAAAAAGCTGATTATTATCAAATAGTTTCATGAGAATGTTCAACCCATACCTGCTGTGGCTTTTGGTGGCAGTTACGTCCATTGTTCATGCGACTCATCTCGAGGCAAAATCTTCTGAAACCCTTCACATTCATACAAAACACAGCTTTGATGTTTTAAAGTACCGGCTGGAAATTAACCTGGTGCGATGTTTTCAGGCACCCTATCCCAGAACATTCAAGGCCAGTGAAATCATTACGTTCAAATCAGATTCTGCTTTAAGGGAGATCAAATTAGATGCAGGCTCTCAATCTCTGACCATTGATTCAGTCGGAATGGCAGGCATCTCATGGTCACATCAGAACAATATTTTAAATATCATTCTTGACAGGATATACAAACGCGGCGAGGTGGTAAATGTCAGAATTTGCTACAGTTACAAAAACGCTGAGGATAATGGATTATTTGTCTCCACCGGTTACGTATATACTGATTCCCCTCCAGAGGGAACCAGGAACTGGCTGCCATGCCGGGATCGGCCATCTGACAAGGCAACATGGGAAGTGTTTGCCAAAGTGCCACTTTCTGTTCGCCTTGGGTCAGCCGGCACACTGGCTGATTCAACGATTTCAGGTGAGGCAATTATATATCATTGGATTAGCAATAATCCAGTTTCCACCTATTTGATCTGTTTCACCTCAAGCATAAATTTTGAGGTTCATACCATGTTTTGGCACAAACTTGCTCACCCGGCCGACAGCGTACCAATCAGTATATATTATAAAACAGGGGAAGATCTTTCAGTATTTGACAGTATAATTATTCCTCTGACAAATTTCTACTCAGAAAAATTCGGGGATTATCCATTTGAAAAGATAGGGTTTGCCACGTTAGACAATTCATTTCAGTGGGGTGGCATGGAGAATCAAAGCATGGTCAACCTTATGCCGGGAGGGTATAGTGATGCAAACCTGATCGCCCATGAACATTCCCATCAATGGTTCGGCGACTTAATAACCTGTGGAAGCTGGGCCGATATATGGTTAAATGAGGGGTTCGGAACCTATTGTCAGAATTTATGGGTTGAGCATGTTTCAGGAGCGGATGCCTATTTGAAAAGCATGAAATCTCTTGCCGGTTATTACATGGCACACAACCCAGGCTGGCCAATCTATCATGCCGAATGGGCAGATGAAACCCCGTCAAGCCATACCTTGTACAATCAGGCGATCACATACAACAAAGGGGCCTGCGTACTTTTCCAGCTTAGATATGTGTTGGGCGACAGCACTTTTTTCAGGGTGATGCATGCCTATGCAACCGATACCAATCTGATCTTTAAAAATGCATTTACAGAGGATTTCATTCAAATCACCAATCGTGTATCAGGGAAAAACATGGATTGGTTTTTTGATCAGTGGGTTTACAAACCTAACCACCCGGTATACCAGAATACCTACGAAATTATTAACCCGGGTAAAAACGCCTGGGAGGTTACCATCGATATAACCCAAACCCAGGGTGATCCGGGGTTTTTCAAAATGCCAGTCCAGTTGCAGATTAATTTTGATGATGGTACCGATACGGTCGTCAGGGTCATGCATACGGAAAATCATCAGAAATTCAAATTCCCATTTCGCAAACAACCTAAGGAGGTGGTTTTTGATCCTTTCAGCAACATCCTGCTCAAGCAGGCAACAACAATAAATACCGGCAAACAAAAATAAGACGGGATTACCTCTTATAATCTAAATTAAGCGGGTTTTTCACCTTTTCCTTCAGAAGGGCCAGGTCCTTAATTTCTTTCATTTCATCGATATAATGAAACCTCAGCCCTTTTACATAATCGGCTTTGATCTCTTCAATATCCTTCTGGTTCTCCTTCGAGAGGATGATATCCTTCAGGTTGGCTCTTCGTGCGGCCAGCATTTTCTCCTTGATTCCTCCAACAGGTAAAACTTTACCACGAAGAGTGATCTCCCCGGTCATGGCCAACCGTTCCCGTACCTTGTATTGGGTAAAGGCCGATGCCAGCGCCGTGAACATGGTAATACCGGCTGATGGTCCATCTTTAGGCGTTGCACCCTCAGGAACATGAATATGGACATTCCAGCGTTGAAAAGTATCCGGATCAATGCCAAATATTTCGGAATTTGCCTTCAAATAGGCCAGTGCAATGGATGCTGACTCCTTCATGACATCTCCCAGGTTCCCGGTCAGGGTAAGATCCCCTTTACCCCTGCTCAGGCTGACTTCAACAAAAAGGATTTCACCTCCGGCCATGGTCCATGCCAAACCGGTAACTACCCCGGCAACATCGTTTGAGATATACTTATCGACCTGGAAAACAGGAATTCCCATGATCTTCTTCAGGTCAGCTTCGCCCAATTTTTTATCAAACTGCTCATCTGAAACGATCAATCTTACCTTACTGCGGATGATCTTCGCCAGGCATTTTTCGAGGGTACGGACACCTGATTCACGGGTATAGTCTTCGATGATTTTCTTTATCAATTCTTTGCTGAAGTGAAGCTGACTTTTTTTGATTCCATGTTCATTGAGTTGTTTTGGAAGCAGGTGCCTCAACGCGATCTCAACCTTTTCTTCCATAAGATAGCCAGGGATATCGATGATCTCCATCCTGTCACGTAAAGCCGGGTGAATGGTACTCAGGGTGTTGGCCGTTGCTATGAACATAATCCTTGAAAGGTCGTAATCAATTTCAAGATAATTATCATAGAAAGCAACATTCTGTTCGGGATCAAGCACTTCAAGCAAGGCAGCCTGAGGATCGCCATTGATGTTCATTCCCATCACCTTGTCTATCTCATCGAGGACGAACACCGGGTTTGAAGATTTTATCTTTTTCAGGCTCTGTACGATCCGGCCCGGCATTGCACCGATATAGGTCTTCCTGTGGCCGCGGAGTTCAGATTCATCACGTAAGCCTCCCAGCGACATCCTTATGTATTTCCGCCCAAGGGCACGGGCTATACTTTTGCCGAGAGATGTCTTTCCAACACCCGGCGGGCCTACAAGACAAAGAATCGGGGACTTGAGGTCCCTTTTAAGCTTGATAACGGCAAGATGTTCAATGATTCGTTCCTTTACCTTTTCCAGACCGAAATGATCCTCATCCAGCACCTGTTGGGCATGATGCAGATCAAGATTATCAATGGTATATTCACCCCATGGAAGCTGAACCAGTGTTTCAAGGTAATTGGTTTGAATCGAATATTCGGCTGCCATTGGATGCATCCGCTGAAGCTTGTTCATCTCCTTTTCAAAAACTTCAGCAACCTCTTTCGACCACTTTTTATCTTTGGCCTGTTCCCGAAGCGCGTTGATCTCCTGACCGTTCGGACTTCCGCCCAATTCCTCCTGGATGGTTTTCAATTGCTGGTTCAGCAGGAAATCACGTTGCTGCTTGTCCAGGTCAGTCTTTACCTTATTCTGTATCTGCTGCTTTAAATCTGCAACCTGCAATTCTTTTGTCAGCAATGTCAGCACCCTGTTTGCACCCTCTGTCAGATCGGCTATTTCCAGTAATTTCTGCTTTTCAACCAGGTCAACATTCAGGTTTGATGAAATGAAATGAACCAGGAATGATGGCGATTCAATATTTTTAATGGCAAAAGCTGCTTCTGATGGAATATTCGGAGATTTGGAAATTATCTGGATGGCCATATCTTTCAGGGAGGCAATGAGAGCACTGAATTCACCATTGTCAGCAGGTATATGGACCGGTGCTTCAAATGCTGTGACTGAAGCAGTGATATAGGGTTCTGATTGAATCAGTTCCCTGATGGCAAACCTTCTTTTCCCCTGTATGATTGCAGTATTGCTTCCATCGGGCATCTGCAATATTTTAATAATGTAGGCAACAGTCCCCACTTTATTCAAATCGTCGAATTCCGGATCTTCGATATTTGCATCCTTCTGAGCAACAACCCCAATAACACGGCTTCCCTTATAAAACTCCCTGATCAGCTTGATTGATTTATCGCGTCCAACAGTAATCGGAATGACAACCCCCGGAAAGAGGGTTGTGTTTCGCAATGGAAGGATAGGAAGCACTTCAGGTACCTCTTCCGTATTCATTGCCTCTTCATCCTCAGATGAAAGTAAAGGAATAAACTCGGTTTCTGAATCAATCAAATCAGAAAACATCAATGCATCATGCTCCATCAAATTCTCCATAATTTATAATAGTCAAAATGTCACAAACCCGGTAAAAAAAGACCGGGGGCATTCATGACAAGATATGTGCCAAGAAATGATTGTACCTGGATTAAAGGAATTTATTTTTCAGGGTAATGGTGTAGACGCTGGTAAGAAGGTCACGTTCTATTTCATCAAAATTACGATGCCTGCGTTTGAATACAATTTCGGCCACCTCCATGGCCTTTTTGATGGTGTAGTTGGTATGCCCTGAAGTACCGCCCCATGTAAAGGAGGGAATAAAGTTGCGTTGAAAACCGGACCCGAAAATATTTGCGCTGACACCAACAACAGTTCCTGTATTAAACATTGTGTCAATCGCACACTTAGAGTGATCGCCCATAATTAACCCGCAAAATTGAAGATGGGTATTGACGAAGGTTTGTTTGCCATAACTCCACAAACGAACGTTGTCGTAAGTGTTTTTAAGATTGGATGTATTGGTATCAGCGCCGAGATTGCACCATTCGGCAATGACCGAGTGGCCCATAAATCCATCATGAGCCTTGTTTGAATAACCGAAGAGGACAGAATTATTGATTTCACCACCGACCCGGCAAAACGGACCAACGGTGGTAGGCCCATAAATTTTCGCAGCCATTTTCACTTCAGCTCCTTCGCAAAGTGCAAAGGGACCGCGAATAACGGCTCCCTCCATGATTTCGGTATCCTTCCCGATATAGATCGGGCCGGTAGTTGCGTTCAAAATCACGAATTCAACCTTGGCTCCCTTTTCTAAAAAAATATTTTCTTCACCCCTCACCCGGTTCGTATCACTTAATTTTTGTGACTTTCTTCCCTTTGTAAGCAGCGCAAAATCGTCCTGAATAGCCAGTTCATTTTTCGAAAAAATTTCCCAGGTATGGTTTATTTTCAGTGGGGCGTTGGTAATTTTTATCTCCTCGATTCCATCAGAGGATGCATCTCCTATGTTGCCAAGTTCTGCCTCCGTAACGTGCAATGCAATGATCGTATCATTGTAGACTACGGTCTGGTTTGGTTTTAAGTTTTTAACCGCAGTAATGATTTCATCATTCGGACAAATTGATCCATTGATAAGTACATTGTTGGATTCCTTAACAATTGGGTATTTTGCTGAGAGATAACCATCGGTAAGGGTCGACGTTGTTGCCTTCAACCGTTTTTCCCACTTTTCCCTGATGGTTAAAATTCCAATGCGGATGTCCGCAACCGGCCTTACAAAAGTAAGTGGCAGCAAGTTCGTCCTGACAATATTTTCATCAAACAGTATGTAATTCATGTTTAACAGGTTTTTCAGAGCAAAGATAAAAAATAAAAAGAGCCTCAGTAAACAACGGAGGCTCTGCAAAAATATTATAAATACCGCTTATTTTGCAGCTTTCAGATCAATGTGTTTCTGATAACGGCTCTTGAATTTATCAACACGCCCAGCCGTGTCAACCAATTTCATCTTGCCGGTATAGAACGGATGCGAAGTATGAGAAATTTCCAATTTGATCAGCGGATATTCTTTCCCATCTTCAAAAACGATCGTTTCTCTGGTTTTAACAGTCGACTTGGAAAGGAAGGTGTATTCATTCGACATATCTTTAAACACTACCAGTCTGTAATCCTTCGGGTGAATATCTTTTTTCATTTTAATTATGATATTTTAATGAGGGTGCAAAATTAATGCTTTTAATTTGAATTCCAAAGTTTTTTTGTAACATTATCAAGAAAGTAAAAAGTCAAGCGTATCAACTTCATCTGCATATTCCCACAACGCCGGTTTCTGGGCATTGCCCGGCGGGATTATATCGGGAGCGATTGACCGGTGGCAAACCACGCACTGAATGGCCTCCCTGTTCAGGTTTATTGAATTTAACGCCTCGGGAATGTCCGCATATTCTTCATAATGCAAAACCGCAATCCTGGAGGTAACCGATTGATCTTCTTTTATAAGCAGGAATCCCGGATCTATTACCGGAAGCTGATTCATCATGAAAATTGACCTGGCATAATCATAATTGTTGTGATATTTATTATGATTTGAATATTGCTCATATTTTCGCAAAGCGTTGATTAAATCTGTAAAATCATATCCCAGGGGGACATACACCTTTGAGATGCTTCTGCACCCCATGCCAAAGAAAAGCATGATGTCATCCGCGAGTTTCTCCAGTTCTTCCCCGTTTTCATCTCCGGTGATGATGGCAATGCTATTTCTGTTTTTCCTGATGATATGCGGATATTTGCCGAAGTAATAATCAAAATACCTGGAAGTATTGTTACTTCCGGTAGCTACAATGGCATCGAAGTGATCTAACTTACCTGAAACAAATGATATTTTTTCATTCCATCCGGGTAAATAGTTTGATAAAAATTCAGCCATTGCAGGCAGCAACCTGGCATCGGATGAGGAGAGCCTGGCCTTCAGCCTGTGACCGGCAATCAAAACACATAAAAAGTCATGAAATCCAACTGCAGGAATATTTCCGGCCATAACGACCCCAATCGTCTTTTGTTCAAAAGGAATCACTAATTTCTGCCGGTAAGGAGATAACCACTTCGATAAATGTTCTGCATGCAGGGCCTCCCCGATGTTATTCAAGGCCATTCGAACATTATACGGTGTAAACCACTGGTTTTCAGAACGACCAATGCGTGCTGCCTCAATAAACGGCAGTATTTCCTTTTCAGAAGAATCTTCATGGTACCTTCGCAGAAGATTTCCGAGCAGTTCGAACGATTTTATCCGGTCGCTTAAATTCATTTTGACGATTTGCTGCAAAGGTATATGATTAAAATAAAACCAGGAGATTCCCGTTTCTTCACATTATAAGATCATGGTCAGAAATTACATGCGCTTTATTTTCCTTTCCGGTCTTCTGATTATAATCTGCGGAGATTACAACCTTGTTCCGGGTCAGAATTTTCACAGCATGAAACAGGCTGAGGATACATTGGTTTCCATGTATACTTCGATGAACCAAATTCAGGATGACAGCGTGAAGGATCTGCTGAACGCCAGTTTCCATCAGGCTTTGTACCAAGCCCTGACATTTCCGGGGTCTGAGAATTATCAGTTTGAATCACTGAAATCGCTGGTGAAAATCTCCTCCCCCGATAAAAAATTCACAATTTACCAATGGAATCTCCCCCATAAGAACGGGAATCAGGCCTACTTTGGATTTATTAAAATCCCGGACTCGAAACCGCCGCTGGTTTTTCCGCTATCTGCCACAAATGACACCAGTGAAGATGAAGATTCTGCCAGTATGGACATTTCCCATTGGTTCGGGGCATTGTATTACAAGATCCTCGAAAATGAAGCGGCTCCTGGCAAAAAGTTCTATACTCTTCTTGGATGGTCAGGAAAAAATGCAATGGTCACCAAAAAAGTCATTGAAATCCTTTCTTTTGATGAACAGGGTAAGCCGAAATTCGGGTTACCTGTGTTCCCGGATTTCGGAAACGGCAAGTTGTCCAGGATCATCTTCAGGTATTCATCAACGGCGTCCATGTCGTTAAAATACGAAGACCAATCTATCGCTTCAGATAAAAGCTGGAACAAAAAGAAGCGGGAATTCGAATATAAGACCAGAAAAGCATGGCTGATTGTTGCCGACCGGCTGGTTCCCCTGGATCCTCAATTGGAAGGGCAGTATCAATTTTACGTTCCCGCCGGGGACGTATTTGACGGTTTCGAGTTTAAAAATGGCAGCTGGCATTTCATCCGTGACATCGATTCAAGAAACAAAGATTAAGGCCTCCCTCCTTTTTGTTGATGTTATCATTCAAAAAAAACAGTCTTTCCATGGTTTTCGGCTGTAATTTTTAATATTTTTGAATTTACAATTAAAAGCGTTTACTTTGTTTCTTTAAATTTTCAAGGTTATTTAATAACAGATAAACTTTAAAACTTTCACACTATGAAAAAGCACAATTTTAATGCTGGTCCCTCTATTCTGCCTCGGATTGCTGTCGAAAATTCAGCAAAAGCTATTCTGGACCTAAACGGAATTGGTTTATCGCTTCTGGAAATTTCGCATCGCAGCAAAGATTTTCAAGCCATTCTGGATGAAACCATGGATCTGTTTAAAGAACTTCTGAACATCCCCGCCGGTTATCAGGTTATTTTCCTCGGAGGTGGTGCCAGCCTGCAATTCTGTATGATCCCATATAACTTTTTGAATAAAAGGGCAGCCTATCTGGAAACCGGCGTATGGGCTCAAAAAGCCATCAAGGAGGCAAAATTCTTTGGAGAGGTAAATGTAGTTGCCACATCAGCGGATAAAAATTTCTGCTATATCCCGAAAGATTTCACCATTCCTGCTGACGCCGATTATTTCCACATCACCACAAACAACACCATTTATGGTTCGGAGATCCACCACGACATGGACAGCCCCATTCCATTAATTGCAGATATGTCATCAGATATTCTCAGCCGTCCCGTGGATGTTTCAAAATATGCCATGATCTATGGTGGTGCACAGAAAAATCTGGGTCCGGCAGGCGTTACCTTCGTCATCATCAAAGAGGAGCTGCTTTCGAAGGTCGAGCGTAAAATACCTACCATGCTCAATTATGCCACGCATTTAAAAGAACCATCCCTGTATAACACACCTCCTGTCTTTGCCATTTACACCTGTCTTGAAACCTTGCGTTGGATCAAAAGCCTGGGGGGTGTAAAAGCCGTTGAAGCGATGAACATTAAAAAGGCAAACCTGCTTTACGACACCATCGATAACAGCAAAATATTTGTTGGAACCGTAGCAAAGGAGAACCGGTCGCTGATGAACATTTGCTTTGTCATGAAGGAACAATACAAAGACAAAGAGGATGCCTTCATGGAATTCTCGAAGACCAAAGGGATGATCGGGATCAAGGGACACAGGTCCGTCGGCGGATTCAGGGCTTCGACCTACAATGCAATGCCTATCGAGAGTGTACAGGCCCTGGTTGACGCAATGAACGAATTTGAAAAAGCGAACGTATAATACAATTTCCAAGGGCATTCCCTGCGGATGCCCTTCCAATAAATTCTAAAAGATATGACAAAAGTATTGGTAGCTACCGACAAACCTTTTGCAGCGATAGCTGTGAAGGGTATTCGCAAAGTTGTGGAAGAAGCCGGATTCGAATTGGTTCTTCTTGAAGGTTATACAAGTCAGGATGATTTCGTCAAAGCAGTTGCTGACGTAGATGCCGTAATCATTCGCAGCGATAAAGCAGATAAGGCTGTAATTGAATCCGGGAAAAAACTAAAAATCATTGTGCGCGCAGGAGCAGGGTATGATAACATCGACCTGCAGGCTGCAACAGACAAAGGAATTGTGGCCATGAACACGCCCGGTCAAAATTCAAATGCTGTTGCCGAACTTGCTTTAGGAATGATGGTGTATTATGCCAGGGGCTTTTTCAATGGCAAATCGGGCAGTGAACTCATGGGAAAAAAACTGGGTATCCATGCTTACGGGTACGTTGGGAAAAACGTTGCGAGAATAGCAAAGGGATTTGGCATGGAGGTATTTGCCTTTGATCCTTTTATTGCAAAACAGGATATTGAAAAGGACGGCGTTAAATGGGTTGGTTCTGTTGAAGAATTGTATAGTACTTGCCATTATGTCTCATTGCATATTCCTGCCAACAGTCAAACGAAGCAATCCATCAATTTCGCCCTGCTTTCCAGGATGCCCTCCCCTGCCTGTCTGGTGAATACCGCCCGCGCCGAGGTGATCAACGAAACGGATTTGCTCAAAATGTTCCAGGAGCGGAAAGATTTCGCCTACCTTTCGGATGTAGAACCTACCAATAAGGCGGAAATCGAAGCCGGTTTCAAGGCTAAATTTTTCTGTACGCCAAAAAAGATGGGCGCACAAACCGAGGAAGCCAACGTGAATTCCGGGATTGCAGCTGCCAAACAAATTATTAAATTCATTAAAAACGGAGATAAGACTTTTCAGGTAAATAAATAACCAGACTAATCGAGCTAAACCATGGAAAACGAACACGAAAGACCCTCTACCTTCTTCAGGTTTGAAGATCTCAGAATCTACCACAAGGCCCTTGAATATGTCAACTGGGTATATGTAATGGCTAAAAACACCAAAGATGATCCTTTCATGAAATTGTTTTTTGAACGATTTCTGGTTTCTGCAAATGGGATTGCTTTAAATATTGCAGAAGGCTCTTCCAGAAATAAAAGTCAGTTCGTTTACTACCTTAAAATGGCTAAAAGTTCGGTAAGGGAATGTGTCGTATTATCCACCATTGCCACCAGCAGGTCATTCATTTCTGCACGTGATTTCGATGAATCGAAAAACTACCTGATGGAGATGACCAAAATGATCGGAGCTTTAATCGGATCATTACAACGCAGCGTAAAACCTGGTGAAAATGAGGATGATGAAGGACCTGAATAGCATCGGGCCCTTGTGTTTTTTACCTTTTATCATTTAATCACTCAATTAACTTGAAATACTATGGCCATACTAAAACCCTTTAAAGGACTCAGGCCTCCCATTGAGATTGCGAAAGACCTGGCATCGAGGCCTTATGATGTACTTAACTCAGAGGAAGCCAGAGAAGAAGCAAAAGGGAATCCCTATTCGCTTCTGCACATCATCAAACCCGAGATTGACCTCCCGGAGTCCATTGACATTCATTCAGAACCTGTATACGACAAGGCAAAAGAAAACTTCCATTCCTTTAAAAATAAAGGCTGGCTGAAGCCTGAAGAGCAGGAGTTACTTTACATTTATGCACAAACAATGAACGGCAAAACCCAATATGGAATCGTTGGCTGTGCCGGAGTTGAGGACTATATGAACGGGATCATCAAAAAACATGAATTGACGCGAAAAGATAAAGAAGAGGACCGGATGAAACATGTTCGTGTTACAAATGCAAACATGGAACCGGTATTTTTCACCTATCCTGCAGTGCCAGCCATTGATGTGATCGTTCAACAGTTTGTCCAAACCAATAACCCAGTATATGATTTTACCGCCAATGATGGTGTTGGTCATCATTTTTGGGTGATTAACGATCTGTCGATCTGTAGTAAAATCGTAAAATTATTTGCTGATGTTCCCTTCACCTATGTTGCCGACGGACATCATCGTACAGCAGCGGCTGCCTTGGTCGGAAATGAGAAGAAATTCAACAACCCCAACCATACAGGAAAGGAGGAGTATAATTACTTCCTGGCAGTCCATTTTCCTGACAATCAACTCTCAATCATCGATTATAACAGGGTTGTAAAAGAGCTGAATGGTCTGTCGGATGAAGCGTTTCTTGAAAAACTTGGATCTGTCTTTACGATTGAACAAAAAGGGAAAGAGATATACAAACCGGTTTCTTTGCATAATTTCGGATTGTATCTTAACGGCATCTGGTATTCGTTGACCGCAAAACAAGGAACTTACAACAATGCCGACCCCATTGGAGTGCTTGACGTGACTATTTTATCCCGCCTTGTTTTAGACGAAATCCTGGGGATTCACGACTTGAGAACTTCCACACGCATCGATTTTGTGGGTGGAATCCGTGGGTTGTCAGAATTAAAAAGACGTGTTGACAGCGGGGAGATGAAAGCAGCATTTGCCCTCTATCCTGTATCGATGCAGCAATTGATAGACATTGCTGATTCAGGGAATATTATGCCTCCTAAGACAACCTGGTTTGAACCAAAATTAAGATCCGGCCTGGTTGTTCATTCCCTGGATTAAAATCAGTGGTTCATATATTCTCCAAACACGGTCTGCAAATAGGCCTTTCCCTCCTGCTTTACTGAATCAGGGAGTTTCGGATCTGTCCACCAATAGTAAAAATCGGGTGCTTTATCATAGGTGAAATAGGCATTGGGCCTTATCCAACCCACACCATCCTCTGTTGAATAATAGGCAAAATCCTGTGTGGAAGGATTAAACAGATCTTTACTGAACCTGAATTCCTTTGCGGATAAACCAAGCTGGCGAAGCAAGGTTGCGGGCAAATCATGCTGATTACCCAGTTTGTGCCATATAGTTCCTTTAAACTCATCCCTGACAGGTTCTCCATAAAATAACAAAGGGATCTTATGATACTCCTTTGATTGAGGATGCCAGTTTCTATATGAATTATGGCTGTGATCAGCCACGATGATGAACAGGGTGTTGGCATACCAGGGTTTTGTTTTTGCTTTGGCAAAAAATTCACCAAGACAATGGTCAGTGTAAAAGGCTGCATTGATATACTCGCGTTCATTGTCGCCCCATTTCAAAGGTTTTTCAAAAGGCTGATCCCAGGGAGAATGGGTACTTACCGTAAAGAGGGCTGAAAAAAATGGTTGCTTCAATTTGCCTGCTTCATTCACCATATAATCGAGGGTGAATTCATCATGGATTCCCAGTTTACCCCTTGGGAGGCTTTCCGGGAAATCGTACCCTTCCATGATCTTGTCAAATCCGTTGAAAATAATATAACCTTTAATGTTTCCATAGATCAGCTGACCGCCGAAATAAAACGCCGAACTGTACCCCTCCTTTTTCAGATCCTTAACCAGACTGGGAAGTTTGACAAATTTATCGGGTTGTACCGTAATTGAGCTGACCGGATGTCCAGGAAAACCGCCGAAAACAGAGGCCATCCCTTGTTCAGATCTTGAACCGGCAGCATATACCTGGTCGAAAAGTATCCCATTCTTTTCCAGTTTATCGAATTCAGGTGTAATTCCAGGCTCGCCCCCTAGGTCTGCAATAAGGTCTGCTGACCAACTCTCGAGGATGAGTAAAACGATATTTGGCCGGGAAGTCTTAAACATTCGCTGAGTCGAATCTCCCTGCGTCTCGTAAATTTTTTTCATAATCCGATCGGCTGTTGCCTGATCCATAAAAACATATGGATCGTGATCGAAGTTCTGCAAATTTTCAAAAATACTTATATAGAGATTAAAGGCATTATTGACAGCGGCGATATTCAGGATATTGTGATCAGAGTAGTATGATTCACTCTGGTTGATTGGGATCTGCTGAAGCCCGCCCCGCAAACCGATCACCAGGAACCCTGGCGTAAGAAGGAAGAAACCCAGGGTAAACCACAGGTTACGCCGTTCATGTTCAACATGGACATGGAAATAGCGGTTATAAGCATAAACACCACCCACGAACATAAAAAGAAAGAGGAATACTAAAAAATAAAAGGTTCCTGTCTCCGCAGAATTGAATATCTCACTTGGATGGCTCAGGTATTTAATAACCTTATAGGTCAGTTTAGTCTTCCATTCTGCATATATCCCCATTTCCCCGGCTGCTGACAATGAATAAACCCCGATGACAAATCCGGTATAAACCTTATTGATCAGGTTCATCCATTTCGGACTCCATACTGACTGAATTACCAGCAGTATAAGCGGAAAAACTAAAATATAGCAGGTGGTAGCCAGGTCCAGTTTAAGTGAATGCCAGAAAACACCCAGGGTGTCTATAAAAGAGATCTTTTCTACCAGGATGATCTTCAGATAATAAAGAATAAATATCAACCGGGTAATATTAAAAAACAGCAGCCAGAATATCAGCTGGTTAAGGAGGGCCTTCAGGATTTTTTTCATGATCAAAATAAAATACAAAGGTAAGACGAAGAGGCATACGGTCAAATTTGTATTTTTGTGATACCCTAAGTATCCCTAATTTGAATATTCCTGATTCGATCCGTTTTCTGAAAATCGAGATTCCCGGACATGTATCCATTGTCGCTGTGTCAAAAACAAAGCCGGTTTCTGACATTATGCAAGCCTATCTGGCCGGTCTCCGCATCTTCGGTGAAAATAAAGTCCAGGAACTGGTTCAGAAGCAGTCACAGCTTCCATCCGATATCGAATGGCATTTCATCGGACATTTGCAAACCAATAAAGTAAAATACATTGCCCCGTTTATTCATCTCATCCATGGCATTGACAGTGAAAAACTGCTTGAAGAGATAAACAAGGAAGCGTTGAAGCATGACCGCATTATCGACTGCCTCCTTCAGTTTTATATCGCAACGGAAGAGACAAAATTCGGGTTAAATCTTGGGGAAGCGAAAGCTCTTCTGGATTCAGAACGATACAGGAAGATGAAAAACATCAGGATTACCGGGGTTATGGGTATGAGCAGTTTTTCAGATGATGCCGGATTGGTAAGGCGGGAATTTAAATCACTGCATGATTATTTTCTTGATCTTCAGTCGACCTACTTCAGGGGGGAGGGTTATTTCAAACACCTCTCGATGGGAATGTCGGGCGATTACCGGATTGCCATTGAAGAGGGCAGCACCCTGGTCCGTTTGGGAACAATCATTTTTGGTGACCGTACCTAACTTATTAACCATGAGATATTCAACAGTATTGATCTTTGTTTTTACATCGTTTTTCATATCGTTGTCGGCCCAACCGATCCTTCCAGTCAATGCCTATATTCAACTAAGCGGATCAATAAGTAAAGAATTGGCGCTGACCCTATACCTGGTCAAGGTTGGGGACAGCCTTTATGGAGATTATACCTGTTTTACAGATAGTAAAGGGAATATCACCAAATTTGGACACAATGGCCAATCGCGACAGTGTTTCGGAAAGATAAACACAAACGGGAAATTCTGGATTAAAGATTGGCCGGGAGACCAGGGATCCATATTTAAAGGTCGGTTTACTGATCCCGGGCACGTTTCGGGTACCTGGTCGCTTAAAGAGGGCGGCAGTCAAAAACTTCCATTTGAACTGTCAAAAACCAACAAGAAGGGTTGTCCAGGTTTTGTACCATATGTAATGATGGATCACTGCAAGCTTTTAAAAGATCAAAAATCTCCCGTGGCAACCATAAAAATGGGGTTGCTGTCGCCGGTTAAAGATAGCAGTTCATCATGGAGTGATACGATTCAAAAACATTTTTTCAACCAGTTCACCGATTCCCTGAATATTGAGAATAATCCGATAAAACTACTATCGAAGGTTAGGCAGGACTTCTTTAACAATTACATCCACGACAATGAAACTCTTTATAAAGAGATGCCGGGAGCGAGTTTTGGGTGGGAATTGCTCAGGTTTACCCATTTAATCAGCAATGAAAACGGGAAAGTCACTTTTTACACCCTCTCCTATTCCTATACCGGAGGGGCACATGGACTACAAACTCAGTTTTATTGTACCATCGATCTGAACAGGGGTAAGGTGCTTTTACCTGAAGACATTTTCATATCAGGATATGAATCCGAACTGTCCAGGCTGCTGACCAGCAAACTGCATCAAATGGTCAATATCCCGGAATCGGGTCAACTTACCGAATCTGGTTATTTCGTGAATGAAATCAAACAAAATACTAACTTTTATATGAATGCCAATGGAATAGGTTTT
The DNA here is from genome assembly GCA_037128705.1 of Bacteroidota bacterium. Classification (GTDB taxonomy): domain Bacteria; phylum Bacteroidota; class Bacteroidia; order Bacteroidales; family FEN-979; genus CAIVAT01. The sequence goes on along the minus strand of JBAXVX010000010.1, from coordinate 70,862 downwards.
TTCTATAATCAATATGAAATTGCCCCTTATTCCTTCGGAACAACGGATATCTTTCTATCAACCAAAGAGGTCAGTGAATTGCTGAAGAAGCCCTGACGAAACGGTTCTTCCCATGGATGTCACTCAATACTTCCACTTTTTCAAAACCAAATGATTGAACCATCCGGGATGTTTCCATACCAAATTGCTCGTTAATCTCCAGATAAAGTGAGCCGTTTTGCGCGAGATGGCTTTGACTGAATCCTGCAATGGCCCGATAAAACAGCAAGGGGTCAGTGTCGGGGACAAACAATGCGTTATGAGGTTCAAAATCAATCACATTCCTGTGCATGGATTGTTTTTCCCTTTCAAGTACATAAGGAGGATTACTCACGATTAAATCAAACAATCCCAGTTGAAAACAATCCTTGTCATTGAAAATATCCGATTGTCGAAATTCAATTTTGCAATGGTTCTCCTTGGCATTCAGAATAGCCAGGTCAATGGCAGCTTTGGATACATCAATCCCGGTGATGGCTGCATTGAGAAAGAATTTTTTCAGGGAGATCGGAATACATCCGGAACCGGTTCCAATATCCAGAATTGAAAAAGATGAGGAGGTATGATGACTGAGGTCTGATTTAATCACTGAGCACAACTCCTCCGTTTCAGGCCTGGGAATCAAGACACTGGAATTCACCTTAATCCTGCATCCGTCAAATTGGGTCCAACCCATTAAATATTGTATAGGCCTGCCACCAGCCAATCCGTTCAGAAATTGGTAAAACGCATGCCATTCCTTTTCAGGAATTTCTGCATCATATGAGAGGTGTACCCTGGTTTTAGGCCATTCCATGATCTCCTCGAACAACAGGTACAGGATGTTCATGATCTCGTGAACGGGGTAATGAATTGCAAGTTTATCCTTAAAATCCTCTATCAGATTTTTTACTGAATTCCGTTTCATTTCCATTTTATAAAAGTAAAAATAAAAGTAACTTCGCAGCAATGGAACCTTCAAGTGACTCCTTTCTGTCTATTGCAAAAGAATCCCGGGGAATTTACAGAGAAAAAGCAAGTAAATTCATGGCCATTGCCATGCCTGTTTCGTCGGAGGAGGAGATCAAAATAAAACTGGACGACCTTAAAAAAGAATACTTCGACGCAAACCATCATTGTTATGCATACCGTCTGGGACTTCAAAACCCCCATTACCGTATGAATGATGATGGAGAGCCTGCCGGATCGGCAGGGAAACCAATTTACGGTCAGATCCTATCGACTGGACTCTCCGATGTTCTGGTCGTTGTGATACGATATTTCGGCGGAACAAAACTCGGAATACCCGGACTAATCCATGCCTATAAAACTTCAACCCGTGAAGCACTGGACAATGCGGAAATTGTAGAGAAGATTCTATATACTCAGGTCAAGGTCTCCTTTGAATATATCAGCATGAATGAAATCATGAAAATATTGAAGGAGGAAGGGGTGAAAATCATCAGGCAAACGACCGAGCTGGGGTGCACCCTCACTTTTTTAATAAGGAAAAGTCACTTAATGGGTCTTGAAAGCCGTATAAAAAGAATAAGGTATGTAAATATGGAGATAGTTAATTTTTCTAACTAATTGAAACATAAGTACCATGTAATTTATTGTCTTTCTAAATAATATAATTGGCTGGTCACTTTGTCAATCTCAATTTATTGACGCCATGTTTAATACCTCATTTTAATTAGATTTAACAATGAATGACACTACATTTTTTAGAAACTTTTTTTTAATAAAACAAGGATAATATATTTTTTTTTTAAACTTTTTTTTTCAAAATTTGTTAATTAAATAGTGCCTAATTTGAGATGCGGGTATTTTATCTTGTACTGATTTTAAAAGCCTGACATCCAAAATAATATAAAATAAATTAGTTTTTACTCTTCCAAGGTAATCGTATTAATGGAAAAAAATGCAATTGAAGTTTGGGAAAATTGCCTTAAAGTCATAAAAGATAACATCAACTACCAAAGTTTTAAAACCTGGTTTCTCCCTATTAATGCGGTCCGATTGAAAGATCAGGTTTTAACCATTCAGGTTCCGAGCCAGTTCTTTTATGAATGGCTTGAAGAGCATTATATTGGTTTGCTTAAGAAAACCATAAAAAAGGAATTAGGAACCGACGGAAGACTGGAATACAGCATCATTGTCGACAACACAGATACGGATCCCGGACCTTACACAATCAAAGTTCCCACAGGGGAGAAAAAAGCAACATTAAACCCGCCTGTTTCTATGCCCATCGATTTAAATAAAGGTACATCAAAGGAAATTCCAAATCCTTTTATCATTCCCGGGCTGAAAAAGATCAAGGTCAATTCTCAATTAATTGAGAGTTATTCCTTCGATAATTTTATCGAAGGCGACTGCAACAGGCTCGCACGTTCTGCTGGTTTTGCCGTTGCAAGCAATCCAGGAAAAACTGCGTTCAACCCTTTGCTCATATACAGCCACACGGGTTTGGGAAAAACCCATCTTTCCCATGCGATCGGTCTTCAGGTTAAAAATAATTTCCCTGATAAAACCGTCCTTTATGTTACAACAGATCAGTTCACCAGCCAGTATATCGATTCCGTCAGGAATAACAATCAAAATGATTTCATTCATTTTTACCAGATGATTGATGTCCTGATCCTGGATGACATTCATAATCTTTCGGGAAAGGAGAAAACCCAGGACCTGTTTTTTCATATTTTCAATCACCTGCATCAAAAGAGTAACCAGATCATCCTGACCTCCGATAAACCACCTGTAGAGATGAAGGGCATTGAGCCTCGCCTTCTTTCGCGTTTTAAATGGGGATTATCAGCTGATCTGCAAGTGCCGGACCTTGAAACCAGGATCGCCATACTTCATAAAAAACTGTACAACGATGGAATTCAGATTCCACCTGAAGTGGTTGAATATCTTGCCTACAATATTAATACAAACATCAGGGAGCTTGAAGGAGCGTTAATTTCATTGCTGGCCCAATCTTCCTTAAATAAGAAGACCATTACGCTTGAACTTGCCAAACAGATGATTGACAAGTTTGTCAAAAATACCTCGCGCGAAATTTCCATCGATTATATCCAGAAAGTCGTTTGTGACTATTTCAATATTCCGGTAGAGATGATCCATTCGAAAACCAGGAAGAGGGAGATCGTACAGGCAAGGCAGTTATCGATGTATTTTTCTAAAAAACACACAAAGTCATCCCTGGCCAGCATTGGCCTTCATTGCGGCAATAAAGATCACGCTACGGTCCTGCATGCATGCCGTACCGTCAACAACCTGGTTGAGACCGATAAACAATTCCGGCAGTTTGTTGAAGAGTTGGACAAACGGATAAAACTGTAACAGTACAAGCCACCACCTTGGTAAATATCCTTTTCGTTTGCACAGGTAACATCTGCAGGTCTCCGATGGCAGAGGGTATTCTCAAGGATAAATTAAAACACCTCCATTTTCAGGCAGAAGTTGATTCCTGCGGCTTTGAATCATTTCATGTCGGCGACGCACCCGATTCGCGTGCCCAGGAGGTTGCCAAGGAAAGGGGTATTGACATTTCATCACACAGGGCCCGGTTGTTCACCATGAAGGATTTCGACCGGTTTGACTATATTTATGCAATGGATTCCTCCCATTATAACAACATCATCCGCCTGGCACGTAATGACGCCGATGTTGAAAAGGTCGATTATTTGCTGAATGTATTATCGCCCGGTCAAAACAGAGGAGTTCAGGATCCCTGGTACCACGACATGAAGGCATTTGAAAGGGTGTATATCCAGCTGGAGGATGCATGTACGCAGATAACCCTCAACCTGGTCAATCAACCTCATAAATGATGAAAACCGTGTCAAATATCCAACCTGGCACCATTCGCGAAGCCGCTGCGCGGATATCTCCTTACGTTAACAGGACTCCAGTCCTAACCTCACATACCATAAACCGCCTTTTCAACAGCGAGATTTACCTGAAATGTGAGAATTTCCAGAAGATCGGGGCATTCAAGGCAAGAGGTGCCACCAATGCAGTACTTTCACTGGATAAAGAAAAGCTGGTTCATGGTGTAGCCACCCATTCATCAGGTAATCATGCACAGGCCCTGTCATGGGCTGCTTCTCTTGTCAATTCGAAAGCATTCATTGTCATGCCCAGCAATTCCTCTAAAATAAAGGTGAATGCTGTAAAGGAATATGGGGGGATAATAACTTTTTGCACCCCTACCCTGGAGTCGAGGGAAACTACCCTTGGAGAAGTCATCCTGAAAACAGGTGCAACTGAGATCCATCCTTATAACGATGAACGGATCATTGCCGGACAGGCCACTGCTGCACTTGAACTGATTGAGGAGGTGAAAAACCTGGATATTGTTATTGCTCCAGTAGGCGGCGGCGGGTTACTCAGCGGAACTTCCCTGGCTATCCATTATTTCAGTCCATTGACCAGTGTGATCGCCGCCGAGCCGGAACAGGCCAATGATGCATTTCTGTCATTTACCAGGAAGCAGATTATCCCATCCCTTCACCCTGATACCATTGCTGACGGATTACGAACCTCATTGGGGTCAGTTACGTTTCCCATCATTCTGCAACACGTGCAATCCATCGTTACCGTCAGCGAATCAAGCATTATCAAGGCGATGCGTTTTTTATGGGAACGGATGAAAATCGTCATTGAACCATCCTCAGCGGTTCCTTTTGCAGCAATTATGGAGGGAAAGATAGATGTAGCCGGAAAAAGAACTGGCCTCATCATATCGGGAGGGAATGTAGATTTGGAGGATTTACCCTGGCTGAAGCATGAATAAAGGTGTTTTATATCTGATTCCGACCCCTGTGTCGGATGGCGAAGTTACCTCGGTAATCCCTGAAGGGACCCTGGCAATCATCCGAAGGCTGGAATACTTCATCGTGGAGGAGCTAAGGACAGCAAGGCGTTTCCTCATCAAGGCGGGAATTCAAAAATCCATTGATGAGTTGACCTTTATCGTCCACAATGAACATTCGGAGGATATGGATTTTGAAACGAATCTGGCTTGCACCCTGCAGGGTCATGATATCGGGTTGCTGTCTGAGGCAGGCGCTCCCTGTGTTGCAGATCCCGGTTCCCGGATCGTGAAGGCGGCCCACAACCTTGGCATCCGGGTTGTGCCCCTGACCGGACCGTCTTCCATCCTGCTTGCTTTGATGGCCTCAGGCTTCAATGGTCAGAATTTCTGCTTCCTTGGATATCTTCCCGCCGACAAAATGCTCCGTGTAAAAAAGATCAGGGAATTGGAACGCACAGTCAGTGAAAAAGATCAGACCCAGATTTTTATTGAAACACCCTACCGGAACCTTCAGCTTTTTGATTCCATCATATCAGTTTGCCGTGAAGATACCATGTTATGCATTGCCGTCGGGGTTACAGGAACAGACGAACAAATCGAGTCGAAATCAATCGCATCATGGAGAAAATCCAGACCTGAAATCCAGAAAAAATCTGTTATCTTTCTCTTGTTTCATTAATTACATAATAGATATCCGCTATTTACGTTTTTGTAACAATTAAGTTAAATTCGCGTCCAAGTTTAATCGATTTCACCCACCTCATCTATTTGATTTTGGAAACTATTCTGTCTGTCAACAATATCTCAAAACGATATGGAAAAATCCAGGCTGTCAATGATCTTTCCCTGGAAGTAAAAAGAGGTCAGATTTTTGGTATTCTCGGTCCCAACGGAAGTGGAAAAACAACCACACTGAGTGTGATCCTTGAACTGATCAAAGCAAACAAGGGTGATTTTCAATGGTTTGGCCAGGAGCCTTCCAAAGAAACCCGGAAGCGCATTGGAAGCGTGATTGAAAGCCCTAATTTTTTCCCCTATCTAAGTCCGGTAAACAACCTGAAGATTGTTGCCGATATTAAGGATTTCGGTTATGAAGACATCGACCGGGTTCTTAACCTTACAGGTCTTTTCGAGCGAAGAAACACCCGGTTCAAGACCTTTTCCTTCGGGATGAAACAACGGCTCGCCATTGCCTCTGCCCTACTCGGTAATCCTGATGTGCTCATCCTCGACGAACCGACCAATGGACTCGACCCCCAGGGTATTGCTCAGATCCGTGAACTTATTTTATCGGTTGCAGGCCTGGGAACCACCATTATCATGGCATCTCACCTTCTGGATGAAGTCCAGAAAATTTGCAGCCATGTAGCTGTCCTCGATAAAGGCAAAAAACTTTTTGACGGGAAGGTAAGCGAAGTGCTTGCTGTTTCAGACTCCTTTGAGCTGTCCTCCCTGAAACACGACGCATTGAAAAAGGCTATTACTCAGCATCCTGCTTTTCAATCCCTTACCGAAGAAAAGGACTACATTCTCGTTTATTTCAAAGACCCCGTCAAGGCTGAAGAGTTGAATGAATTATTCTTTAAAAATGGCATCATCCTGAGGCATTTAACCGAACGGAAACGCAGCCTTGAACAACATTTCCTTGAACTATTAGATGATAACAAATGACAAAGCTTTTAAAAATTGAATTCAAGAAAATCCTGACTTATAAAATATTCTGGATCCTGATCGGTCTGTATTTTATTTTTCTTTCGGCTGGTATTGCCATGGCTGAGTTCATGATCAACAACATGGTCGACAATACCAACAAACACCTTCCCATCCCCATTCCACATGTCGTCATCTATTTTTTCCCGTGGGTCTGGCAGAACATTGCATTTTTCGCCTCCATCCGGTATGTTCTTATCTTTCCTGCTATGGTGATGATCATTTTGATCACCAATGAGTATACCTTTAAGACTATCCGTCAGAATATGATCAATGGAATGAGCAAAGCCGAATTTCTTGCATCGAAGTTATTGCTGATCCTGCTCATTTCGGTCGTCATGACTGTTTTACTTTGCATCGGGACCCTGATCCTCGGACTTTCTAACACATCGGATATTTCCCTGGCTATGATACTGGAAAAATCGACCTTCATGCTGGGATTTTTCGTCAGCATCCTTTCCTTTCAGATTTTCGCCCTCTTTTTCGGATTTCTTTTCAGGAATACAGGTCTTTCCATTGCGCTTTTCACCTTGTACGTATTCATTGCAGAGCCAATTCTTTATTATTTTCTGAAAAGCCCCATTGTATTTGAAAATAATATTTCCACCTATCTGCCTGTCAATACAGTCCTCCGTGTAACGGAGTACCCGGCCATTCCAGTGCTTAAACAGGTCATGGGGTTAAATTTGCAGGACTCGGTGAGTTTATGGGCCTGCTGCATTCCCCTGCTTTATTCCGCACTGATGATCGGGGTCGTTTACCGGATTTTACTAAAAAGAGATTTGTAGGATTGGATCCCCACAGGGCTATTTACCTTCCCGTTTCCTGACAATCCATTCTGCTGTTAAAAGTGCCAGGATTACAGCGAAGAGCCATGGATTTCCAATTAAATCTGTCATTCGGTTCTGATTGATGGATACGCTTCTGATATCCTGCCTTGCAATGATTTTATCAGCTAAAATGCTGATGCTGTCCCTTCCAATCATCTCTCCGTCATGTGCTGTAGCAATCCTGAACAGTTCATGTTGATCGGCGACAAGATTAACACTCTCAATGTTGATCCGTTCAATATAAAACTTACCCTTTTTCTGATAGAGTTTGGGGCCTACCGTCGTCGTGGCCTTATAGGAATACTCTCCGACAGGGAAAAGACCGGCATTCAGATAATATGATTTCAGGGTTTTATTGAAGAGGAAGGGGTATGCCTTTCCGGATTCATCAGTGATGGTCATGTTTACCTCTGGACCGTTGATGAGTTCATATGTTGCATTAAATAATTCGGCATCCATTTCTACAGGATCATTTTCAGAAATCTTGCTTTTCATATGAATCCTGAAAAACGATTTATCATCCTTGGTTGAAAGATACTTCACCATTTTATCAATTAACAGATCGAAGGCCTCATGGCTGGATGCCCTGATATAATCATCCACCCTCCAACGCCATATGTTTTCGCCGGCAATGATCCCGATTTTCTTTTCTGATAACCTGGTGAACATCACCAGGGGCAATTGAGATTCGATCGTACCGATTTTCTGATAAAACAGGATATCCGTCAAAGGGCTGTATTGGTACTGGCCAAAGGGAGACTGCAGCGGCGGGGATCCGGCGAAAATTTCATCATCGGCTTTTGGGAGTTCAAACAATGAAAAGCTTTTGTTGAGTACTGGTTGTGACTCGGAAATAATGCTTTTTGCAGAATTGATCACCAAACCGATTTTAAGATGGTTAAAAGCATTCAAATCTGTCTGTGATCCAATGATAAAAAGCAAGGATGTCCTGGATTTCAACAAGGAGGTGAGATCAACCATATTAACAACGGAAGGCAGCTGGTTCAGGATCGCCAGATCATATTTATCAAAGTTTTTTGGAAGGGAATCTGAGCGGATCAGGTCGGTTTCGAAATGTAAAGAGCCTTCAACCGCCTTTAATATAGCACCAATATCAGGATGGGGGGCATCAAATATCACTGCCACCTTCTGCCGCGTATCAGTCACGTCAACAAAAAAATCCATCCTGTTATTCTGACCATCTGCCTCGCCTTCAAGGTCACTGAGCCTGAGCGAATATTTTATCATGCCTGTTTCACCGGCATCAATCAGGAAGGTAACTTTCTGAAGAAAACGGTTGCTGGTCGCCTTTACATCCCTGGATTCCATTATCCTGTTTCCCCTTGAAAGCGTAAGCCTTGAATTTAAACCGTTACATTTATTCATCTCTACGGTGATTTCTACAGGGAATTTATCACCTTTGAAAACCGTTTTATTCACCAGGATTTGATGGATATTGATATCCTTCTTCAGATTGGTATCCCCTAAAGCGATAGTATAAACAGGAAAGGGTATTTTCTGGGCTGCATAAAAAGGGTCGGTCCCTTTATTATAGATCCCGTCGGAGGCAAGGATTACTGCAGCGGCATTGCGATTGGAATAACGCGTGGTCACCTCATTGAAAAAAGCAGAAATATCCGTATAAACATCTGCATAGGAGGCATCAAATCCATTTTTAAGATGCTCGCCCAGAGAATAAATCCTTACCTCGCATTTTTTTCCCAATTGATGTGCCAGCTTGTTTATTTCTGAAGGGAAAGTTGACTTATAATAGGCCGAATCTCCTGCAAGGATAACTGACCTTGAGTTATCAACCCCGATAACGACAATGGGTTTTTGAATCAGTTTTTCTGATTGCCTGATCAATGGGGAAAGGACAAGAAATGAAATTATCGAAACTGATAAAAAACGCAACACCACCATGCTCCATAGGACAGCTGTCTGTGGTCCGCTCTTTAAATCCCGGTAATAGAGGATAAAAGAGTAGACACCTCCAAGAAAGAGACACGCGAAAATGAATCCTGAAGGGTATTCAGTAATCAGTCCCAAAACTTTTGGATTAATCAGGTATGCAAGCCGCCACAAACTGTGATGGCCTGTCCTGTAACATAGGAACTCAGATCAGATGCAAGAAACAGTGCAAGATTGGCAACATCGTCGGGAGTTCCGGCGCGTTTCATCGGAATATCCTGGATCCATTTATCGCGAAATTCCTGTGGTAATTTTGCAGTCATTTCGGTTTCAATATAGCCTGGAGCTATGGCATTGCACCGGATGTTCCGTGATCCCAATTCCTGGGCAATTGATTTGGTAAAACCAATGATCCCAGCCTTCGATGCTGAATAGTTTGACTGGCCGCTATTCCCTTCTACGCCAACAACTGAGCTCATGTTGACGATGGAGCCAAATCGTTGTTTGATCATCACTTTCTGGATTGCTTTGGTAAGGTTGAAAACCGACTTTAAATTCACGGTGATCACCCGGTCCCAATCCTGTTCAGTCATGCGGAGTAACAGGTTATCGCGTGTTATTCCGGCATTGTTAACCAATATGTCAATGGTCCCGAAATCCTCTATGATCTGGTTAATGAGCTGTTCGCTGTCGGGAAATGAGCTTGCATCAGATCCGTAGCCTTTGGCCTTTATGCCAAACGCCTGCAGTTCCTGCTCCAGCTGCCTGGAGTCATCATTATATTGAATATCTGAAAAGGCAATATTGGCACCATTTGCAGCAAATTTCAGGGCAATAGATTTTCCTATCCCACGGTTCGCGCCGGTAATCAATGCTGTTTTTCCTTCGAGTAATTTCATGTCGTTCAATTAAATTTTTGCAAAGATAAAAATATCTGAAAATCGCGTCTAAGAACCTAAATCCAGGTAACGAGGTTAAAATCCTGTCGATGGGGCAACAATGGGCTTTTAGGGAACATCCTGAAAACGAAATCGTAGACTCCGGCCTGGTTAATTGGGATATCACAAGCAAACGAAACAATATTTTTTTCGGATCTCATCAGGGTCATCTCCTCCTTGAAACTTGGCTCTTTCACTTCGTCATTGATCTTTCGTCCAAAGAGTACTTCGATTCCAATGTCGGTTCCTGATAACTCATTCAGGTCAAGGATGATTTCAGCCTTGAATGATTCTCCAAGTGAAAGCGGTTTCTGGTTGGAATCCGGAATTTTCACCGAAACAACCTCAATACTCTCCCACCCGCGCATTACTTTACGTTTCCAGCTCGCAATATGCCTGGCCATTTCGTAATTTTTACCTGCCATGATATGGGAACGCTTGAACAGGGGATTGTAATATTGGCGGATATAATCATCGAGTTGCCGTTTCATGGTAAAATGGGGAGCAATTTCTGAAATGGTGTTTTTGATATAGGAAACCCATTTTACCGGAACATTCTTTTCATTGAGGTCGTAATAGATTGGAACTATCTCCTCCTCAAGAATGGAATAGATGGTCTCCGCATCCAATTCATCCTGGAACTGATGGTTATCGTAGGTTGATTCCTCCTGGAGCGCCCAGCCGGCATTTGGCCGGTAGCCTTCAGCCCACCAACCGTCAAGAACACTGAAATTCACCACCCCATTCATAACGGCTTTTTCGCCGCTGGTGCCTGAGGCTTCCAATGGTCTTGTCGGTGTATTTAACCAGATATCTACTCCCTTGATCAGATATTTGGCAAGTTCCATGTCGTAGTTCTCAAGAAAGAAGATTTTCCCGACAAATTCAGGGACATGGGAAATTTCATAGATTCGTTTGATCAGGTCCTGCCCGGCTTTATCATTGGGGTGGGCTTTACCGGCAAACATGAACTGAACCGGCCGTTCCTTATTGTTTATGATGCGCGACAAACGATCAAGATTGCTAAAAAGCAGATGGGCTCTTTTATAGGTTGCGAATCTCCTGGCAAACCCAATGGTAAGCGCCTTTGGGTTTGCCGCCTCCCTCATCTTGAACATCAGTTTCGGGTTCTCATGGCGACGGGTCATATCGGCATACAGGTGTTGCAAAAGGAATTCAGTCATCTGATCCTTTTGTTTCAATTTGGTTTTCCAGATGGTTTCATCATCCACGTTGTGGATTTTTTTCCAATAATGCGGATTTGACTGATCTTCAAAGAAGCCATCGCCAAACTCTTTATCATAGATCTGCTGCCAAGATTTGGCAGTCCAGGTTGGAAGGTGAACCCCATTGGTAACATAACCGATATGCAACTCCTCAGGATAATATCCATGGTAAAGCTTTACAAACATCTCCCTTGTAACCCTTCCATGAATCCGGCTGACACCGTTAATTTCCTGTGACAATTTTGCGGCCAGAACACTCATGGAGAATTTTTCATTGACATCGAAATCCACCATGCGCCCAAGATTCATAAACTGTTCCCATTTGAGACTCAGGTAATCGGGGTAATGCGACAAGTAGCGGCGCAAAAGATCTTCAGGGAATGTATCATGACCGGCGGGAACAGGCGTATGTGTTGTAAATAAGGTGGAACACCGCACCATTTCAATAGCCTGCGAAAATGTGAGCTTCTCATTCTGGATAAATTTCCTCAACCTTTCCAGTCCGATAAATGCGGAATGTCCCTCGTTGCTGTGATAAACGTCAGGGTGTATGCCAATTGCGTCAAGCATCCTGATGCCACCAATCCCAAGAAGTATTTCCTGGCGCAGCCGGTTTTCAAGATCTCCGCCGTACAACTGGTGGGTAATGCTGCGGTCAGCTTCTTCGTTTTCCTCAATGTCTGTATCCAACAGATATAAGGGGACCCTGCCTACATCACACCGCCATATTTTTGCGTACATCATACGGCCAGGCAAGGCAAAGGTGATCTTCAACCAGTTTCCCTTATCATCCCGAATGGGAATCAAAGGTAAATGGGTGAATTTCTGAGGTGTGTATGTTGCGATCTGGTCGCCAAAAATTGACAGGCTCTGTGTAAAATATCCATACCTGTAAAGCAGTCCCACACCAACGATGTTATAATTTGAATCGCTGGCCTCTTTCAGGTAATCACCTGCCAGCATACCCAATCCACCTGAAAAGATCTTAATGGTATCATGCAACCCATATTCCATACTGAAATAGCCTACCATATCCTTAGGCTTTTCGGCCGCTTTCGCCATGTATGAGTCAAAGTTGGCAGTAACTTTAACGAGCTTATTTACAAATTTCTCATTTGCACTCAGATCCTGCAGTTCATTGAATGATAACGATTCAATGAGGGCTATCGGGTTAAATTTTAATTCATACCAGCGATCCTTATTGATCATTTCAAACAATTCTGATCCCTGGTAATTCCAGGACCACCACAGGTTTTTTGCAAGGCGTTCAATACTGGCAAGGTTTTCGGGAAGACGCTGCTGGATGAGAACCTTTTTCCAGTCAGGTTTTGCATTTACAGCACATTTCAGGGAGGCAGAAAACAAATGAGGCTGCTTTCCGGCATACAGGTCGGCTCTCAGCGCAGTTTCTTCAAGAGTTTCTGAATATGCTTCATCATAATTGATGATGAGGTTTTTCCATAAAGCTGACCTTGATATCTCGTACGCTTTGATCCTGGCCTTAATAATGTCTTTCACTGACTTTGAGGCACAACTGAATATGTGTTTTGATATGCTCTCGGCGACTTCGCTGTCATTATCATCATTCCGGTCGATTACTGCCGTGCAATCTTTTACAGTCGGGAACAGTGATTTAATCCATTGTCCAAAACCAGTCAGGGATGTGGTAATGGAAGGAATATGAAAGGCAAGGCTCTCCAGTGAAGAATAGCCCCATGGGTCGTAATAGGAAGGAAATACGGTGCCGTCAAAACCTATCAGCAAATCATAATAATTCAGGTTGAAGATCCCATCTGATCCATTCAGATAAGTGGGGATGTATACAATTTTTACGCTATCAGCCGGCCTGTTTAACAGGCCATTTGCTTTAATTCTTTTCAGAATCAGGTCATTCTCAGGCTCAATCAATCCATGGGTACAGTAATCTTCCTTTCTCAACTGACCAGCTTCCTTATGATTCATTCGGTCAAGAATATCTTTTCGGGGGATACTCTGTCCCGAAGGAACTGCGAGGAAGGCAATCACTTTCTCAGGTAGTTTTGATTGTTTGTTCAGCAAACCAAGGGAGTCAATGAAAACATCAAAACCTTTGTTGCGCATTTCATACCTGCCACTGGTGAGGATAAGAATGGTATCCACCGAGAATTCTTCTCCGGTAAGAGCGGTGGCAACTTCCAGCAGTTTGCTGCGGGACCGGCCTCGTTTTTCAAGATAGTTCTCCTTAACCGGCACCCATGAATCATCAAATCCGTTGGGGGTCAGCAGATCAGCCTCTTTTTCAAGAAAGTGACGACATTCGTTGTTGATACTTTGACTTTGCGTGGTGAAATAGTCCGCCTCATGTGCAGACAATTTCTCCAAGGAAAACTTGGCCATCACTCCAAATTGTTTGGCAATGGCTTCAGCGCTGTAGTTCTCTAAATTTTTATACAACGGCAGTCCGTTGGCGGCAATCGTCCGTCCTACCACAGTTGCGTGGGCCGTAAACACTGTCCCAACCTGCGGGATGTGTTCCTTCAGATAAAGAATACCGGTGCCTGTCATCCATTCATGGAACTGGGCGATAATTTTATCGTGATGTGACAGATTGAAGTTGTAAAAACTGTCGATGATCTTCCCTGCAGCATAGCCGAAAAAAGCCGGTTCAATATAATCCCAGTCGCCGCTGAGTGAATCAAGTTTATATCGTTCCCAGAAGTGTGCGAAAATCATATCCTTCTCGGAAAAGTACTGGGTAAAATCAACCAGGATCACCACCGGTTTCCCTGGAATGTTCCATCTTCCGAGTTTAAAGTGCAATCCTTCAGATTCTGCAGTTTCACGCCACGATTTATATAAAAATTTATCCTCAATAAATTCCGGATTCTGGTGGGTTTCCTTCCAAACATCGGGTCCTATGAGAATGTAATTATCCTTGTACTCTTCGGTCAGTATCCGGGCCTTTGTGGCAATTGCAGTGTATATCCCTCCAACTTTGTTACAAACTTCCCAGCTTGTTTCAAATAGGTAATCCGGGATTATCCGTGGTTTATCCTTTAATGGCATATTTTATTTTGCTTTTTTTATAACATTTGTGGCTTTGGCCTTTTTCTTTATCGTCGTTTTCACTGCCTTTGCCGGTGAAGATTTTGTTTTTGCGGGAGTTTTAACTGCTTTTGACGAAGCTGGTTTAACTGCAGCCGCCTTTTCAGAAATCTGATTGCTTAAACAATCATCCACCCTGATCATAAAATCGGAGAGAACATTCATATAATTGATAAATGCCTCATAGGGTGAACCGTATGGGTTGAAGTATTTATGAACCTCCCCGGATGAGAACCATTTCGTACACATATAGTAAAAATGGTTACTGGTTTGAAGGTAAATCCAGTCCCGGTGAATCTCCTGATCAGTGCACTGTTTAACCTTGCCTTGATATGAGTATAATTTCCCAAAGGCTTCGTCCTGAAGTTCATTGCCCAGCCAGGCAGTCAGGTCGCGTTCCTCGTCAGCCCAGGAGATGGGATGAGGGACAGAAATGGCTGCAACAGGCTGAAGCTGCTGATACAGACGCTCAGGGGTACTAAAGTTAAAGTTTGAATTGGAGAATACGGTTGCCGGCAGGTGCTTGAAGAAATCAAATATACCGGTCTCTTTCCATTGATGTTCTCCGATAGTCTCATAATCAAGAAATAAATTGACGACCTCCTCCTTCTTTTCAATTTTATTCAGCCATTTCACGAATTTCTCTGTTGTCAATGGCCATTCCGACCAATCCTGATTTGAGAACCGGAAGGTCAGATCGTCACTCATCCGAAAATTCCGCAACAGGACTTTCAACTTTGGATTGATATTATTGCAATACATGTAGTTGGGACTCTTCCAGCCGAGCACATGTTTGGCACCCTCAGTAAGCATGGTATGGAATCCCATATCGGCGACCATCTCACCAATCGTATCTGAATAAATCAACTCGGTATTGCGGAAAGTCGTAGGCCGTTTTCCAAACAATTCTTCAATTTTGGATGCATGCATTTCAACCTGACGAACAAATTCATCTTTATTTCCGAGCGAAGCCAATGAATGAGCATAGGTCTCGGCAATAAATTCAACCTGCCCCGTATCAGCCAGTTGCCGGAAACTTTTAATCACATCCGGCACATAGGTTTGCAGCTGTTCCAGGGCAGTTCCGGAAATGGCATAGCTTACCTTAAAAGCTGTCCCAAATTCCTTGATAAGACTCAACATAAGGTGATTGGCCGGAAGGTATGATTTTTCTGCAACCCTTCGAATAATATGTCGATTCTGATAATCATCATAATAATGATGATCACTTCCGATATTGAAAAACCGGTAAGTCCGAAGGCGGAATGGCTGATGGACTTGAAAATAAAGGCAGATGGATCTCATATGATCATTTATAAACAGCTTTGTTATATACTTCTAAAATATTCAGGGCGGCATTTTCCCAGATAAGGTTATCGACTTCAGTTTTGCCGTAACGGATAAACATTTTACTTAGGCCTTCATAATGGAGAATACCATAAATGGCATCTGCCAGTGCATCAATGTCCCAAAAATCCACCTTCAGGGCATGTTGCAACACTTCGGCAACCCCCGATTGTTTGGAGATGACAACGGGAACATTGGACCGCATGGCTTCAAGCGGAGAAATTCCGAAAGGCTCAGAAACAGAAGGCATCACGTAAACATCACTCATCGCAAACATGGTATCCACTTCAGGGCCGGCAAGAAATCCGGTGAAATGGAACTTGGTGGCGATTTTCAGTTTGGCCACACGACGGATCATGCGGTTCAGCAAATCACCCGAACCTGCCATGACAAAACGCACGTTGGAATCACGCTGTAAAACTTTGTGAGCTGCCTCAACAAAATAATCGGGTCCTTTCTGATAGGTTACGCGTCCGAGGAAGGTAACTACCTTCTCCCTGACATGCTTTGTAACGCCCACCAGATCCGGCCGGTCAACAGGTTCAACTGCATTATGAACCGTGATCACCTTCTCCGGCTCAATGCCATATTTTTCAATCACGATCTGCCGTGTGAGGTTACTCACAGTTATAACCAGGTCAGCTTCGGTCATTCCCTGCCGTTCAATGTCATAAACAGGCTGGTTGACATGTTCGCCTGAACGGTCAAACTCAGTGGCATGAACGTGAACAACCAATGGTTTTCCCGAGATCTTTTTGGCAGCAATGCCGGCGGGATAGGTAAGCCAGTCATGGGCATGGATCACATCGAACGTATTGTTGGAAGCGATCGAAGAAGCGACCAGTGCATACCTCGATACCTCCTGCATGAGATTGGGGCCATATCGGCCCGAAAAGGAATACTGTCTGGAAAACACGGATTGAATATCCTGTTTTTCAGTTAGCACCCTTTTGTTCACTACATTCTCAAACTCTTCGGGATCGAGATAGGGAACAAGGTTGGAGCCAATTTCCATGAACTGGATCATTTCAAGATGCTCTTTTGTCCATTGCTGGGTAAAATCAAGGGTAACATCACTGGCATTCACCAGTCGAAATCCATCCTTGGTTTCATCTCCATAGGCTTTGGGGACAACGAAAATAACTTCCACACCTTGCTTGACCAGGCCTTTTGTTAGCCCGAAACATGCAGTTCCTAATCCTCCGGTGATATGTGGGGGAAATTCCCACCCAAACATTAAAACACGCATTTCAATTTTTGATTTACAATGTACGATTTACGATTTTCATCTCACTCCATCCATGGAATTAGCTATATTGTTTCATCAGAAAACCCATGCGAAGCAATTCAGCAACAGAAGAAGCCTGTGAAATGGCTCCCCTCGCTGTATGCGGTGGATCTCCATCATATATTTCGGAGATCGTTCCGATGCCATGCTCCGTCATCACGGATTCAAATCCGGCATAAATTGACCGGATAAGCGATAATCCGCTCTTCCCGTGAATTGCCAGGTATCCTTCAACAAAATGTCCCAGTAACCATGGCGATACTGTTCCCTGGTGATAAGCGGCTTCGCGCTCAGAAGGATTCCCGAGATAGGATCCTTTGTACACCGGGCTTTTAGGGCTCAGGGTGCGAAGACCGCGTGGGGTAAGCAGTTCCTGTTTAACACGGCTCAACACCTCCTTCCTGATGTCCTCTTTAACAGGACTGAATGGCAGGGAGGCTGCAATGACCATATTGGGTCTGACGGCCCAATCCTTGTATTCACCATCAATGTAATCGGCCAGGTAATGTTTTTCAGGACTCCAGAACTTGTCCATGAAGGATTCAGGAATCTGCTTGGCAAAGGGTTCCCATCTTTTACAAAAAGCCTTATCCCCGTCAAGTTTGGCAAGCTCCATACTGAAACAAATCGCATTGTACCACAAGGCATTTATCTCTACGGTCTTACCAATTCTTGGAGTTACGGGCTTCCCATAGGCGTAGGCATCCATCCAGGTCAGGGCCATTCCCGGCAAACCTGCATAGATCAATCCATCGGAATCCATATGAATATTAAACTCAGTGCCCTCCCTGTATCCGTCAAGGATGATTTTCATCTTTTTCCCGTAGGTCGCCCAGATTTCTTTCTTATCACCTGTAAACGCTGCATATTGCTGCAAAGTCCAGAAAAACCACAGTGAGGTATCTGCAGAATTGTAGGTCGTACTGTGTCCGCTTCCATAATTTGGGAACAGCGGCCCTTTCATCTCACTGACCATGGTGTCGATCACAGCCTTGCAGGTGGCTGTGTCGGCGTTAACCAGCGTCAGGCCTGGCAGGGAAACAAATGTACTTCTCCCCGATCGGCCAAACCATGGAAACCCGGCCAGGACCTCTGTATTTTTCCCCTTCTTCACAATGAATTGCTGGGCGGCATTTTGGAGGCAGTTTTCAAATTTATTGCGGGGTGTTCTTTTTGCCAATTCCGCATTGAAGGTGCGTTTCATGGAGGCAGGGTTGAGTTCCCTCGTTCCTGCTGCAAAAATTACACTTTCTCCCTTTTTAATGTCAAACTCAAAGAAGCCGGGGATGTACAGATCCTCCTGGCACTCGTATCCCCTGTCCATCTCCTCCTGGTATTCAATTTTATAATACCAATCAGGCACATGGGTGTATTCATTATTTTTCGAAATTTGCATGAAAAGGTCCGTATAACCCTGATACATGCGGACTTTAATCCCCTGGGGAACAATTTCATACTTCTTGTCCGCAAAGATGTTTTCCTTGCTCAGGGCATGTATGTTACGGAAGGCCAGAAAAGGCTTTAATCTCAGTTTTGTCGGGGAATGTGCATCAACCAGGGTGTATTTTATGAGCATCCGGTCTTCATGGGTGGTAAAGACCATCTCCTTGGTAAGAATAACCCCGCCGACACGATAGGTCATTTTCGGGTATGGTTCGGTTGAAAAGTCTCTCAGGTATTTGTGTCCCTTGGGATTGAATACTCCTCCCGGATATTTATGAATGCCAAGGTTGAACTCGGAGTCCATTTGGATAACAGTTTCATCGAGCGAAGAGAGGAGCACATGATTTTCATTATCAATACCGGGCTGGTTGGTAACGAGCATTCCATGATATTTACGGGTATTGCAATTAATGATGGTTGAACTTGCATAGGATCCCGCCCTGTTCGATCGCAATAGTTCGCGGCTTAAGGAGTATTCTAAATTTACCAGTTGACTTTTATCAAAATTTATATAACTCATCTTGCTTGGTTTTCCTGACAATTTTTCAAATATAGGGCAAAAAAAATGATTTGCAAAGGTACGATATTATCGGTTTTTACCGTTAGTCTATGGATAAGTTAATAAATACCTAATTTTGACGCACTAAAATACCCAGAATGATCCGCATATCAAAATTTCTCCTACTCTCCATTTCATTGTTTTTTTTACTGACGCTTATCCTTTCATGCCGAAAAAAGGATCAAATCGATACAAGTCCCGGGTTAATGCTTTCCTTTTCAACCGATACCGTTTTCTTTGATACCGTTTTCCCAACCGTTGGATCCATTACCCAGCGCCTGGTGATTTACAACCCGAATAAAAACAAGGTCAGCATTGCGGATGTTCGGCTATCGGGCGGCCAGGGTTCCTCATTCAGGCTCAACATTAACGGAGCACCGGTCCTGAGCACTTCAGATCTTGAAATCGCCGGGAATGACAGCCTGTACCTTTTTGTAAAGGTCACCATAGATCCCAACAACCAGAGTATCCCCTTTATTGTAAGCGATTCCATCCAATTTAACACCAATGGCACTTTGCAGAATGTAAAACTGGTTGCCTGGGGAAAAAATGCATTTTTTTACCGTGAGGCCAAATTGGGTGGGAGCATCATATGGGACAGTTTGAAAGCCCATGTGATTTACGGCTCCATTCGAATTGACACCAACTCGACCCTGACCATCATGCCCGGGACCAAGGTGTATTTTCACAAGGATGCCTACATGGCGGTTTCTTTCAAGTCGACATTGAAAATACATGGGACACTTGATCATCCTGTGCGTTTTCAAGGCGACCGTATGGATCCGTTTTACAAGGATCTTCCCGGTCAGTGGGGAGGAATATACCTTGAATCTGGCAGCAAAGACCATGAAATAAACTATCTGTATACTAAAAACGGCGCCTATGGATTTGTTGTTGATTCTATGGGAGCCCAGGGAATTGCAATGCTTCGGATCAGCAATTGCATCATTCAAAACATGTCGTCGGCAGGAATTTATGCGTTTGGGAGTTCTATTGTTTCAGAGAACTGTGTGATCGGTGATTGCGGTGGGCCATGCCTGGCACTAAATTATGGAGGCAGTTATGATTTCAGGCAGATAACCGTTGGAAATTACTGGTCATCATCGGTCCGGAATGTGCCATCGGTTTATCTGAGTAATTATACCTACGACACCACCGGGCAAAAAATATTGAATCCTTTGCTGAAGGCCTACTTCGGCAATGCGATCCTGTACGGTTCGAATGAAGAGGAGATCATGCTTGATTCTTTGCCATCGGTTCCTTTTGAGTATACTTTCGATCATGCCATCCTGAAAACCAAGTTGAAAACCACAAATACGGCCAGATACATCGAATGCCAGGTAAACAAGGACCCCCGTTTCGTGGATATTCAGAAAATGAATTACCAGATCGACAGCATTTCTCCCGCAATCAATGTCGGTGCACCAATGGGTATTCCTTTCGACATCAGAGGGGTCGATCGCGGATCAACCCCGGATCTCGGTGCTTATGAGTATGTAAAAAAGAATTGAGTTTTAGTCTCGAGACTATTTCGCTGCGCCCTTCAGGGCCTCAACCATTGCAATCCCAAGGTCGGCGGGTGAATCGACCACCTTTATCCCGCATTGCCTGAGAATCTCCTTCTTGGCTTCAGCTGTATCTGATTTTCCGCCGACAATGGCGCCGGCATGGCCCATGGTCCGTCCTTTCGGAGCGGTAGCCCCTGCAATAAAACTGACAACAGGTTTTGTCCCGTGCTGCTGGATCCAATACCCGGCGTCGGTTTCCATGTTGCCACCGATTTCACCGATCATGATGATCCCCTTTGTTTCAGGATCTGCCATAAAAAGCTGAACAGCTTCCACGATGGTTGTTCCCGGGATAGGGTCGCCACCCACGCCTATCATGGTCGTCTGACCCAATCCAGCCTTGGTAATCTGGTCAACCGCTTCGTAGGATAGGGTCCCTGAACGGGAGACGATGCCGATGGAACCGGGTTTATGGATGAATCCAGGCATGATCCCTATCTTTGTGCTGGGAGGAGTGATGATTCCAGGACAATTCGGGCCGATCATCCGGATATTACGACAACGCAGGTATTCCTTGACTGAAATCATATCTTTCACAGGAATTCCTTCGGTAATGCAAACAATGAGGGTAATGCCGGCATCTGCGGCTTCGAGGATGGCATCAGCAGCCAGTGGAGGCGGAACAAAAATGATCGAAACATTGGCTCCGGTAACCTTCACAGCATCGGCGACTGTGTTAAAAACCGGGCGACCCAGATGCATCATTCCACCCTTGCCCGGGGTAACGCCCCCAGCCACATTGGTACCATACTCGATCATCTGACCTGCGTGAAAAGAACCTTCGTGGCCGGTGATCCCCTGAACAATGACGATGGAATCCTTGTCAACTAATATGCTCATGATTACAATTTACGATTTACGATTTTCGAATGTGAATTCTGTGAGAAGATCCAGCACCAGGAAAGGCCTGAACTTTGAGTTTCAAAGATAGCCTCTTTTATAAAAAGAAAATAATATTTAGGAAATTTGTTTTCATCATACAAGAAAGACAGTAATTTCGTGTGCGATGAGCAAAATAACTGCAACCGATACCATTTGTGCCCTCTCCACCCCTCCCGGAATGGGTGCCATTGCGGTGATCCGGCTTTCGGGACCTGACTCCTTTGAAATAATCAGCCATGTATTCAAACCTGCCGACAAAAGCCTGGACATAAGGACCGCCCGATCACATACGATACACTTTGGAATCCTTGGAACGGAGACCTCCATTCTTGATGAGGTGCTGGTCAGTATATTCAGGGCTCCCCACTCCTACACAGGCGAAGATGTGATTGAAATCTCCTGTCACGGGTCAGTCTTCATACAGAAAAAGACGCTGGAACTGCTGCTTTCCCAGGGCGTACGTCTGGCAAAACCCGGAGAGTTCACCCTCCGTGCCTTCATGAACAAGAAATTCGACCTTTCGCAGGCCGAAGCAGTTGCCGACCTCATTGCATCCCATTCTGATACCTCGCACGACCTGGCAGTAAACCAGATGCGGGGCGGTTTTTCGAAAAAAATTGGCGCCCTGAGGCAGTCGCTCGTGGAATTTACGGCCCTCATAGAGCTTGAACTTGATTTCAGCGAAGAACACATGATTTTTGCAGACCGGAACGACCTGAACACGCTGCTTGACAAGATTGAGTTTGAACTGGGCTTGCTTGTCAAATCATTCAGCCTGGGGAACGTAATTAAAAATGGAATCCCGGTGGCCATCATAGGGAAACCAAATGTTGGTAAGTCGACGCTGCTGAATGCCATCCTCAATGAAGAGAAGGCCATTGTTTCAGATATTCCCGGTACAACAAGGGATGCCATTGAAGATACGATCGTCATCGGCGGTTACAGTTTCCGCTTTATCGACACGGCTGGTTTACGAGCTGCCGAGGATAAAATAGAATCGATCGGCATTGAGCGCACCTGGGAAAAAATAAGCGAGGCTGCCATCATTCTTTATGTATTCGATGCCCCGGAACATTCCTTTGCAGACGTGATGGAATCGCTGTCTGATTTCAAAGAGATCAGCCCCGAAAAAAAACTGCACCTGATATTGATTGGGAATAAAATGGATAAACTGAAAGCCCTTCCAAAGGGATTTAAGGATTTTGTGGAACACGAAACCATTTTCGTATCGGGGAAAAGGAAGGAGAACATCCATCTGATCGCTGAACACCTGCAAAAGGTTGTAGACACTGCAAACATCTCTGATAAAACCATTGTATCCAACTCCCGCCATTACGAAGCCCTGCAAAAAGCGCTTGATTCTATTCTGAGCGTCCGCACTGGTTTGCAGGCGGGGATCTCACCTGATCTTCTGACCATTGATATCCGGAAAGCCCTTTATCATCTGGGTGAAATCACCGGAGAAATCACAACAGATGAGATACTTGGGACCATTTTCAGCAGGTTCTGCGTGGGAAAATGAAGTATTGCCAAAGTACCTGCTATAGCTTGTAATCGTTTACCTCTTTCGGGTGGCAGTTGTTGATAAAACTAACGGTGGCGACATTCTCAGCGCGGCCTTTACGGATAAAGATATCAGCACTCATGGTATATTCATCGCTGCGGTTCGCATCGTACAACAACAGGTATCCTATCAGGATGTTTGCTGCCATCTCGACCAGCCGGCGCGAGTGGAAATCGAAATATTCGTTGTCGCTGTATTCGTTGATCTTCTCCACGGTCTTGGAGAATTGATCGGTCATTTTTTCAAGCGAACTCCTGAGGTATTCCAGTTCACGTTTCACCGGGAGTGCAGCCCTTTCGCGCATGGCCGAAAGATAACCGCCATTCCCTACATAACGGATGGCAGCCACCACCTGCAACTGCGTGGTACCTTCATAAATCGTGGTGATTCGTGCATCACGGTAAATCCTTTCGATCGGGAAGTCTTTCATGTAACCGGTACCCCCGAAAATCTGGATGGCATCATATGCGATCTGGTTGCAACCCTCGCTGGTATAAAGTTTCAGGAGCGGGGTGAACATGTCGGCAAGCTTCTGATAATATTTGGCTTCCTGGCGTTCGTCAGCCTCGGGCTTGCGTTCCCTGAATGCAAAATTGTAGCATTTGTAAAGGTCGACGTAACGTGCCGTTTCGTAAAGCAGCGAGCGCATCCCATCGATCTTTACCTTCATGTTGGTGAGCATCTCGTAAACGGCCGGGTACTTGATGATCGATTTCCCAAACTGTTCGCGCTCAGTTGCATATTTGTATGCTTCGCGGTAAGCAGCCTCGGCAAGGCCGACTGACTGTGAACCAACACCAAGGCGGGCTGAGTTCATCAGCGACATAACATACTTAATGAGTCCAAGTTTGGTATCGCCGATGAGTTTTGCAGGTGCCTGGCGGAATACCAGTTCGCAGGTTGGAGATCCTTTGATCCCAAGCTTATTTTCGATGCGCCTCACAGTTACTGCTTTATCCTTGCGGTCATAAACGAATAACGAAAGCCCGCGTGCATCGGTGGTTCCCTCTTCCGAGCGTGCAAGGACCAGAGAAATGTCGGCATCACCGTTGGTAATGAAACGTTTAACACCGTCGAGCAACCAGCAGTGTTTGTGCGTGTCATAGGTGGCTTTCAGCTGAACAGCCTGGAGGTCAGAACCTGCATCGGGTTCGGTTAAATCCATGGCAGCTGTATCACCTTTATTGAAACGAGGCAGGAATTCGGCTTTCAGCTCATCGGAGGCAAACTCCAGGATGGTTTCTGCACAGTCCTGCAGCCCCCAGATATTTGCAAAACCTGCATCAGCACGTGAAACGATTTCACCCGACATAACATAAGGCACATGAGGCATATTCAGCCCGTCGTATTCGCGGGGAAGCGAAAAGCCCACCAGTCCTGCCTTTACCATTGCATCATGGTTCTGCTGGGTTCCACGGGCATACTTCACCTCGTTGTTCACCAACTGAGCGCCCTCTTTGTCGACAGATTCAGCATTCGGGGCAATGATCCCGCCGCTGATCTCGCCGATGATCTCCATTAATTTTTCGTAGCTGTCAATTGCGTCTTCGAAATCGAGCGGGGCGAAATCGAATTTGTCTTTCTGGGTATAATCTGACTCCTTCAATTTCACGATCCTGGCCATCAGGGGATGGGTCAGGTGAAACCTGAGATGGGGATTGTCGGTATAGAAATTTTCCATAACAGTTTTTACTTCGAGTTTTTCTTGTAATACTTAATCATCTTGGGAATTACATCGGCCACGTTTCCAACGATGGTATAATCGGCAATCTGGTTGATCGGAGCATTGATATCTGAATTAATCGAAATGATCTGGGCCGACTGGTCCATGCCGGCGCGATGCTGTACCGCTCCTGAAATGCCGCAGGCAATGTAGAGTTTTGGTCTTACGGTTACTCCCGTCTGACCTACCTGGCGTTCGTGTTCCACAAATCCGGCATCCACGGCAGCACGTGAAGCGCCCACCTGCGCACCCAGGATTTCGGCCAGGTTGAAAAGCAGCTGAAAGTTCTCCTTTGAACCTACCCCGTACCCTCCGGCTATAATCACCTGTGCATTTTTAATGTCAATCCTGCTCTTCTCGAGATGCTGCTCTATGATGGTAACAGCGAAGTCCTCGTCCTTCAGGATGCTCTTGGCATCTATTTTATTGAGTTTCCCCTTGTATTTCACTGAGTACACTTCCTTCTTCATCACGCCCTCGCGCACGGTGGCCATCTGCGGTCTTGTTTCGGGATTGATAATCGTGGCAATGATGTTACCCCCAAATGCAGGCCTGATCTGGTAAAGCAGGTTCTTGTATTCGGTCTGGGTTTTATTTTCGAAATGGTCACCTATTTCCAGGCTGGTGCAGTCGGCTGTCAGGCCGCAGCGAAGCGCCGATGCCACCCGCGGAGCAAGGTCGCGGCCAATGCTGGTGGCTCCGAAAAGAACGATCCCGGGCTGTTCTTTTTTGAAGAGTTCAATAATGACACTCGCGTGCGGAAGTGTGGTGTAGGGGAACAATTTTTCGTCGTCGGCGTAATGGATAACATCCACGCCAAACGGGTAGAGCAGGACTTCCGGTTTTGCGACCTTGTGCCCGATTACAACGGCCTCGAGTTTAACCTTCAGATCGTCAGCCAATTTTCTGCCTTTCGACAGCAGTTCGAGGCTTACATCGGCAATCGACCGTTCTTCGGTTACTTCGCAATAAACAAATATATTGTTCACAGGATTCTGATTTTCTGTTTTTATTCTGTTTTACTACCCGATGATGTGGCTGCTGATGAGCGTTTGCATCAGTTTTTCGATATCCTTGTCTGAATTGTTGAGGATTTTCGATTCTTTGTGTTGAAATACCACATTTTCGATTTTTTTCACCTTTGTTGGTGATCCCGACAGTCCGAGGCTTTCGGGATTTGCTTGCAGGTCTTCGGCCGACCATTCCTCAATGAGCAGGTAGGGTCGTTCATTATAGAGTTCAGTGTAGTCCTTGGTTTCATTCTGCAGCTCGGTCACAGTGCGTGCATGCTTGTATTTCATCAGCAGTTTTCCGATTCGCTGGCGGCAGGGAGGCGCTGAACTGTGCACCGTAATGAGCGCCGGCAGGGTTGAGTTCACTACCTCCACTCCCCTTTCAAGCCTGCGTTTGACGATAATCTTCTTGGCATCGAGCGAAAGGATCTCTTCTGCATAGGTTATCTGGGGAATACCGAGTTTCTCGGCTGTCTGCGGGCCAACCTGGGCAGTGTCGCCATCGATGGCCTGACGCCCGGAAATAACCAGATGGTAAGGTGCTAATTTCTTCACTGCAAGTGATAAAGCATAGGAAGTGGCCAGGGTGTCCGATCCGGCAAACTTGCGGTCAGTGATCAGGAAACCCTGATCGGCGCCACGGTACATGGCCTCGCGTATGATTTCGGCTGCTCGGGTGGGGCCCATGGTAAGCAGGATCACTTCAGCATAGGGAATCTTGTCCTTTATGCTCAGGGCCTGCTCCAGCGCATGAAGATCCTCCGGGTTGAAAATGGCAGGCAAGGCTGCCCTGTTCACAGTGCCATCGGCTTTCATGGCATCCTTGCCAACATTCCTTGTATCGGGCACCTGCTTGGCAAGAACTATTATTCTGAATCTCATAAACAATAGACCTGGTTACAACTAGATAAGTTAATATTCCGTTTCCTGACAAAAGATCAGGCTCGCAAAATTACGTTTTTAGGTTATATAAACAAGCAAAATTTTCACAATCAATTCATATTCAATGCTATGAATATGGAATAAATGACATATTTGACTATGATGAAGTAAGTTGATGGATGGTTGATGTGAATGTTAACCTGTCAAACTTTGAATTTGCAAAAAAACTACACATTAATTACATTTCCTAATACATCCCAAATCCTTTAATGAATATTTGACCAAGTCAATACAATGCATATCTTTGTCCAAACATCTAATAATTAAACATTATGAAACATTTTCTTTTTTTAATGATATTAGCATGGATCCTGACTTCCTGTAACCAGGAACCTGGGACCAGGTCACCGGATTCAAAGGAGACTGGTGCAGGTGACCTTGACCGCTCAGTACTCCCCATCAAAGAGCCAAAGCGGCAAACCTACACCGAACTTGATGTGCGTAACGCTAAGGCCCCGGAACGCTTTCATGTGACTGCACCCAAAGGGGCGCCCAATGTAGTGGTTATATTAATTGACGACATGGGTTTTGGCGTTTCCGAAGCGTTTGGCGGTCCTGTTACCACACCAACCATGGACAAACTTGCTGATAATGGTTTAAAATATAACCGATTCCATACCACCGCGCTCTGCTCACCAACGAGGGTAGCTTTGTTGACAGGATATAATCATCACAGCAACAACATGGGTTGCATTGCAGAAGCCGGCACCACCTTCCCCGGAAATACAGGGGTGAGACCTCAATCAATTACTCCCATGGCTGAAGTACTCCGCCAGAATGGGTATAATACCGCAGCTTTTGGGAAATATCATGAAACGCCACCCTGGGAAATTTCAAATTCAGGTCCCATGGATCGCTGGCCGACACATTCAGGCTTCGAAAAGTTTTATGGGTTTATCGGCGGTGAAACAAATCAGTGGTCTCCATTGATTTATGACGGGAGTACGCTGGTCGAAACGCCGGAAGATCCCAATTATCACTTTACCACCGACATGACCAACCAGGCCATTTCCTGGGTTCGTTACCAGCAGGCATTATCACCCGATAAGCCCTTCTTTATGTATTATGCCCCGGGAGCAACCCATGCGCCGCATCATGTGCCGAAGGCATGGGCCGAAAAATACAAAGGTAAATTTGACCAGGGATGGGATAAGTTGCGTGAACTGACTTTGGAACGCCAGATAAAAATGGGGATTGTGCCACCAGGCACCAAACTTGCACCAAAACCAGCCGATATCAAGGACTGGGATAAACTATCGGCTGATGAAAAGAAATTATTCACCCGCCAGATGGAAGTGTATGCCGGGTTTGCCGAACAAACGGATTATGAAGCCGGAAGACTTATTTCAACACTTAAAGATTTGGGCATCATGGATAATACCATTGTCATATTTATTGCCGGCGACAATGGAGCAAGTGCTGAAGGGCAAATGAATGGCATGTACAGTGAAATGACCTATTTCAGCGGGGTACCCGAAACCGTTCCGGACATGCTGAAGCATTATGACAATTGGGGCGATCCCAGCACTTATCCGCACTTTTCAGCGGGATGGGCTGTGGCGATGGATGCTCCTTTCTCTTATACCAAACAGGTAGCCTCTGATTTTGGAGGTACACGTAACGGCATGATCGTTCAATGGCCTGCAGGTATCAAAGCCAAAGGAGAAGTTCGTTCACAGTTTGGTCATGTCATTGATATTGCCCCAACCATTTACGAAGTTACAAAGATCCCTGCGCCAAAAATGGTGAATGGAATTGAACAGGATCCGATTGAAGGCACAAGCCTGGCGTACTCATTTAATGATGCCAAAGCCGACGAACAGCATAAAATACAGTACTTTGAAATGTTCGGTAACCGGGGAGTATACCAGGATGGCTGGTATGCCCGGACAATCCACAGGCCGGCATGGAAATTGAAACCCAACAATACCTTGCAGGAAGATAAATGGGAGTTGTATTATACCAATGAAGATTTCAGCCTGGCCAACGACCTGACAGCTCAAAACCCCGACAAGCTGAAAGAGATGCAGGGCCTGTTTATGAAAGAGGCGGAGAAATATCATGTTTTGCCAATTGATGACCGGCTGTTGGAAAGAACCAATGCCGAGTTGATGGGCCGCCCGACTGTTATGGGGAATAGAAACACCGTAACTTACGGAGAGGGCATGAAAGGAATGGGGGTTGATATTTTTATTGACCTGAGAGGTAAATCCTACTCCATCACTTCTGAGGTGGCAGTAGACGCAAAAGGTAATGGTGTAATTGTTTGCCAGGGTGGACGATTTGGTGGTCTCTCATTTTATATGAAAGATGGAAAACCGGCCTTTACCTATAATTACCTGGGTATGGCATCAACCAGTATTCTTGCTGATCAGGCACTAAAACCAGGAAATTACAAATTGGTATATGACTTCAAATCTGATGGTGGTCTTGGTAAAGGGGGAGTTGGAACCATTTTTGTAAATGATAAAAAAGTTGCCGAGAAGAGAATCGAGAAAACCCAGCCAGGTATATTCTCAGTTGATGATCTGGCCGATGTTGGTGTCGATGACGGTACACATGTGGCCGATTATGGCAAATCTTCAAAATTCAACGGGAAAATTGAGTACGTAACCATTGAGCGGAAAAAGTAATCCTGTGAACTCCTCCCCAGCCTCCATCAAACCGGCTGGGGAGGGTTTATTTATAGTAATTGATAATTTAAAATCAGCATCAATGGACAATTACGGTCTTTTTTTTCGGTTCATCGATCAATTTCTACCGGATGGATTTTAGGGTATTGACAGACTGGAAGAAATGACAAAAGCAAACAACCAGTTCTTCTGTATTTTTGATCTCATTCAACTGAAAATTCTTCACAACAGCAAGGGGAGCATTGAAATGCCGGGTATACAGCCAGAAGATTTTACCCCCTCAGTTATTGCCAAATTAATGCATTCTGATGATCTTATCTGGCACAACATCGCAAATGATAAATTATTTGACCAGGGACAGCAGATTTTTTTTGAAAATAGGGGCAGCTCATTAATTTCAACTAATTTTAGAATTATAAATCCATCGGATGCTTACATAAATATCATTATTCAATGCTATTTGTTTTTTACCAATACCCCTATAAGACAGTATTCATACTTCAGGTTATAACCGACATTCATGGTTTAAAAAAAACAGGCCCGGTAATCATTTCTATCTGGGAAATGATCCTGACTACTTTTGGTATCCTGACGAAAAAATATTGTTGAAAGGGAATGTTTTTTCTTCGATGTAATTGATATCATTTACCAGTCATCGATCACCGGTTAAAAAGTCCTCCGGTATTCATCAACTGCTATTGTTTCAACATCACCAAACCTGATAAACTCTTTCAATTTGTTTCAGCTGAAAATCCACAGAAGGTTTTATAATAATGATTGTATTAAAAACTATTGTGGCACTTAAAAATGATAACATGAGAAACCTCAGGATAATAGCGGCTTTTATTGCGATTTGCTTACCGCTTGCAATTTGGGCGCAGAACAAAGACGGCTCAATCCATGTTCCAGATACACTGGATGCCCCGTACATCAGGATTACCGGAGTTGAAATCATCGGTAATAAACTGACCAAACCACAAATCCTTGTGCGTGAGCTTGACTTCAAGATCGGTGACAGTCTGGCGACTTTTCAGAAAGGAAGAACGGTTAATTTCAACGACCGGAATTTTTACCCGGGCGATTCAAGCGAGTTGCGCCTTCGGTTGAATTACAGCCGCGAAAACCTGATCAATGCCAAGTTGTTTCTAACTGTAGAGCTTTCGTTAAAATGGATAAAGAACAACGAGTACGCCCTGCTGATCGATGTAGTAGAGCGACACTACTGGTGGCTTTTTCCTGTCCCCAAACTCAATGCCCCGAATTTCAACGAATGGATCCGCGATATTGACTGGTCGTACCTGAGCCTGGGGCTGTTTTTTAGTCACAACAACCTGTTCGGGCTTAACCACCAGACCTCGGTCATTGCCATGGCCGGGAAAACCTGGGCCATCGCCGTGGGGTACAAGATCCCCTGGGTCGGAAAGGGAAAAAAGATTGGCCTCACGATGGTTGCCGGTTACAACAACATGTATTATGTTGAATATGCATCCGTCGAAAACAAACGGCAGATGCTCTATGCTCCCAACAGCTCACAGGTGGCCAAACTCGGGGCAATGCTCACCCTGAGGCCTGGCTTGTACAATTATGGAACAATAAAACTAACAGGTGAATATATCAAGGTTTCCGACTCACTGATTAAACTCGACTCCAATTACCTGGCTGGAAATAAAAATTCTAACGTTTCACTCAGCCTTTATGCCGATTATTATTACGATAACCGCAACAGCCATTCCTATCCGTTGAAAGGGAACATGCTCCGGGTCTTCGTCAATAAAATAGGGCTGGGACTCGTTTCAAAAGATGTTGACATGTTTTATTACGGGGTCGATTTCCATTTTTATCAAACCATTGGCCGGAAATGGTATGTGGCGGAAATGTTCAAGGCAGAAAATTCATCCGGTGAAAATGCTCCCTACTATTACCAGCTTAACATGACAGACGGAAAAGATTTCATACGCGGGTTTGACCTGTACACGCTTAAGGGCGACCAGATGTATTTTACCCGGAACAACCTTAAATTCGAACTGATCAAACCAAGTATTAAGAAAGTCAAAGAGGGGCAGGAAAAAAATAAGTTCAAGGCGCTTCAATATGCATTTTACCTGAATGCCTTTGCCGATGCAGGCTATGTGGTCAATAAATTCACCGAAAACAATCCTTACAACAACAAGTGTCTCTTCAGCTGGGGCCTGGGAATTGACTTTGTCACCTATTATGACCTGGTGATCCGGTTTGAATATGCCTTTACTTCAATCGGCACCAATGGGTTCTTTTTTGGTTTTGGTATGCCGATTTAACGATGCGAAGAGGGGAGCATATGGGGTGCTTAGCAGGTACCAACTAAAGCGTTTAATCGTTTACCTCCTTCGGGTGGCAGTTGATGATAATACTAACTGTTGCTAAGTTTTCAACTCGACATTTGCGGATAAAGATATCGGCAGGAAGTTTCTCAACTGTCAGCGGGCCAACCTGGGCAGTATCGCCATCGATGGCTTGACGACCGGATATTACCAGATGATAGGTGCTAATTTCTTCACCGGAAGAGGTAAAGTATTGGAAGTGGCCCGGGTATCAGATCCGGCAAAAATACTACCTGAGGTTATACAAACAAGAATACTTTTCATAATAAACTAATAATCAATGTTATAAATAACAACAAATGACATATTTGACTATGATGAAGTAATTTGATAGATTTTTTAGGTGATACTGGAATGCTAATTTTAAATCGTTTAAATATCACTATTTCAAAAATATTTATTAACTTTGCAATCTCAAAAATGATAAATGATGTGGATAACGATAACGATCATTGCAACCCTGGTCATTCTTTTTGGACTTCTGATCTTTAACGCAAGGCAAAAGATGAATAGCCTGAAAGATGTAAAAGAAAGTGAAAAAATCAAGGTCTTTACAGATCAGAATTTCCAGAATAAAATCAAAAACGGAATGGTTCTCGTTGATTTCTGGGCCTCCTGGTGCATGCCATGCAAAATGATGGTTCCGGTTCTGAGTGAGGTGGCAGAAGAAGTTAACGGGAAAGTCACAATTGCCAAGGTCAATGTGGATGAGCAAAAAGCCACCGCTGCTAAATTTGGGATCCGCAGCATACCGACCATGATCCTGTTTCAGAATGGCAGGGAGGTGAAACGCATCGTCGGTGTTAAAACAAAAGACTATTTATTGAAAGAGTTCGATCGGAGAATCAGCCTTTAATCCTAAGAAATATTTTCCTTTAAGAGGCTCTATAAAAACACATATATTAATATAAATATGTATCTTTACGAATACGTTATAAAATCATGGAAGTAAAAGAAATAAATAACAGGTACAGCGGACTGGCCGAATCGGAATGCTGTCTTTCGTGCGGCGGTGCATTAACTTACGCTGAACCGAAAGAGGGTGAAGTTTGTGTTGACCTGGGAAGCGGTCGAGGAACAGACGTGTTAAGGATGTCAGAAATGGTTGGTGAAAACGGGTTTGTTTACGGTATTGATATTTCTGACGGAATGCTGGAGAAAGCCCGTCGTAATGCAGCAAAATTTGGGACATCCAATGTGCTTTTTGTTCGCAGTGAACTGGAAAAACTTAAACTTCCTGATAATTTGGCTGATCTGGTCATCTCCAATTGCACTTTGAACCATGCTGCCGACAAGCAGGCTGTTTGGAATGAGATACATCGTATTCTGAAGAAAGGTGGCAGGTTTGTTATAAGCGACATCTATGCCACCACCGCCATTGCTGAAGAATACAGAAATGATCCTTTGGCAGTAGCGGAATGCTGGGCCGGATCGGTAACCCGTGCTGAATATATGGATAACCTTGAAAGAGCTGGTTTTGCCTCCTTTGAAATTATCGAGGAATCAGCTCCATATATTAAGGGGAATGCCGAAGTGGCCAGTTTTACCATCGCCGGGAAAAAAGATACAATTTAAATATAAACGCTAAAAATTAAAACCATGAAAAGTCTCGTTAAAAAGAAAATCAAAATTGAAAAAGCAAATTCAAAAAAAGTCGCACAATGTTGTGCCAAAACATCGAAGACCATCGTGGGGTGCCACGATTAAGATGTGTTAACCAATGATTTACTCCAAACACAATATTTTTTCCAGGATTACCGGTTCAGATAACTTTTTCATAGTTAACCTGCTCAGCGGCAGCGCTGATATTTTACATCCCGCTGAAGGAAACTTGCTACATGATTTCCTGAATGGAAGAGAGATTCCGGAAGATTTTCATGAGAACCTGAAAGAGCAGGGTTACCTGGTAGATGAGAAGGAGGAAGAACGGCTTTATCGTAGCAAGTATCTCGATTTTCTTGATGCGCGCGATGCGGATGAAGTACAATTGTTTTTTGTCCCGAATTACAATTGCAATTTCGCCTGCACCTATTGCTACCAGGATGAGTATGCGAATACAAAACAGGAACTCACAACAGAGGTGATTGATGCTTTCTTTCGCCATATCAACCATGAATTTGCCGGGCGTAAAAAGTACCTCACCATATTCGGGGGTGAGCCATTGCTTGATTCACCAAAACAAAAACGTCATATTGTTTACCTCCTGAAATTGGCCAATGAGTCAAACCTTGAAGTCTGTTTTGTAACAAATGGTTATTCGTTGGTTGAATATATAGACATCCTGAAATTAGCACATATCCGGGAAATCCAGGTTACCCTCGACGGGATAGGCCGTGTGCATGATGGACGTCGTTTCCTGAAAGGCGGGGGAACTACCTTCGAAAAAATTGTGAAAGGCATCGATGCCTGCCTGGAGGCCAGATTACCGGTAAACCTGCGCATGGTAATCGACAAGCAGAATATTGATGGACTTCCTGAAATGGCTAAATTTGCCATAGATAAAGGTTGGACAAAAAGTGAATTCTTCAAAACACAACTCGGCAGGAATTACGAGTTGCACCATTGCCAGGCAAATTCTGAAAAGTTGTTTAGCCGGATTTCACTTTTTGAAACCATCTATCAGCAGGTAAAGCTGCATCCATATATCCTGGAATTTTATAAGCCTTCTTATTCCATTTCGAAATTTCTGGCCGAAAACGGCAGTCTGTCCGACCCCCTGTTCGATGCCTGCCCCGCCTGTAAAACCGAATGGGCTTTCGATTATACCGGGCAAATCTATTCATGTACGGCTACCGTTGGGAAAGCTGACGAATCATTGGGAACCTTTTACCCTGAAGTTTCCCGCAACGATGAAATGATTGCTGCCTGGGAAAACCGCGATGTCACTGCCATCCCCGAATGCGTCACTTGCAGCATGCAGTTGGCATG
The DNA here is from genome assembly GCA_037128705.1 of Bacteroidota bacterium. Classification (GTDB taxonomy): domain Bacteria; phylum Bacteroidota; class Bacteroidia; order Bacteroidales; family FEN-979; genus CAIVAT01. The sequence continues at coordinate 36,067 of JBAXVX010000010.1, read as the reverse complement.
TGGAGGAGGGTGCGGGTCAGTAGCCAAAAACCGGACAGGCCAAGTTTGCTCCACCGATTGCCGGCCGGTAAAGGAATTGCTGGAGCTGGGATTTTCGGCATACTTGGACAAGATTTAATAAAACCATTCATACAATAGAAAAAAACACTGACATGAAAGAAATTACCTCCTCTGAATTCGAAACAGAAGTACTTAAAGGTGGAAAAGTTGTGCTTGACTTTTATTCCACTGAATGTCCTCCATGTGAGGCCGTAGCCCCCAAGTTTGAAGGGTTGGCCGCACTTTATGGCAAAGACGTCAAGTTTGTAAAAATGTTCCGGCAGCAAAACAAACCATTGGCCGAAAGTCTCGGAGTCAGGTCCTCCCCCACCCTGTTGTTTTTTGATAACGGAGTACAATCCGCTGTCACCCTAACCGGTGGCATCAAGCGAAGCGATATTATCCATCAGCTCGATCGCATGTTATCCGTCGAAAGGGTCCAGGAAATCAAGAAAGCAATTAAGCCAACCGTTTCTGAATTCGATGTACTCATTCTTGGAGCAGGTCCGGGCGGCCTTACAGCAGGGTTATACCTCTGCCAGTCGAAAGTAAATACGGTGCTGATAGATATTGCACTTCCGGGTGGCCAGGTGTCAACTACACACGAAGTTTCAAATTACCCCGGGTTTATTGATCCCCAGCCAGGCTATGTGCTCTCTCATAATATGTCGGAGCAGACCAAACAATGCGGCACCATATATAAGGTTGCCGTTGATGTAACTAAAATTGACCTGGAAAAGAAAGAGGTTGTGGTTGATGAATTCGAAACCGTCAGGGCAAAAAAAATCATCCTTGCAACAGGCACCTCTCCCAACCTGATGGGAGTTCCCGGAGAAAAAGAGATGAAAGGAAAAGGTATCTCCTATTGTGCTACCTGCGATGCCAAGTATTATAACAGTAAGGAAGTTGTGGTGATCGGTGGTGGAAATTCAGCCGTGGAAGAAGCGGATTTTATCAGCAGGTTTGCCAGTAAAATAATCATGGTTCACCAGTTTGATGCCTTAACTGCCAATAAACAGGCTCAAGAGAAATTGTTCGCAAATCCCAAGATCAGTGTGCTTTTTTCACATGAACCAAGGTCATTTGTGCGTGACGGTGATAAAATTATCACGGAGGTTGAAGATTTAAAAACCAAAACCGTATCCAAACTGGTCAGTGATGGGGTATTCGTTTTCATCGGAATGAAGCCAAATATCGACCTTTTCAGAGATAAGCTGGAACTTGATACATGGGGCTATATTATAACAAATGAAGACATGCAAACCAGTATGCCCGGCATATATGCAGTGGGTGATGTGATCAGTAAAAAATACAGGCAGATTACCACTGCTGTAGCTGATGGAACAATAGCTGCCATTGCCATTGCAAAAGAACTGAATTAATCAGAACAAACCATAACTATAATTACTAACCAATAAATTTAAACAATATGAAAAAGAACATGGGAACCATTGACATTATTATCAGGTTATTGATCGCAGCACTGGTAATTGTATTGTATTTTACACATGTAATATCAGGTACGATCGCCATCATCCTCCTGATTTTTGCCGGCCTCTTCATTCTCACAAGTTTATTTAGTTTTTGCCCGTTATATCTCCCATTTGGCCTTAATACCCGGGGTAAGGAGTAGGCATTAGAAACATTTCATCAAATCATTCGCTGCCGCAGCCACAACCATGAAACGTTTTTCCGGAATAGGCATCCGGACTGATGCGGCCAATTGCTTTTACGATCTCACTGGCGACTTTGTCTACCATTTCCAGATGTTCGCCTGTGAGATCTTTATTCCTGACGATTTTTGCATTAAGCGCGTTTTCATTTCCAATGATTTTTGAAACGTCTAGAAAACCGTTGATCTTGCCGCTATACTTTTCCGTGCTTCTTTTAGCGCAAAGTTTATCACAGCCGTCAACAGATATGGTCGGAAATACTTTTGCAAAATTTCTTTCTTCGTTGCCTCCCGCAAGATATAATGGCAGACAAAGTGTCACTGTATCAATGAATTTAAGTTCCTCCAGAACTTTTCGTGTTGCAAGCCTTGAAATGGTCCCGCCAAGACATTCCTCGCCACTGCATGATATTACGCCCACTTTAAACTCAGTCATTGATGCTCCTCCTTAATTAACTTCATTTATTTTTTTTGCGATCTTCTCTGCGATTTCATTTGCAACTACTTCACCATCAGCATCAAGCATGGAAGGCGAACCGAACTTTTTTCCTTTATGTTCTTTTACAGTATCCAGCACTTTTATCTCTTCTATCACAATACCTCCGGCTATGGATACATTTTTCGAGGCACACATTTTTGGGCAACCATCAACGGTGATGCAATGAAAGCCTTCAATTTTTTCTCTGACCTCCTTATCTCCGGTTACTATGTAGGCGAGACAAACCGTTTCTGATTTTTCCGGACATAGTTCAATCACTGTTTTCAAAACCGCCTCTCTTGCCATGAGGCCGTATACCTTGCCAATGCCACTGCATGGAACAACCTTCACCTTTTTATCCATTTAACTCCTCCACCTTTTTCTTCATGATTTCAAAATACTGATCGAAACCTATTAAAAGTTCTTTGTCGCTCTCAAAATCAGTCAATTCAATCTCTGCTACCCAACCCGATTCATAGGGGTTTTCGTTGATAAGTTCCGGCTTTTGGATAAGCGTTTCATTGATGGAAATAACCTTACCGCTTACAGGTGATATTAATTCAAAAACAGACTTTGACGATTCGATCTCACCAACTTCACCGAATTGGTCGATTTCCGCACCAATGTCCGGCGGAGTAAAATAGAGAATATCTGAAAGATTTTGCTGAACGAAATCAGTAACGCCTATCCTGGCCCGGTTTCCGATCACATAAGCCCAGCAGTCATTTTCGTTATAATAAACTTCCGGAATTGAAGGTACCCTGAAAATGAATTTACCACTTTGAAAAGTTGCATATTCAAAATGATATTCAAGTTTTGTTTCATAAGAGGAAAGTGCAACCTTATCTTCGGTTTTGTTAAGTCCGTTCAATATAATTTCAATCAGGGCATTCTCATTTTCCAGAAGCCTGAGATTACTCATTAATTCAATGTGATGGTTTTTAGCTTCTTCGGTTACTGTTATTTTCCTGGAAATTTTCAGGTTTTTTTCTGCAGCAAGTTTACTGGCGCAGCGAGTCTGGCAACCATCAATGACCAAAACAGGATGTTTGCCCCCAATTTTATTATATTTCGCTTCGGCAACTCTGTAATATACAGGGCATATCATTTTATTTTTGTCGTTCTCACATAATATTATTGCCAATTCTCTTGAAATTACCCCGGCGCATTTATCCAACCCGTTGCATGGCAGAATGGCATAATTTTCAACCATTACTTTCCTCCTTTCTAATTTCCTTGATCCTTTGTGTGGTCGCATTTTTATCGGGAAACGACAGTGCGTCAGGACCGCAGATCTTCGAGCATGCCCTGCAGAAAACAACGCAGTTATTTGCATTCCTGACAATCAATTTAATCTCTTCTGTTTCCCTGACCTCAAAAACTTTATGGGGACAGAATTTCACGCATTCCATGCAATAATCGCATTTTGTATAATCGATGGTCGGCTTCCAATCTATTTTGTCGCGTTCGACTCCCATGAAAGTGGTTTCGCTCATTTCACCTCCTCCAATTTTTCAAGCGCTGCACTGACTTTTTCAATTGCCTGATCGGTCGTCATGTCGCGCACATCAATTGCAGTTAAATCTTTGTTTACGTCAAGACCTGCTTCTGCGAAAGCGTCTTTGAACATCTTACGTTGCATGTTTAAAGCACAGGCTCCGATAACAACTTTCCTTTGCGCTTTAAGAAAATCACTTAAAAACCGGTCCCCATCTTCCTCGCATAGTTGAGGATGGATGAATCCATATTCAACCGGCAATTCGATTCTCACCCTGTTTATAAAGTCCCAGATATCCATTTGTGCAAATCCGGGACATTTTCCAGTGCAAACGCACATGATAAAACCAGGTTTTTTCATTTTAGACATGACTTCAATTTTAATGAGTTCGTGGTGCTAATTTTCGGGTTTATTGCCTCTGATTCGTTGTTCGTAGAAAGACGAAATTAAACTTTGAAAAAACTCATCCCTTTTTATTTCGTGGCCTGAGCTGGCACATGCATGAACCGGACAACTGTTCGCTTTTATCAATGACCACAGGCATTTCATCCCGTTCCCATTCCACCAATCCACCGGCAAGATTTGCAATGGTTAAGTCCATTCTTTTTTCGAGGAGAAATTTGACCGCCTCTTTGCTGTGAATCCCTGAAGAATCTGCAAAAATCATTGGTTTATCCAATGGAAGGCGAAGATAGGTCTCCTCCAGGATGCTGAAGGGGCAATAAATCGCCTCAGGAACATCAAACATCTTAAACCGGTTCATATAGGCTTCGCGCACGTCGATCAGCACAGCCCCTTTCTGACAATGGGCCAAAGCCTGAGCAGGCGTAAGGTTTCTCATACCTCCGTTTTCAAATCCGGTATTCCCGAAAAAATCGCCCATGACTAAATGAAAAAAACAATGATGTAATAAATACCAACCAGGATGAACAGTACCGCTACAATCCTGCGGAACCACAATTCAAAAATTTTGATCCGGTTATAGAGTTTTCCAACATTCCCGACAGCATATGCCAGTAACCATGCAAAAATGATGACCGGGAGCCCGGTCGCAATGGCAAAAACAACCGGCAAATACAGTCCGCTTACACTTGTAATGGTCATGGGGATCAGCATGGCGAAATACAATACCCCGCTGTATGGGCAAAAGGCCATGGCGAACACCATACCAAGTAACAATGTGCCCCAATAGCTTTTTTTGCTGTGCTCTCCCATGCGCTCTGTCAGGCCGGAAAACCCGGGGAATTTTATCTTGATGAAATCGAGCATTAACAGGCCAATGATGATCAGCAAGGGTCCCAGCAATTTCTCACCCCATCCCTGGAATAGCATAGTCACATGCATTTTGCTGGCTCCAAAAAACAGGATTACACCCAATCCTGTATAGGAGACCGCCCGCCCAAGGGTATAAACCAATCCTTTAATGAAGACCCGTCGCCGGTTTTCAATATCACGGCTTATAAAACCAATGGCCGATATATTGGTTGCCAACGGACATGGACTGATGGCAGTCATCAAACCCAGGATAAAGGCAGTTAATGCCGCATACTGGGAATTTTCAAGAATCGCCTGCAGGTATTGCATAATTTCCAGCTATTTGGAGAGACCCTCCACGGCCTTTTTAATCTCGGCCTTTAATTTATCCGGACTGTCGTTTGCGTAAAGGAATCCCTTTTCTGTAAGGTCCACACTCTTTCCTGCTGATATCACGATCAGGGACTGGCCCTCGATTTTATATTTTGCACCGATGGCCTCTCCGGCTTTCTCATCTAAATTGATGCTTTGGAAGGTGATTTGCCCGCTTTTCATCTTCTCAGGATACAATGATTCCAAAGAATTTTTAGAGACCTTTTCCACATTGTTGCAGGTCATGCACCTGCGCGTGAAATGGAAATAGTAAACCTCAATTTTTTTTGCCGGATCGGGATTTGCCGCGAATAATCCTGCTACGAACAGCGTAGCAAGAAAAAGAAGGAAACTCTTTTTCATGTTCATGGAATTATTTGGTTAATAACTGTTTGATTTCATCCTGTGATGGAACGCGTCCCTTAACAACGACTTTTTCGTCGATAACCAGGGCAGGTGTTGACATTACGCCATATTTCATGATCTCCATGATGTCTTCTACCTTGGTAATGGTGGCATTGATCCCGTGCTTCGCCACGACCTCCCGGGTGACCTTGTCCAGAGTTTTGCATTTGGCACATCCAGGTCCTAATATTTTAATTTCCATCATTCAATTTAAGAGTTACGATTTTTAATCTATTGGCCGTCATCCTGACTTTTTACTCCAATCTTCATTTCCTGAAAAAACCATCGAACATCGCTTTGGCCTCTTCCCAGTTTGCTTTGTTGATACAATATTTAATATAGGGAGGATTGATCTCACCCTGGATAAGTCCGGCCTCCTTCAAGGCCTTCAGATGCTCGGAAAGTGTAGAGCGCGCAATGGGGATATCTTCGGCCATGTCGCCGCTGTAGCAACACTTATCAATGTTACCGGCAAGGAAGTCAAGGATGAACACCCGCGCCGGATGGGCAATTGCTTTAGCATACCGGGCCATCCTCTCCTGCGTTTCCGTATAATATTTCTTTTCCGTGATCATTTCGTTTTGTATTTCGTAGAATAACGAAACAAATTTAAAGCAATTTTTCTGAAGAAGTTGCAAGCCGGAGTAATTTGGAAACATTCTTAAAAGGAGAAAGCCAATATGCCGAGGGCAATCAGCACAACACCGGTGATTCCTTTTTCATTGTGCTCAAGGAAGTTCGATTTAAATGTTTTTATTCCATTCATCCCCAGGTAGACCAGGAGCAGCATAATAAACAGGGTTGTGAGGAGGTAAACAGCCGATACAGTAAAAATTCCGATCCAGCCAATTGTTCCTGCCTGGAAATAATAGGCTTCAATTTCGATACAGGGTGTAAGAAACATGGCGATACTGAGGGAAGTAAGGATGGCAATCCATCGGGATTTCTTCTGTCCCGGTTCATGATCCAGGGGTTTCAAATCATGCGAATGGTTATGGAGACTTCTGAAATTGCGGAAAACATAAACAACCCCTAAGCCGATGAGGATGACAGGTGCGATCGTTTCCGAAATCCCCGAATATCGCAATGCAAGTTTGTATCCGATTAACCCCACAACAATGCCGATAATGATGGTACTCAGGGTATGCGACACCCCGGTAATCACCGTTGCCCACAATGTCTGACTCTGGCTCCATTTCTCCGTCTTCCCCACTGCAATTAATGGAAGCCAGTGGTTCGGAATTAGGGCATGGATGGTACTTAAAATCAGACTCCCTATGAAAACCTGGTACATGATTTATCCATTTTGAGTTTTATGTACAATGATACTTCACTTTTTCATGTTCCCTGGGACTATTTCTCAACAAAAAAAAACCGGCACCTCTGTTAAATAAAGAATTTACGATTTATGCAGGCTTGACCGGAATGGATATCGTCCGCCGGATGTTTTCGTAGGGTTTGTTCGCCGGATTTTCGTTATACAACTCAAACCCGGTAATCTCGGCAATCTGGTAGCCTGATTCGTTCAACCAACCATGACTGAAAGCAATCTCCGAAAGTTTTTCAAGGGAAATATCCTCTGAAAGGTTTTCCTGGATATAAATATGGACCCTCCTGGCCTTGATTGATAACCTTTTTCCTTAGGATTTCCAGGAGGTCGCTGCATGGGCACAAAATTAGGCGCTCAAAGATACAATCTCTTTAATAACTATCAGCCTGGTACAGAAAGTGAATTCTAAAATGTAATAACCTTATCGGGACTATTCAGATATTCAGTGAATGGCCCACCCATATACCTTACCGTGATCTCGAGACTAATCATTTTTTCGGATATCCGGTAGGCATCGGTACAGGCCTGGCAGGCTTCAACGGTGATTCCACTGTCCTTTACATCCTGCAACTGCCTGTGAATGTCTGCATCACCGGCTGCTAATCTTGCTGAGGGTCCCCAGATGATGAGGTTTATTTCATCCCACCAGCCGTTTGCCTTGGCGTTGATCAAATAGGGAAAGATAACCTTCATGGCGACCTCTTTTTCGCCTGTGGTCCATAAAACATGCAGTTTGCCCATTTCCTAAAGGTTATTTTAAGCCACGACGTTTTAACAATGGATCAATAGAAGGCTCCTGTCCCCTGAATTTCCTGTACTGCGTCATCCCTTCGTCATTTCCGGATTCTGCAAGGCAGTACTTCCTGAATTTATCTGCCAGTTCCTTGTTGTATATATCCCCTGAAGATTTAAAAGCGTTGAAGGCATCAGCATCCAGGACGGCTGCCCAAATATACACGTAGTACCCGGCAGCATACCCTCCACCGAAAATATGAGAAAAATAGGTACTCCTGTAACGGGGAAGGATTTCGGGAATCAGTCCGATTTTTTTCATGGCATCGCTTTCGAAATTCAGCACGTTAACCTCTTCCGGTATGGTGAGGTCATGGTAATCCATATCAAGTATTGCAGCAGCCAGATATTCAACTGTTTCAAATCCCTGGTTGAACAGTGAACTTTTTTGAATTTTTTCGATCAGTTTATCCGGGATCGCCTCCCCTGTCTGATATTGCTTTGCATATGCCTTCAGCACCTCAGGTTCACCTGCCCAGTTTTCATTGATCTGAGAAGGTAACTCCACATAATCCTGAGGGACCACCCCTGCCGTTCTGGTGTACTTTCCCTCTGTAAACAAACCATGCAAAGCATGGCCGAATTCATGAAAAAGGGTGGTCGTTTCATCCCAGCTCAACAAAGAGGGCGCGGTGGCTGTTGGTTTTGTAAAGTTGCATGTGACCGAGATCAAGGGTGTAACCTTGTTCCCATTTTCCCATCCGGCTGATCTGAAGTCGGTACACCAGGCACCTCCCCTTTTCCCTTCCCGCGGGTAGTAATCAAGATACAGGATCCCGAGATGACTGCCGTTGGCCTCCTTCACTTCATATGTTTCCACATCCTTTTGAAAAACTGGTATATCGGTCATCCTGGTGAAGGTTATTCCATATAATCTGTTGGCGACCATAAACATACCATCACGTACATTGGTCAGGCTGAAATAGGGTTTAAGCTCACTTTCGTCGAGATTGTACTTTTCCATCCTGACAATTTCTGCATAGTACCACCAGTCCCAGGGTTGTAATTTGAATTGTCCGCCGTCACGATCGATTATCTTCTGCATTTCGGCAGCCTCCTTCTTTGCAACAGGCAATGCTGAAATCCAGAGTTTGTCAAGAAATTCGTTCACCTTGGCCGGAGTCTTTGCCATATTTTCATCAACCACATAAGCGGCATAACTCTCAAATCCGAGCAGCCGAGCCTTCTCCACCCTGAGTTTCACGATTTTTGCAACAGATGCCTTATTGTCGAATTTATCACCATTGTTGCCACGCATGAAATAGCCGCGATAAATTTTTTCACGCAGGTCGCGGTTCTTTGCATACTGAATAAATGGGATCATACTGGGTTTTGATAAGGTAAACACCCACTTCCCCGACATTCCCTTTTCTTTCGCCGTCTCTGCAGCGCCGTCAATCACACCCTGGGGCAGCCCATCAAGGTCCTTTTTGTTCTCAATGACGAGTTTGAAATTATCGTTTGTCTCTGCCAGGACATTTTCACCAAATGTGAGAGAAACCAGGGCCAATTCGGCATTGAGTTTACGCAACTGTTCTTTTTTATCGGCGGGCAGATTGGCTCCCTGCCGCTCGAAATCACGGAAGTACTTCTCAACAACCCTTAACTGCTGGCTGTCAAGTTTCAGTTCATTGCGTTTGTCATATACCGTTTTGATTTTAGCAAACAACTTTTCATTCAGGGAAATATCGTCCTGATGTTTTGACATGATCGGGCTTAGCTGGCGGGCGATTAACTGGAGCTGTTTGTTGGTTTCAGCTTCGTTGAGATTATAAAAAACCTTGGCGACCCTGGTCAGGAGCCTGCCCGATTTATCAAATGCCAGGATGGTATTTTCGAAATCAGGGCTTGCAGGATTATTGATAATCGAATCAATTTCAGCATTATGCTGAGCAATTCCTTCCATGAATGCAGGCATGTAATCAGCCGTATCAATTTTATCGAACGGGGGAACCTGGAATGGGGTCTGGTATTCAGAAAAGAATGGATTCTCAGCCTTTTTTTCTTGTTTACAACCGGAGAAAATCAAGATGGCCATAGCAATCAGTGTCAATGAAAATATTTTCATATTGGTTTAGGTTTGGGAACAGTGGTTCTGATAAAGGGAATTGGATGATTGGCGATTGCAAAGTTACCGTAAAGAATTAAAAAAACGTCCACTTTGGTGTAACCTTTTTCATTTTTTATCATCTATAATTGGTTATCTTCAATTTATCCCCATTCATCGGATCGATTGATACAGATATCGATTATTTTTTATCGTATCGGTAAAAACCTTCACCTTTGATTTCTGATTGTTTTTTTTTTATTGAAAATGAGCAAATAAACGATGATAGCGATCAACCAGGTTCATAAATCTTATGTAACGGGACAAAACAGCCTGCATGTACTGAAAGGCATTGACCTGAATATTGAAGCCGGGGAAATGATCTCCATAATGGGAGCCTCCGGGTCAGGGAAATCCACTTTATTAAACATTCTTGGGATTCTTGACAACTTCGATTCCGGGGCCTATTTTTTAAATGGAATTAAAATCGAACGGCTGTCGGAGCGGAAGGCTGCCCAGCTGAGAAATAAGATGCTGGGTTTTGTTTTCCAGTCATTTAACCTGGTTTCCTTCAAAAATGCCATGGAGAATGTGGCCTTGCCGCTGTATTATCAGAATGTGCCACGTAAAAAACGCAACATAATTGCAATGGAATACCTTGAAAGGATGGGTTTAAAGGATTGGGCGCATCATTTGCCAAACGAGCTGTCGGGGGGTCAGAAGCAACGGGTTGCCATCGCCAGGGCGCTTATTGGTAAACCAAAGGTGATTCTTGCCGATGAGCCCACCGGAGCCCTCGACTCAACAACCTCCCTCGAAGTGATGGATTTGCTGCAGGAGATCAATGCAACCGGAATTACGATGATCATTGTAACCCACGAGCATGATATCGCCAGGCGGACAGGGAAAACGATCAGGATAACCGATGGAAACGTAACGGAGATCATTGTTAACTGACAGGTCAGCATGTTTGAAATAGATAAATGGCAGGAAATTTACAGCACGATCCGAAAAAACAAACTCCGGACGTTTCTGACAGGTTTTAGTGTTGCCTGGGGAATTTTCATGCTGATCATCCTGCTTGGTTCAGGTTCGGGACTGGAGAACGGGGTCAAAGAACAGTTCAAAGGGGGCGCAACCAACGGAGTATGGATCAGCAGTGGCCAAACCAGCCTGAAGTATAAAGGATTAAAAACCGGTAGGCTGATCAAATTCACCAACGAAGATTACAAATCAATCAGGTCAACTGTTGATGGCTACGACCGGATCTCGGCAAGATTGTTTCTGGGGAACAAGCTTATCTCATATAAAAATGAGTATGGATCCTTTTTCCTGTCACCCTGTCATCCGGATTATGGGTACATCAAGGAGGTGGACATCATCCAGGGACGGTTCCTAAACACCATTGATATCAAGGAATTCAGAAAAGTGGCTGTTATCGGGGAAAAGGTAAAATCATCCCTTTTCAAAGGGGCTGACACAGTCGCGATGGGCAAATACATAAAGATAAACGGTGTTCTTTTTCAAGTTGTCGGCGTATTCAGGGATTACAGCAGAAATGATGATGAACAAAAGCGCGTCTATATTCCGATCTCAACGGCCCAGCGCGTGTTCCAGGGAGAAAATGTGATCAACCAGATTTCATTTACCACAGGCGATGCATCACCCGAGGAGGCTGATCTGATGATCAGGAAATCAAAGGCTGTGCTGGCAAAGATGCACACGTTCGACATTGACGACAACCGGGCCATCAATGTCTGGAACAAGAATGAAGAGGTCCGCAAATTCAGAGCCCTGTTTGCAGGGATCAGGTTATTTATCTGGATCATCGGGATCGGGACCATCATTGCGGGGATTGTAGGGGTAAGCAACATCATGATGATTGTAGTGAAGGAGCGCACGAAGGAGATCGGAATCCGCAAATCGCTTGGTGCCACACCATGGTCTATTGTCGCATTGATCATGCAGGAGGCCATCGTGATCACCTCGTTTGCAGGATATATCGGACTGGTTCTTGGTGTAGGGCTTCTCGAACTGATTGCCAAGAATATGCCTGCCACTGAATTTTTCAGGAATCCCGAGGCAAATTTTTCTGTTGCAGTGATGGCCACCCTGCTGCTGATCTTCTCTGGCGCCCTGGCGGGATTTTTCCCGGCAATGAAGGCAGCCAAAGTCAAGCCGGTTGATGCACTGCGCGATGAATAAAAGGAATTAATTTAACAACATGTTCGATCTAGACCGCTGGCAGGAAATATACCATGTATTAAGAAAGAACAAACTCCGTACGTTCCTTACGGCATTTGGTGTTTTCTGGGGGATTTTCATGCTCGTGATCATGCTGGGTTCAGGTAACGGACTTGAGCGCGGAGTGACCCAGAATTTTGGAGACATGGCAACCAACAGTGTATTTATCTGGACACAGCAGACCTCGGTTCCCTATAAGGGATTTCCGAGAGGAAGAAATTACAATTTCACGAATGAAGATGCCATTGCCCTGCATCATTCGATTCCCGAAATAAAATACCTGGCCCCTCGAATTCAGGCTGGTGGCTTTATGCAAACCAACAATGTGATCCGCGGATTGAAATCCGGTATTTTCAATATCATGGGGGATTATCCGGCCTTTAATAAAATTGATCCGTTGAATTTTGTGAGCGGACGCTTTGTCAATGACCTGGATATCAAAGAAAAGAGGAAGGTGGCTGTGGTTGGCACCCGGGTCGTTGAAATCCTTTTTAACAAGGATGAGAATCCAATGAACCAATATATCCAGATCCAGGGAGTCTATTTCAAAATTATCGGGGTCTTCAGCTCAAAAAGAACCGGCGAGCAGGCAAGCCAGGAAAACCAGAATATTTACCTGCCATTTACCTCCCTGCAACAGACCTATAATTATGGAAATGCGGTTGGATTTTTCTCGATTACCTCCCGGGATGATATCCCTGTGTCGGTTGTAGAGGAGAAGGCCATCAGGGTGCTAAAGAAAAGGCATTCCATTGCCCCTTCCGATGAATCGGCCGTTGGACATTTCAACCTGAAAAAGGAGTATGATCAGATGCAGGGATTATTTTTCGGGATCCGTTTTCTGGTGTGGATCGTTGGAACCGGAACGCTGCTGGCCGGAGTCATCGGGGTGAGCAATATCATGCTGGTGGTGGTAAAGGAACGCACAAAGGAGATCGGTATCCAGCGTGCTTTGGGTGCAACCCCATGGAACGTGATTAGCCAGATAATTACCGAGTCGGTGGTTCTTACAACCTTTGCAGGGTATTTCGGACTGGTGATCGGGGTTGGGTTACTGGAGTTGATTAATTTCCTGCTTGGCTCTTCCGGGGCAAACACGGAGATGTTCGTCCATCCGGGCATTGATTTTTCGGTTGCCGTGACAGCTCTGTCAATCCTGGTGTTCTGCGGGGCGCTGGCCGGGTTAATCCCTGCAAGAAGAGCTGTATCCATTAAACCGATCGATGCCCTCAGATACGAATAACCTTGGAATAAAAGACAATAAATAAAAGTAAAACACGATATAACTGATATGAAGAAAGCGCTTAAAATTTCCGTCTTAGTCATTATCCTTGGAATTTTTATTTCAACCATTGTTTTCCTTTACAACAAATCGAAGGAAAAGCCGGTTGTTTATCAGACCGAAAAACCGGTCATGACCAACATTATCAAGAAAACCGTCGCTACAGGATCTGTTATTCCCCGCAAAGAGATTGAGATCAAACCGCAGGTTTCCGGGATTGTTGAGGAGGTCTTCGTTCAGGCCGGAAAGAAGGTGAAGCAGGGTGACGTTATCGCCCGTGTCAGGATCATCCCTGATCTGATCAACCTGAATAATGCCGAAGCACGTCTCGAGAGAGCAAAAATCGCCTTTGACGATTCAAAAATCAATTTTGATCGGCAGGAAAAGCTTTTCAGCCAGGGAGTTATATCTGCAGTGGAACGCCAGCAATCGCAGGTAAGTTTTAAAAACACCCGCCAGGAGGTGGAATCTGCAGAAGCAAACCTCGAACTGATTCGTGAAGGGGTAAATAAAAAATCGGGTAAAACCACCAACACCCTTATCCGCTCCACCATCGACGGGATGCTTCTTGATATTCCGATCAAGGTTGGAAACAGCGTGATTGAAACGAATAATTTCAACGCGGGGACTACCATTGCCACGGTTGCAGATGTGGGAGATATGATCTTTCAGGGAAAAGTTGATGAAACGGAAGTAGGCAAAATTAAACCGGGCATGGACCTGATGCTGACCATCGGGGCCATTGAGAACGATACATTCCAGGCCATCCTAAAATATATTTCGCCAAAAGGAGTTCTTGAAAACGGGGCAGTTCAGTTCGAAATCAAAGCGGATGTAAAGCTACAGGACAACCAGTTTATCCGTGCGGGTTACAGTGCAAACGCTGATATTGTCCTGGATCACAAGGATAACGTGCTTGCCATCAAAGAGGCACTTTTGCTGTTCCAGGGCGATTCAGCCTATGTTGAGGTTGAGACTGCTCCTCAAAAATTTGAAAAGCGATTTATCAAAACCGGGCTATCAGATGGCATTAACATCCAGGTTTTATCAGGATTGACTGCCAATGACAAGATCAAGGTTCAACAAATGAATATCGGGAGCGCTGCAAAGTAAAAGACTCAAAGTTGACCGTTTATTCTGCCCAGTTTACCGACGAAATAACACCCCCATTCCGGCTGATCAGGGTTCATTCATCGCCAAAATCCTTTTAGCTTTTATTCAGTTAAAGTCACAGAAATTATTTGATTTCATTGCGCGTCCTGAGTTATATTTGTTTTCAGTTCAACAAGTTAACCCATAAAAACAGCAACCATGAAAACAATTAAATTTCTCCCGGCTTTCTTATTTTTCCTGATGCTCGTTTGCATTCCAGGTGTATCTTCATTTGCCTCTGATTCTGCCGATGGTACGGCTGACAGCCTTCAGAAAATAATTAAAGAATCACTCAAATATCCTGACGAAGCAATCAAGCATTGTTGTACAGGTAAAGTGGATGTGGTTTTTACAGTAAATGAGGATGGTCAGCTCAACATCGAAGAGATCTATTCCGACAACAGTGAAATAGCAAAATGTGTAAAGAAACAGCTGTCTACCATTTGCTGCAAGGGAATCAAAACCCCATACAATAAGCATTATGCAGTATCGATCGCCTTTAAACTCGTGTAATCCGTTCGATCAGCAGTCAGAAAAAAAGCCTGTGATGAAAATTTCACAGGCTTTTTTTTATGGTGCAAGCCTTTCAACAATCCATTGTTTACCATGTTTACGGTATCTGATTCTGTCATGAAGCCTGAAAGTCCTTCCCTGCCAGAACTCAATCATTGCCGGTTTTAAACGATAGCCTCCCCAATTCACAGGGCATACAGGAGGCAAACCCTGTAAATCCAGAATAAACCCCTCCCGCATTGATTCCAGGAATGACCGGTCGGGGATAGTTGCACTTTGAGGGGAAACTGATGCGCTGACCCGACTATCGAATGGACGGCTGTTGAAATAATCAACTGAGTCCTTACGGCTGATTTTTGACACTTTTCCCTCCACCCGGATCTGCCTTTCGAGCACATGCCAATAAAATGTCAGAGCGGCTTTAGGATTTATCTTCAATTGTCTCCCCTTCCTGCTGTCATGATTCGTAAAAAATACAAATCCATCGTTTTCTATCCCTTTGAGCAATACTAACCTGGCTGACACATTTCCATCAAAATCGGAAGTTGAAAGAACCATGGCATTTGGCTCGTCAATTCCTGCTTTTATTGATTGATTTAACCAATCCCGGAATTGGTATAACGGATCTGAATGGATGTGTTGTTCATCCAGAAATGAAGCAAAATATTCCTTTCGCAGTTCAGGGAGTTTTTTAGTCATTTTTTCGTACTTTTTAAGGAAAAACCTTTTCAAAAATTATTTATTAATTGCTACCTTTACAAAAATTTTTAGGATCATCATATGGCAAACAAAGTTACGAAAGCTGAACTCACTGAGTTTAAAAAGACCAAAGAGTCAGTGAAAGAATTTTCCAATGGAGAAGTAACTGTTTACTGGCAGCCTGATTTATGCATTCACTCAGCAAATTGTCTGATTGGCCTGCCTGAAGTATTCAATACCAAGAAAAAGCCATGGATCAATGTGCACGCATCGAACACCAAGGATATCATGAAAATCATTGACACTTGTCCATCACGTGCACTGCTTTACCTGAAAAGTTCAAAATTTGTCACTTCCAAACCCCGCGCCACTGTAAAAAAGAAGTCAAAATTTGCGCGGGTGCAAATATTAAAAAACGGGCCTGTGCTCATTACCGGGAATTTCATTGTCCGCGACCCCAGGAAAAAGAAAATCAAAATTGAGAATGAAGTAGTGGCCCTTTGCCGGTGCGGAGGAAGCAAGAAGAAACCTTTTTGTGATGGAACCCACCAGACAATTGGATTTAAAGATTAGCCCTCCTCCCGAATTGAAAACGCATTATTTCTAAGTATTTCTTTCATATAACACCTTTGTTTATGATAATTGGCATTTTAAAAGAAGAGGGATCAGAAAACCGGGTTTCCCTTCTTCCAGAATCGGTATTGACTCTCACAAAAATGATGGTCACCGTGTACGTCGAGCATGACGCCGGGCTCAAGGCTTTTGCCTCTGATGCGGAATATGAAGCCGCCGGAGCAAAAATCGCCCTAAAGGATGCAGTGATCGCTCAATCTGAGATGCTCATTAAGATCAATCCTCCCAGTGAAACGGAATTGTCGCTGATGAAAGAGAAGACCGTTTTCCTGGCCGTGCTGAATCCCTTTTTTAACAAGGAGCTGATCATGACCCTTGCAAAAAAGGACATTGTCAGTTTCAGCCTGGATGTGATTCCGCGTACGAGCCGTGCACAATCCATGGATATTCTCTCTTCAATGGCAACCGTATCCGGGTATAAAGCGGTGTTAACTGCAGCCAATTCCCTGCCCAAGTTTTTCCCTATGTTTATGACAGCTGCTGGGACTATAACTCCGGCGAAGGTTCTTATTCTGGGTGCCGGAGTTGCAGGTCTTCAGGCCATTGCCACTTCCAGGAAACTGGGTGCCGTTGTTGAGGTGTTCGATGTACGCACCGCCGTCAAAGAAGAGGTTGTGGGACTGGGTGCTAAATTTGTCGAAGTGGAAGGTGCCGTTGATGACAAGGCCGCCGGCGGTTATGCTGTTGAACAGACCGATGATTTTAAGAAAAAACAGGCGGCTGCAGTTCATGATCATGCCATTAAATCGGATGTTGTGATCTGCACCGCACAAATTCCTGGCAAAAAAGCCCCTTTATTATTAAAAAAGGATACCGTTGAAGCCATGAAGCCGGGATCGGTGATCATCGACCTAGCTGCGTCCACAGGCGGCAATTGTGAAATGACGAAAAACGACGAAACCGTTGTTCATCATGGAATTAAAATAATCGGCAATTCATCTTTGCCGGTTGATATGCCAACAGATGCCAGCAAGATGTTTGGCAAGAATGTGATCAACTTCGTAAAGCTGATGATCAATGCAAAAGGTGAATTTAAACTTAACTGGGAAGATGACATTGTTAAGGGAACCTGTGTGACCCGCGACAAGGAAATTGTGCATGAACGTGTAAAAGCAATGATTAATCAATAAAAATCCTGATTATGAGTGATATCTTAAAATTTTTCCTGGAATACCGGGAGGCGATTTTCATCATCATTTTATCCATTTTCCTTGGGATTGAAGTGATTTCGCATGTTCCCTCCGTTTTGCATACCCCGCTGATGTCGGGGGCCAATGCCATTCATGGGGTGGTGATTATCGGAGCAATCATCGTTATGGGACATGCCGACAATGTGTTATCAATGATCCTTGGTTTTATTGCCGTGGTACTTGGAACCCTCAACGTAGTTGGTGGGTTTGTAGTCACCGACAGGATGCTTGAAATGTTTAAGAAAAAGAAAAAACAGCAATAAGGAGAACCTATGGAAACGATAATAACTTTGACAAAGAATATCGAGTTTTCCGATTATCTCTCGGTTCTCGAATTATCATATATCCTTGCTTCCGTCCTGTTTATCCTGGGACTAAAAAAGCTAAGCCACCCTGACACTGCACGCAGCGGAAATCTTTGGGCTGCAGCAGGCATGGGGCTTGCCATTCTCTTTACCATTCTTTTCCACAAAACGAAAATGGAAGATGGCAGCTACGCCGGGATACACAATCTTGGTTGGATTGTCGGTGCGCTGGTCATCGGGACCGCAGTCGGTTGGATGGCCGCAAGAAAAGTCAAGATGACTGCCATGCCCCAGATGGTTTCCATATTTAACGGGATGGGTGGTGCGTGTGCCGCCCTGATTTCGATGATGGAATTTCCTAAAATGCAAACCGTACTTGCCGGCCAGCAGGCAGCAACCATGTTAAACGGTGAAGCGCTGGCCATTCTGCTGGGACTCATGATCGGCGGGGTTTCATTTGCCGGCAGTATGATTGCCTTCGGAAAACTGGATGAGCGGATTGGCGATATAAAAAGTCCGGTGCTCCGGTACATCAACCTCTCCTTCCTGGTCATTTTGTTTGCCTTTGTCATTTTTGTCATGTTCAAGACGCCGGTAGCTGGCGAAAACTGGATGATATACACCCTGGCTGCGCTTGCGCTCGTATATGGTGTCACCTTCGTTATGCCAATCGGCGGTGCTGATATGCCGGTCGTGATCTCCCTGTTAAATTCTTTTACCGGTGTTGCAGCCGCCATGGGTGGCTTTTTGTATAACAACCAGGCCATGCTCACCGGCGGAATTCTTGTTGGTTCATCCGGGACCATTCTTACCATCCTCATGTGTAAAGCCATGAACCGGTCACTTCTCAATGTTATCATAGGTGCATTCGGCGGTAGCTCAGCGGCAGGAACCGATTTCGGAGATAAAACGGTCAAGGAGATTTCATTGAGCGATGCAGCTGTTCTGCTCAGCTATTCTCAGAAAGTACTTGTTGTTCCGGGCTACGGTCTTGCGGTAGCACAGGCACAGCATCTCTGCCATGAGCTGGAAAATTTGCTGGGGTCCAAGGGAGTCGAATTAAAATACGGGATCCATCCGGTTGCGGGCCGTATGCCCGGACATATGAATGTGCTGCTTGCCGAAGCAGATGTGGCCTATGAAAAGCTGCAGGAAATGGAAGATGCCAATAATGAAATGAATAATACCGATGTTGTGATCGTCGTCGGAGCAAATGATGTGGTTAACCCAGCTGCAGAGGAGGACCCGTCAAGTCCCATTTACGGAATGCCTGTTATCAAGGTATGGGAAGCTAAAAACACCATCATAATGAAACGAAGTATGGCCAAGGGTTATGCAGCCATTGATAACAACCTGTTCTTCATGCCAAAAACACGAATGTTATTCGGAGATGCCAAAGCGACACTCCAGAAACTCATCGGCGAAATTAAGAACTTGTAAAAATCAAAACAAAACATCCTGAAATAAAAAAAGCCCTGAAGATCAGGGCTTTTTTTTAGTGTTTCAGCTTTTAGCTTACTTTTTCTTGTTCTTGAATAATTTCGGGAATTTCTTCACGGAATCAGCATGAGCAATAGAGTCAGCAATGATCTTCTCTTGTTGAACCTTTGCAATTGAATCAGCAATTCTCTGCTGTTCGGCCTGAACCATTGCCAATGAATCAGCTACGAGAATAGAATCGGCGATTCTTTTTTCTTCGATTTCTTTTGCGCTTGGGCCACATGAGTACATGAAAGCTACAGCTGCGATAACTAAGATTGTTGCAAGTTTTTTCATTTGTCTATTGATTTTTTAAATTCAGCTGCAAAGATAAAGCATTGGGTATATACCAACCAAATATTTTGATCACTTTTTTTTAACATTTTTTAACATATCATGTATTATGCTGATAATCAACAAGAATAATTTTAACATTTTTTATGAAATGAGAGTTATTAACAATATTTTTGATTCAGAAGAGTGAAAAAATTAACCAGATTTAGAACTATCTTTGCTCTATGTTAGTACCATTGGCTGAGCAATTGAGACCCGATTCCCTTGAAGATTATCTTGGGCAAGAGCACCTGATTGGCAAAGGAGCCATTCTGGAACGGGCTATTGAGTCCGGCAATGTACCTTCCATGATATTGTGGGGTGCTCCCGGAATTGGTAAAACCACGCTGGCCTACATCATTTCAAAACAACTCAGCAGAACCTTTTATACGCTGAGCGCTGTTAGCTCCGGGGTGAAAGAGGTCAGAGAGGTCATTGCCAAAGCCAAGGAAGCCAGCGACAGTCCGTTTTTATTCATTGACGAAATACATCGTTTCAGCAAATCGCAACAGGATGCCCTGCTTGGCGCAGTGGAAAAAGGCATTGTGACCTTCATCGGTGCGACAACCGAGAATCCCTCCTTCGAAGTAATTTCGCCCCTCCTTTCGCGATGTCAGATTTACATCCTGAAACCATTGGAGGAGCACCACCTGCTCAAACTGCTTGAGCTTGGACGGACCCATCTCGAATCCAGTCTGAAAACGGAGATCAAAATAATAGAAACCGAGGCCATTCTCAGGATTTCGGGTGGAGATGCGCGCAAACTCCTGAATGCCCTGGAATTGATAGTTACATCTGAACTCCGCCAGGGTTTGCCGATCAGCCTCACAAACGAAAAGACCATCAAGATCATACAACAAAACCTGGCCATGTATGATAAAACCGGGGAGATGCATTACGACATCATCTCGGCGTTCATAAAATCAATGCGTGGCAGCGATCCCAATGCGTCTGTCTACTGGCTTGCACGGATGATCCAGGCTGGAGAAGATCCGAAATTTATCGCCCGCCGCATGCTGATTCTTGCCTCGGAGGATATTGGAAATGCCAACCCAAACGCCCTTCTGCTTGCAACCTCCTGCTTTCAGGCAGTGGATGTGATCGGATATCCCGAATGCGACCTTATTCTTTCACAAACTGCCATCTACCTTGCCTGTTCGGTCAAAAGCAATGCATCGTACCTTGCCATCCGGAATGCACAAAAGACCTTTAAAGATGCGGGGGATCTTCCCGTTCCGCTGCATATCCGCAATGCACCGACAAACCTGATGAAGAAGATTGGGTATGGGAAGGATTATAAATATGCCCATGATTTCGACAACAATTTTGTTGAGCAGGAGTTTCTTCCGGAAAAGATAAAAGGTTCCTTGTTTTATGACCCTCAGAATAATCAGCGGGAAAATGACATACGGACACGACTAAGAAACTTATGGGGGAAGAAGTACAAATATTAATGCAAACCAGCAATATGAACAGCACCTTTTTTAATGATCTGAAGAATATAAAGAATGGCAATTTTTTCCTGATTGCAGGGCCTTGTGTAGTAGAAAATGCCGAGATGCCCATGGCCATTGCCAGCCACATTAAAAAAATCACTGATCGCCTCGGAATCCCATTTATTTTCAAGGCCTCTTACGAAAAGGCTAACAGAACGCGGTTTGATTCGTTTACCGGTATTGGTCATGAAAACGCGCTTCAACTGATCAGCCAGGTCGGAAACAAGCTGGGCATCCCGGTAACCACGGATATTCACACGGTAGATCAGGCAGGCCTTGCAGCGCCGTATGTTGATATTCTGCAGATCCCGGCCTTTTTATGCCGCCAGACGGAATTGCTGTTTGCTGCCGGGAAAACGGGGAAGGTAGTCAACATAAAAAAAGGGCAGTTTGCTTCGGCCGATTCAATGAAATATGCAGTTCACAAGGTACTTCAGTCGGGCAATGCACAAATTATGCTGACCGAACGGGGTACCACTTTTGGCTACAATGACCTGATTGTCGATTTCAGAAATATTCCGGAGATGCAGGCAAATGGCGTCCCTGTTGTTGTGGATGTTACCCACTCACTGCAGCAGCCAAACCAGGCATCGGGGATCACCGGAGGACGCCCTGATCTGATCGAGACCATGGCCAAAGCGGCAATAGCGGTAGGAGCTGATGGCATTTTCCTGGAAACCCACCCCGATCCTGCCAACGCCAAATCAGATGGAGCCAATATGCTGCGGCTGGATCTTCTCGAAGGACTCCTTGAAAAACTGATAAAAATCAGGCAGGCAATTTATTGAATCTCCAACCCTTTAATGCCTCCTGTTTCCTTGTGAAACAAGACTTTCCATTTTGTTGCAGGCAGACTGGTCACTACACCTAACTGTGAAACCAGGCATTGCGACTCTTCCTGGGTATATTCATCCAGTTTCACTGTTACTTTGGCCAACTCAGGGATGCGGTAGGAAAAACCCTGAACTTTGGTGTCTTTCACTGCTTTATTCAGGTAATTCGCAACAGTATTGGTATTCCCAACCCGCTGAATCCTGATGGTAACCACTTTTCCTCCCGGTTCATCCAGGTCGACCACCCCTTTGGATTTGAGGAATTTAAAGATCGGGATCTCGGTATTGATCTGGTTGGGAAGGGGAATGTACTTATAGCTGAAATTCAAACTCTTATGCAGGCTGATTCCTGTAAACAGCTTCAAGTACTCCTTTTCCATGGTTTTCAACTGTGAATCCATGTATTCCAGGGTCTCCTTATTATAGTTCACCTCCTGAACGCCACTGATCAGGTTAAAACGGTTCTCCTTGATTTTTGAGATGTAATCAGCGGCCTCCTTGGCCTTTTGTTCCGGTGACTTTTCCACCATGGTCCTTTTGTAATACTGGCGTTCAACCGTCATCGTATCAATGTTGATCTTCCGGATAATCGTATCCACCTTTTCGAATACACTGACATCAGCAGAATATTTAAACAACTCCCCGAAAGCATCTTTAAAATCATCGGACTGGGATTCATCCTGCAGGGAAACAGCCCTATTCCTCAGGGTATCAAGGCGATCCGGAATCGTGCCAAGAATTACCCCGGCATCACTCAATGAAAGCAGGGCTGTCGACTCTCCCTTTGAAATCTTGTCCCCCATCTCCACAAAATAATACTGATCGGGATCAGGTTCCGGATAGGTCGTAATGGAAATGCTGCTGATGCTATAATCAACTGAATTTGCAGGAACCACATTTTTCAAACCGAGGAACCGAAGCGCGAAATCGGCATAAGGTCCCTTGTAATTTTCGACGCGATCAATTTTCACATCGATTTTCACGACAGTTCTTGGCAGCGAATAAAAAATCCCCTCTTTGGTCTGGGGTGAGGCATTGTTATCTATCCGCACCACATTTATCTGGGCGAAAACTGAACACGAGATAATGGAATACATTATCATCGCCCATGTTATGACCTTTTTCATAAGTTGCGTTTTAACGGGTGAATAACAGTTCACGGTATTTGGGTAACGGCCAAAGCTCGTCATCTACCAACAGTTCAAGTTTGTCGACATGGTACCTGATCTTTTCAAAATAGGGAAGAACCTTGTCGCAATACTCAAAAGCCTTTTCCTCTGTTTCATTGATATGGTTGGCCTCTTTCCGTGCTTCGATCATCTCGTTGACAAAGGTTTTAATCTTATCAACATGTTCCGAAATTTCAGTAATGGTCTCCATCTGATTCTGGGAAAGTTTACCATAGGTTTTCAGGTCAAGTACCTGCTTTAATCCCTTGACATTCTCGATCAGGGTGTTCTGGTACCGGATGGCAACCGGGATAATATGATTCCCGGCAAGGTCGCCAAGTACACGCGATTCAATCTGGATCTTCTTGGTATAGTTTTCCAGCCTGATGTCGTGGCGCGCCTCCAATTCACGTTTTGAAAGAACATTGTTTGTCTCAAACAGCTCAACGGCCTTTTTATCAACAAATCCCTTTAAGGCCTCAGGAGTGGTCTTCCTGTTTGGCAATCCGCGTTTGGCAGCTTCTTTAACCCACTCTTCAGCGTAATTATTTCCTTCAAACCTGATTTTTCTCGATTCCTTGATGTACTTTTTAATAACCTGGAACAGCGCATCTTCTTTACGTACCTTTTTTGATATCAACGCATCAACTTCCAGCTTGAACTTACGCAACTGGTCAGCTACGATCAGGTTCAACACGATCATGGGAGGTGCACAGGTCTGGGCTGAGCCCACAGCACGGAATTCAAATTTATTTCCAGTGAAGGCAAATGGGGAGGTACGGTTCCGGTCGGTGTTATCAAGCAGGATTTCGGGGATCTTGGGCAGATTTTTCAGCAGGTCGTTCCCGTTTTCTGCATTCACCACTGTATGCTTATCGGCTTTTTCTATCGCGTCAAGCATATTGGTTAGCTGGGTGCCGATGAAGACAGAAATGATTGCAGGAGGAGCCTCATTTGCACCGAGCCGGTGATCATTCCCAGGGGAGGCGATGATGGCCCTTATCAGGTCGGCATGCTCATGAACCGCTTTAAGAATATTCACCAGGAATGTCAGGAAACGCAGGTTTTCAGTGGCCGTTTTGCCCGGAGACAACAAATTCACGTGTTTATTTGTTGCCAGCGACCAGTTATTGTGCTTGCCTGAACCATTTACCCCGCCGAAAGGCTTTTCATGAAGTAAAACGGTAAAATCATGGTGTTTGGCCACTTTATCGAGCAGGTGCATCATCAACTGATTGTGATCAATGGATAAATTCACCTCTTCGAAGACCGGGGCGCATTCAAACTGATTCGGTGCAACTTCGTTGTGCCGTGTTTTAACGGGGATACCCAAACGATGGGCTTCGTATTCAAATTCCTGCATGAATGCCAGTACCCGCTGCGGGATGGTTCCAAAATAATGATCCTCCAACTGCTGATCCTTGGCTGAGGAGTGTCCGAACAAGGTACGCCCTGTCAGCACCAGGTCGGGGCGGGCCAGATACAATGCCTTGTCAACGAGAAAATATTCCTGCTCCCATCCCAGTGTTGCAAATACTTTTGTTGTCTCTTTGTCAAAATACTGGCAAACATCCACAGCAGCCTTATCAATGGAATAGATGGCTTTCAGCAAAGGGGTTTTAAAATCAAGGGCCTCACCCGTGTAGGATACGAAGACACTTGGGATACATAAAGTGCGGTCCATAATAAAAGCAGGCGAAGTTGGATCCCATGCTGTATACCCGCGGGCCTCAAATGTACTCCGGATTCCTCCGCTTGGGAAGCTGGATGCGTCAGGTTCCTGCTGGGTCAGTTCGCTGCCCCTGAATTTTTCAATTCCCTGACCGCCTTCAACCGGATCGACAAAGGCATCATGTTTTTCAGCAGTAGCTCCGGTCAATGGCAAAAACCAATGGCTGTAATGCGTGGCACCTTTGCTGATGGCCCAGGCTTTGATACCGGCTGCAACCTGGTCGGCAATTTTCCGGTCGATTCTGACTCCCTTGTCAATCGAGTTCATCACCTGGTTAAAAGCCTCTTCCGTGAGATATTCTCTCATGGCGGCCTTATTAAAAGTTAATTCGCCAAAGTATTCGGAAGCCTTGAGGTCTGGAAATTTAAATGCCTGATGTTTGCGCATCATGGCCATCTCAAGTGCTTTAAAACGTAGTGTATCCATTATTTTAAGTTTTGGGTTAGGGTTTAGGTCAGAGACAAACTGCCGTCCTACTGATCTTTATGATTCCTATCCGGTTTCCTCCGGAGAAGAACCAGCCCGGCAAATGTAATAAATCCATTTAAAATTAAGAGTTCAAAACCGAACCTGTACCCCCGGAAGATATCAACAGAATACTCACTCAGGAAATAGCATATTACCGGAGACAGCAGTGCAATCAAGGGGACCCAACGATCGTGGACAGAATATTTTGTGAATAACCCAAATGCAAACAGTCCGAGCAGGGGGCCATAGGTATATCCTGCCACCGTGAAAAGCTTGTCAATCACAGCCCTGTCGTTGATGGCCCGGAACAGTACGATAACGACCAGCAGAATCAATGCAAATGCAATATGAACCCATTGCCTGATCCGCTTCTTTTCATTTTCAGGGAGTCCGGTTCGTTTATTTATACCAAGGAAATCAATGCTGAAAGAGGTGGTCAGCGAAGTCAGGGCCCCATCTGCACTGGGATAGGCTGCAGAAATGAGGCCAATGAGAAAAACCAGTCCTGCAACCGGCCCAAGGTGGTTGACGGCAACCATGGGAAATAAATCATCTGTTCTTACAGGTAACTGTATGCCTCTATTGGAGGTAAACAGATAGAGGCTTGCCCCGAGGAATAGGATCACAAAATTGACAAATAACATGATTCCGGTGAAGGTATACATGTTTTTTTGGGCATCTTTCAGGGTCCGGCAACTCAGGTTTTTCTGCATCATTTCCTGATCAAGCCCGGTCATAACAATGGCAATGAAGGCTCCGCTTAACAGTTCTTTAATAAAAAAACGCTTGTCACTCCAGTCGGTAAATATCATTTTGGAATAGGTGCTGGAATAAACCTTGTTTATCATTTCACCCAGGTTGAGCCCCATGTTGTCGATGATCAGGTAAATCGAGATCACCAGTGAAAGCAGCATAAAGGTCGTTTGGATCGTATCGGTCCAGATAATCGTTTTTATCCCTCCTTTAAAGGTATAAAGGAGAATGAGCACGATGAAAATCAGGACAGTGACGAAAAACGGGATATGCCAGGCGTCAAAAATAAATATCTGCAATACGTTCACGACGAGAAACATTCTGAAAGAGGCGCCAATGGTACGCGACAGGATAAAGTAGAAGGCTCCTGTCTTATATGACCAGAATCCAAACCGGGTTTCAAGATAAGAATAGATCGAGGTAAGGTTCAACCTGTAATAAAGCGGCAGCAGTACATTTGCGATGGTAAGGTATCCGAAAACATACCCGATCACAACCATCATATACGAAAAACCGGCAGTGCCCACCCAGCCGGGGACCGACATAAACGTAACGCCCGACATGGATGCCCCGATCATGCCATAGGCTACCACGAACCACGGGGATGCCTTATTTCCAATAAAAAAGCTTCGGTTGGTCGATTTTCTTGCAGTAAGCCAGGTGATGATAAACAGGAGTGCCGTGTAGGCCAGGAAGCAAATCAGGATAATGGTCGGGCTCAAGGAGGTTGGATTATTAGATGTGGAACTGATGATATATCGAATTGGATAACAGGAGATTTGATGAATTGCAAGGATCAGTGTTAGAATGCATGAGCGAGGGAGATAAGGTCGGGAAACTGGAAGTCAACCTGCCGCGGATATTTTTTCGCAAGTTCTGAATCAGGAGAGATCAACACTGTATTCATCCCTGTTCGTTTGCCAAAAACCAGGTCGGATATGGAGTCGCCCGCCATCACCGAGTGGTTGAAGCGAATGCCGGGGAACTCTCTTCGGGCCTTCAGGGCCATCCCCACATTGGGCTTTCGCATGATCGACCCTTCTGATTTCAGATGGGGAGCGTAATAAACAGCATCAATCTTCCCTCCTGCTCTCCTGACCTCAACCAGCATCTGATCATTTACGGCTGTTACATCCTCATCGGTCATCAGCCCTTTCCCAATGCCTTGCTGGTTGCTGACAACGATGATGCGGCCGAAAATCTCATGAAACCGCTTCATGGCATCCAAAACACCGGGTAAAAATTCAAACTGATCCCAGGTTTTAACATACCCGTCAACAATACGCGTGTTTATCACTCCGTCGCGGTCAAGGAACAAAGTCCAGCTTCGGTCAATCTCTAAATTCTGCAAATTCATGCTGTGCTTTCAAATAATCTTCCGGGATACCGATATCCAGGAAATAGCCTTCCACCGGCAAGCCATATAGCCTGGAATTCGGGTAATAAAGCTCAAAACAATCCTTTTCCATAGAAAAACGTCCTCTGAACTCAGGCTCCATCAGGAATCTTTTTTCAATGATGTATACTCCGCCATTGATATAACCCGGTTCCGGCGAATTCCCTTTCTCCTCAAACCCTGTGATGCGCCTGGACCGGTTCAACGAAACATGGCCAAAACGTCCTGTATCATCCAGTTTACGAAGTGCTAAAGTGGCATCCGCCTTCTTTTTGAGATGAAATTCGAGCAGAGACCTGTAATCCGACCTGAAAATGCTGTCACCATTCAGTACCAGGGCGCGTTGACCTTTGATCTTCCAAAAGGCCAGCCGGATTCCCCCGCCTGTTCCCAATGGTTCTGTCTCCACCGCATAAGAAATTTCCAGGGAACGGTATCTGTTTTCGAAATGCGCAGAGATTATTTCATGTTTATATCCTACAGAAAGTACAACACTGGCAACTCCCTGATTGATAAGATAATCAAAAAGATATTCCAGGAATGGCCTTTGGTTGATGAGCGCCATGGATTTCGGGAGATCGCTGACCACCTGCTGAAGACGTGTGCCGAATCCACCGGCAAGGACAATGGCCTCCAAAATCAGCCCTCTTTTGGGAATAATGTCGATTCAATCTGTTCACAAATAATGTGGCCAACCATGATATGTGACTCCTGGATGCGGGCAGTATCCTTTGAAGGAATATTGATCATAAAATCACTCAAACCAGCCAAAAAACCACCGGTTTCGCCTGTCAAGGCCACTGTGGTGATCCGTAAGTCCCGCGCTGTTTCAAAGGCCCTGATAATATTTTTTGAGTTTCCCGATGTGGATATGCCGATCAGCACATCTCCTTCCTTTCCCATTCCCCTGAGCAGCCGGGCATACACTTCATCATAGGAATAATCATTGGCCACGGCCGTAAGGTAAGATGTATTAACATGCAATGCTTCCGACGGCAGAGGAGGCCTGTCGTAGTTGAACCGGCCTGAGAGTTCGGCTGCAAGATGCTGCGCATCAGCGGCACTTCCCCCATTGCCACAAAATAGTACTTTATTTCCCCTTGAAAATGCAGTGGTACATGCAACAGAAACTTTGCGAATCTCGCTGATGAGATATGAATTGGTAATCAATTTTTGCTTGACTTCAATTGATTCTTTGATTGATTCAATGATTTGCATAGGATATTGGTAAAAGGTGAAACAGCGAAATTAAAAATTGATTCAGAGTGAAAATTTGGTCCCCGGAATCGGGGCAAAGTTAAAAACTTTCGTAATGAATGATCTCATTCTTTGTTTTACGCTTCAGATGTCGTTGGTTATTGTCGTCAATTACCGCAGGGTAACCCAAAGGGAGATAGACAATGGGTTCGATGTTCGTCGGAAGCTTCAATATTTCGGAACATTTGCGGGCATCAAAATTACAGATCCAGCAGGTTCCCAGTCCCTGTTCAGTCGCTGCTAAGGTCATATGATCAACGATGATGGCCGCATCGATGTCGGTATGGTCTTTCCCGTCGGCCCTTTTCCAACCTATCTGATGATCACCGCAGATAACGAGCACCACCGGAGCCTGGATAAACCACGACCTGTTATAGGTTGTCGCCAGTTCTTTTCTCAACTCCGGATCCCTGATGACAATGATGTGCCATGGCTGCAGATTTGCGGCGGATGGAGCAATCCTCCCGCATTCCAGGATATACTGAAGTTTCTGATCCTCCACCGGCTTCTCCTGGTAGTTTCTGACCGAGTACCTGCTTTTTGCCAGTTCCAAAAAATTGTTCATATGGTCCATGTTGACAGTCCTTTTGATGTAAACTCATACCGCTTGGTTTGGCCTCCGAATTTATTCAAGGCCTCAATCACCTTTGAACGGTTATTTTCCGGGCAATAAAAAAACATAAAACCTCCACCGCCTGCGCCAGAGATTTTTCCACCGGTTGCCCCGTTTTTCATGGCAGTTTCATAAATTTCATCAATAAAAGCATTGCTGACCCCTTCGGCCAGGTTCTTTTTAAATTGCCATCCGAAATCAAGAATTTCTCCAATTTTATCCAACTCACCCATCAGAATTGCCTCTTTCATCATCACAGCCTGATCCTTCAATTTGTGCATGGCCTCGAGCGATTTCACGTTTTTTGCCAACACATTTTTAGTCTGTTGTTCAATTATTTTTGACGATAAACGGCTTGTTTCGGTATGATATAAAATGAGATTGTGGGCCAATTCGTCAAGATACTTTTCCCGGATGCGCAAAGGATTCACAATAACCTTATCCTCCTTAAAAAACTCCATGAAATTCACACCTCCAAACGTTGCGGCGTACTGGTCCTGCTTTCCTCCGGCCATTCCAAGATCGGACCGCTCAATTTCATAGGCAAGGTGGGCCAGATCATAATCACCCAGCGGAAGGTTGAGCCATTCGGCGAAAGCACCGACAATGGCCACCACCAAGGTTGATGACGTTCCTAACCCCGAACCCGGGGGGGCATCAACATAGGTAGCCAACTCAAACGAGAGTGGCTTGTGAGAAAAGTCGCGGACAATCCTGTTATAAATGCCTTTATGCAGATCGAGGTTTCCATCAATGGCTAACTGCTCCTTTGCATCCAGCGTAAAAATCTCCTTTTTATCCAGCGAATTTAAAACAATCTTTCCGTCATTCCTTGGTAAGATCGTGGCATAGGCATACATGCTGATGGTTGCATTGAGAATTGCCCCGCCATAAAGTTCTGAAAAGGGAGCCACATCGGTGCCTCCACCGGCCAACCCCAGGCGCAGGGGTGCTTTACTGCGAATGATCATGATCGTTTGTTGTATTTATCAGTTAACGAAAGTACCGCAAATTTATTGGATTATGAACTTCAGGGTAAAATCAGGATGATCATTTTTTTTCACAGGAGAGAAAAAGAAGATGAAAAATCACCTGTTCAGCAGTAGGTCAATGGCTTCAACCATTCGCCCCCAGGAATATTTTTGCTTTTCAATGGCGGCATTTGCTGAAAATTCATCCTCTTTGTTTTCGCGGTAAAAACGAAGTATGGCACCCGCAATTTCCCCAGGGTCCGGATTTACCACATATCCGACCTTTTCGTTTGGAACGAATTCAGCCAGACCACCGACATCTGTAATGATCATGGGTTTATTGAAATGATAGGCGATCTGGGTTACACCGCTCTGGGTCGCGCTTTTGTATGGCTGGACCACCAGATCGGCAGCACAGAAATAATTCAGGACCCGGCTGTCTGGAATAAAATCATTGCTCATGATCACCCGATCCTCAAGCGAACGACCGGAAATTATCTCCTGATACGGCTTAGGATCACAATAAAATTCACCTGCAACCAGCAGTTTAATCTTCATCTCGTGTAAATGCTTGTCAGCAAAGGCTTTCAGTAATAGATCAAGTCCTTTATAGTCACGGATGAAGCCAAAAAATAGAATATAATGAAAAGAGGGGTCCAAACCCAGTCGGTTTAATGCAACCTCTTTGCTGATCGGCGCCCCGAAATTGTCGTACAACGGGTGCGGGCAATACAATTTCGGTTTTCCGGGATCAAATGTTTCGAGGTCATGCAGTACCGACCTGGACATGGCTACACAGCCGTCTACCGAGCCAATCCAATAACCTGATAAAAGCCGGTCCCCTGCCCTTTTTTCATGCGGAATCAGGTTGTCGATGATGGTAATGATCTTTGTATGTTTATTCCCTTTGATGATGCGGCAGATGGTGCCAAAGCAGGGAGCCATGAAAGGCATCCAGTATTTGACAATCACAAAATCCGGTTTCTTCCTTCTAAGCTCCAACCCTACTTTTATCCAGTTGAAAGGGTTGATGCTGTTTACCTTGATGCTGACAGGAAGATCAACCGGCGCGGGTTCTGCTGAGATCTGTGTTTTTCCGGGAAAAAGCAGCGAAGGGTACTGAAGACTGAAGGTGAAGATTGAGGCATCTTCGCCATTATCCCGGTATTCACGGATCAGCCTCTCATTGAAAGTTGCCAGGCCTCCTCTTAAGGGGTGCGCCGGTCCGATGAGTATAATTTTTCTGTTCAAAGTCATACCCTTAATCACTCAGTGGAAGGGTAAAACGGAAGGTGGAACCATAACCATATTCACTTTCGACCATTATGGTTCCATGGTTCTTTTCAACGAATTCCTTGCACAGGATCAATCCCAGGCCTGTTCCCTTTTCATTGGCAGTCCCGACCGTTGAAAAGGTGGTGTCGAGCCGGAAAAGTTTTTCAACCATGTCATCGGTCATCCCAAGGCCATTGTCTTTAACAAACACTTCAACAAAACCCGGCAACATTCTGATATCCAATTCTACATTCCCATCCATTGCTGTATATTTCAGGGCATTTGACACCAGATTTCTTAAAACGGTCTTGATCATATTTTTATCAGCAAAGACCATGATCTCGCCAGTTACAAGGTTTATGAGGTTGACATGCTTTTCGAAGGCCGTAGTTTTATAAAAACGGAAAACTTCATCAATTACGCAGTGAAGATCGAATTTTTCCGGGTTTGCCTGCATCCTGCCGGTCTGCATCCTCGCCCACTGAAGCAGATTATCGAGCAGTTTCAAATAATTGCGCGAGAGATTATGTAAACTGGACAGGATTTCATGGGTTTCAATACCCGTAAGCTGGTCAATATCGGTGCGGAGCATTTCAGACAAGGATATCAGCGTACTGATCGGGCTTCGCAGGTCGTGTGCAATGATGGAAAAAAATTTATCTTTGGTCGCATTGAGTTCGATCAGCTCCTTTTTTTGTTTTTCAAGCTCCTCCTTCTGTCTGACAATCTCATGATTCTGTGATGCCAGTTGTTCCTCAGCAAGGTTCATGTCGCGCAGACGGCTCACCAGGGCTCTTAAAACACCTGTAATGACGGTGGTCTCATTTTTAGTAACCGCATAGAATAATTCCTGGCTGAAACGGTAGAGAAAAGTATGTGAAAGCGCGGTAACCGTAGCTGAGCGTTCCTTGCGGTCAAGCAGGTAATATTTTCCGAAGACATCTCCCTTATTCAGCACAGAGAAAATATAGTCTTCATCATGCACCTTGACCCGGCCATCAACAATGATGTACATGGCATCACCCATCTCGCCTTTAAGCACGATGTGTTCACCTTCTGAAACCTCCATTTCAATAAGGTTTTCAGCGATCTGACTTAGAAGTGAGTCGGGTGATTCAGAAAAAATTGAAACGGTTTTAAGAAAAGCTACCCTGCGCGTGATCTCCATGACATTGAATCTAAATGGAAGTTAATTAATTCCTCAACCAATCATCTTTTCAACCAGGTAGCTGTTCCTGTCGGAAGAGCTCCGGGAAATTAGTTCACCCAGAAAACCTGCAACAAATAATTGGGTTCCAACGATCATGGCCAGCATACCGAAAAAAAACAAAGGCCGTTCAGTCATTTTAAAAGCCTGGTTGAAAAATTTCTCATAGGCCAGATAACCTGCAATGACGAATCCCGATAAAAAGATCAGGCTTCCCCAGAGTCCGAAAAAATGCATGGGTCTTTTACCAAACCTGGATGTGAAGGTGATTGTAAGAAGGTCCAGGTATCCTTTGTAAAAGCGATCAAGTCCGTATTTTGTTTTTCCGAATTTCCGCTTCTGGTGATGGACAACCTTCTCGCCGATCTTTGAAAAACCTGCCCATTTGGCCAGAAAAGGAATATACCGGTGCATGTCACCATACACCTCGATACTTTTAACCACTGCATTGCGGTAGGCCTTCAGACCACAGTTAAAATCGTGCAGTTTTATTCCAGACATACGCCGGGCCGACCAGTTATAAAATTTGGTAGGTATTGTTTTGGACACAGGGTCATGGCGCTTTTTCTTCCATCCTGAAACAAGGTCGAAACCCTGTTCCGTGATCATCCTGTACATTTCAGGAAGCTCGTCGGGGCTATCCTGCAGGTCGGCATCCATGGTAAATACCACATCTCCTGAAGCTTCCAAGAAACCGATATTCAGTGCCGCTGCTTTCCCGTAATTACGTCTGAACTTAATCCCCTTTATGCTGCTATTTTCCCGCTGAAGGTCCTGAATGACATCCCAGGAATGATCCTTTGAACCGTCATCCACAAAAATGATCTCATATGTAAAGTTATTTGCCAGCATAACCCGTTCGATCCAGGAGGCCAGTTCGGGCAGGGATTCTTCTTCGTTGAGAAGGGGGATTACAACAGAGACATTCATTCGGATTGGATTATATGGTGCTTTTAAGGGAAGGATCTTCCTTTTTCAGGAAAATGGCAATGATCAAACCGGCAATGGCTGACATTACTGCGTAGGTAACAAGTCCCCAAACTACCATCATGACCGGTGACATGAATTTGGATGACATCGAAACAGCCTGCTCAATCTGTTCATCGGTCATGTTGGGATTTGAAAGAAGTATGTTGGCCCTGGCCTGATCTAAAAGTTCATTGATAAACCCGGGATGAATAAACTGAATAAAGAAATACAGGTATATCGAGGAGAGAATTCCTGCGAAAAGTCCGATCATGAAGACCGACTTGAATGCCTGTCCATAGGTAAGAAATCCGTTGCAATATTTTTTCCGGTAATCAAGTGTTCCCCAAACCATTCCACCGATGGCGACCAGGTAGGAGATCCAGCTGACTGCTTTGTTCATATACAAATCCAACAGGAACAAAATAAGGGATAAAACGATCATGGCGCCGCCTGTGATCAATCCGTAAAATAATCCGTTTAATGAAACGGAACGTGATTTTTCTTCCATGGGACAAGGGTTTTAAGTTTGATTCATGGCAAACATACAAAAAAAACAACCGTCTTGTAAAAAGAGGCTGGAAAATTTGTAATTTTGCAGCGGGTAAGTCTTATACGACCAGCTCCCAACTAACTCCCCCAGGTTTGGAAGAAAGCAAGGGTACGATGGTCGAGCGGTGCGATATAAGGGGCTTACCCATTTTTTATGCTACTAAAGATTCATCCCGAAAATCCAAGTGAACGTCAACTGAAAATTGTTGTGGATTGTCTGCGCCAGGGCGGGGTGATCATCTATCCCTCCGATACCGTATATGGTTTAGGGTGTGATATCACTAAAATCAGGGCGGTTGACCGGATTGCGCAGATCAAAGGGATTAAACGGGAGAAGGCGAATTTTTCCTTTGTATGTTATGATCTCAGTCAGCTTTCAAGCTACACCAAACCGATTGCCAACCACACCTACAAAGTGATGCGCCGGACCCTGCCGGGACCTTTCACTTTTATCCTCAATGCCAACAGTGAAGTCCCGCATTTTTTCCAAAGCAGGAAAAAAACTGTCGGCATCCGTATCCCCGATCACAAAGTCCCAATCCAGATCGTTGAATTACTTGGGAACCCGATCATGACCACCTCCATCCACGCGGATGATGAGATAATTGAATACCAGACAGATCCCGAGTTGATATATGAAAAGTTCCATAAGCTGGTCGACATCGTCATCGATTCGGGGCATTGCGGGAATGTTCCGTCAACCGTAGTTGACTGCACTTCAGATGAAATGATTATTATGAGGAACGGGAAAGGAATCCTGGATAACTATCTTTGAAAGGTTGAAAAATATCAATTATTGTTTGCATATTGAAAGAAAACGTGTACTTTTGCACCCTCAAATTCAGAAGCTGATTAGCTAGCTCAGCCGGTAGAGCATCGCCCTTTTAAGGCGGGGGTCCTGGGTTCGAATCCCAGGCTGATCACACAGGAGGCTTAACGGCCTCCTTTTTTTATGCCCTTTTAAGATGCTTCAAGTGATGGCAAATGTTCCCGGGTTTTTGACAATTCAAGAATACACAAATCTGATACATTGAAAAATTGACCATCTGGAAACCTTAGGTACATAGGCGTTACAGTGAAAGTGTCCAAGCCCCAGGCGGATCACTTATAATTTACAGATTATCAATTGATTACAAAAATCAAAACTGATAATCAACACTTTAGAACCCCACTTTTGGGGTTCTTTTTTTTTCATCATTTATCTTACTTCACACACACACACTCATTTGAATTTCTGGCATTTAGTCAAATTGCAATACACTTGCTGTTTGAATCGGGTGTGAACCCAAATTGAACTTCCCGTAATAGTTGAAAGCAAATTCGATTCGCACCACATATCCAAGGGAACCGGCGATAACAAATTTATTTCTCAATCGCTTGTTTCACAGACTTTGCCGTGTCAAGAACAGTTTTTTCAAACGGAATAGGTTCCCAACTAAATGTTTTCATCGTATTACTTACATCAGCTTCAATGGTGTTTCCTACAAATGGCAGCATCCCCTTCATTTCATCATTGAATTTGGCAATGAATTTCAATAAAAAGGTAGGGGCTAATTGAGTGCTCACTTTATCATATCCATTTGATTTCAAAATTTGAGCAATTTCCTGGATAGCATGAGGTTTTTCAGAGGTTACAATAAATCGATTGCCGTTTGCTTTTTC
>JBAXVX010000001.1:0-297330 GCA_037128705.1 Bacteroidota bacterium | reverse complement strand
TGTGCTGCAAGCCCTCAATGTAATCGCTCATTATAAATAGGACTGATTAGTTACAAATAAATCAAAAATATTTTTAAGATCCTGTTGATGAACTCACCGGTTGTGGTCATCCCAACACTTTTGAATGCCAGCGTAAATCTGGCCGGTTTTGAATAAAGGGCCATGATAATACCTAAAATTGTACTTTCACCCGGCCCTGTAATCCCGGCATTACATCGAAAGTCATCACGAAAATGGGATAAATGTATGAATGGTCAATCAAACCTGTTATCTGAATTCCTTTGGTTTTACCACGGTAAATATCCTGGAAATATTGAATCCGAGGAAAATGTTCCCGTTAAACCAGGTGCCGGTCGTTTCAGTAATGATACTTTCCATGTTTTCTCCCATGGAATTCGTCAGGAAGATCTGGAAAACATGACCCCCGGTTTCAATATCCACGCCCGCTGAAAAGGAGCTGTAGGCAGGGGTTGATATTATCTGACCAGGTAAAAGATAATAATACTCCGCATTGACCGATACCCGCTGGCTGATTTTAAAACGTCCGCCGCCGCCAATGGAAAAAATGTTATTGTGATCCTCCGGTGTGGGAACAAGATTGATATGAACATAGGTTGGTGCGATCTGAAAGGAGAAACGATTGCCGAATTTTCGGGCAAGGATCACCTGGGCGGCATAGGACATTCGTGAGGATAAATAATTCTGCCGGTTGGGATCAGCCCATTTGGTTGTATAAACAGCCGTGCTTCCGAAAATTGTCATGGTGAGGGGCATTCTCCTGGCACCGGTGCTTTGCCGCAACGCTTTAACCTTGACAAATCCGTCCCAGGTATTCTTCAGGGTATTTAAACCCAGTCCGATCCCCAGCCAGTCAGTAATTCCATACTCCAGCCCGAGTCGGATCGTAGCTTGTTTCAAACCAAACAGGTTTTCGTAGCCCCCGTTGATGGCTCCGAAATGATGGGTAATGAGGAACAGGAGGTTCCCGGTTGGTGGATTTTCAGAAGAGTGTCCGATCACTACGCGGGTTGTTTTAAAGGTAGCTGTTGTGTAATTGATGACCGGCTTTTCATCCTTATTCAGCATGTTCATCAGATCATCCTGGGCAAAGGTCGTAGCAGAGATCATCACCCCTGTAAAAGCGAGTATAAAAAATAACCTGTTCTTCATATTACATATTTGCTTTATCCAATGTAACATCAACATTCACTTCGATCTCCTTGGAGATATTTAAAATGACGGCGCCCGGTATGGAGATTTTAAAATCTTCAAGAACCACGTTGAATTTGCTTTTGCCGACCAGGGTTCCCTGTTTCACCTCAAAGGTCCCCTTTGCAGTGATCTCCTTTGTGATGCCATGGATTGTAAGTTTTCCGGCGACATTTACATAATAGAGTCCATCCTTGCCCAGGTTGACCTCCCTGATATTCATCACCTTTCCGAGAAACGTTGCACTCGGAAATTTTTCGGATTCCACATAATTTTCGTTGAAGTGCTCCTGCATCAGGGCTTTCTCGAATTCAAATGATTTCATCGGAACTTTGAAAACAAAATCTCCGGTAGAAACATCCACCCCGCTGTTTACCTGTTTGCTGATTGCCTCAATTTTCTCCAGGCGTGAATCGGAATAGAACCGGATATGGCCTGTTTTGGTTAGAAATTTCTGTGCTCCTGCAGTCATGGAACAAAATAACAGGCAGGATACCAGGATGGTGTTGACTTTCATTATTCTTGTTTTATTAAGCTGTTAATCCGGCTAGTTGTTGGGCGCCCCGGCATTGATCCATTTTTTGATTTTCCCTAAGTCACAGGCCGATAATTTACCTCCGTCATTGGGCATGGGAACATATCCTGGTTCTGCATGCACACCTCCCCACAGGCTCCCGTTCAGGGCAACAATGCTGAGTCCGGCATAACTGTCGGTCACCACACCACCGGAAGCTACTGCCGTTGAATGGCAACTGTTGCAGTTGGCCGCCATGATCGGGGCAATTGTATTGGCATAGGTCACATTGATGCTGTCGCATGCGCTGGAATATGGATAGAGGTCATATTCGTTGTCATTGTAACATCCGGGGAACAAAAACAACAACACAAGGAGAAACAGGGTTCCGGCGATTAATTTTTTCATGAGTGTGCGTTTAAGGTGTACCAATGTTGATCCATTTTTGAAATAATGCAAGTTCGCACGATGAGAGATTCCCGCCTCCCTTGGGCATCGGGTAAAAACCTGTCTCGTGTCGAATGGCGCCCATCAGCCTGCCACTGCTGGCACAGGCAACCACATTTTCGTAGGTGTCCAGGCTGAGTCCGTACTGGGGATTTGATCCGCTGTGACAGCCAATGCACCATGCCTGGATGATCGGATCGATGGTCATGGTGTAGGTTACATTGACCGAATCACATCCTGTGGAATCACAGCGGTTGTTGAACCCTCCCTGTTTGATCCACCAGTAAATGATGCTTTTCTGTTCTTGTGAAAACGGGTCCTTCGGGGGCATCCGGCCATCGGAGTTACTAAAGAGGACTACGTACAACTTGCTTGACTGGGGATCAAAAGGTTTTACCAGTTTACTGATGTCTGTATAATTATCCAGCACCCTGTTACTCTTGTGAGATGTCTGATCATGACATCCCGATTTGGCACAGCCCGACAGGATGATCGGATATACCGAATTCTGAAAATAAATGGTATCGTGCGAACACTTGAATTCGGTACCGGGAGGGGGTGGTTTGGGCGGTTCCACAGACAGGTCTGCATCGTGATGGCAGGAATAAAAGGAAAAAATTAACATGGCCACCAACCCTGCCAGGGGTAGCAGTTTCATTTTGACGACTTTCATTGAAAAGGGGTTTCTGAATGTATGAGAACTACCGTTGTATTTTCCCTGACATCACAGGCCGGGAATCGGAGTAAACCTGTCGTGCTGCTAGAGAATCTACAAAGGTAGATTATTAAATATTACCAATTATTTGTTTAAAAACTTTTATTACCGTACCCTGTCATTCCATGATATAATCGAAATTCTGGAGTTGAAGTGTTATTTTCTTCGCAGGAATATATGCTTCAGCCCAGTTCATATAATTCAATCCATCCCTGAGTCTCATGAAAGTACCGGTAAAATGGACCACATTTTTCTCGAAAACTGTGTTCACCTCGATCCGGGCTGTGCTGTAATGGTTGCCTTCAACCCACCAGGTCAATTCGTCTCCTTTCTGTTCCACATTTTTCCCGGTGAACACAAACTCATGGGTGGAATCCGCCACCTGCCAGGTAGCTGCGGCGATGAACCGTGTTACCTGGTCTGTCTCCTGCAAGGCGTATTTTTTGAGGAAATCGCGTAAACCGTAAAGAAATTTCTCGATATTGTTTCGCTCGGCATCCGCAATGTTCCGGATCAGGAATGCTTTGGGCATTTTAGCGCTCTGCTGGTTGATCAGCTTTTGAACCAACTGACCTTCCGTAGTATACTGATTTTGTTCGATCATGATGTTGAGGACCTCCTTTGACTTTAGGATTTCAGTGCGGGATGTCCACGAATATTTATGGAGGAGTTCTAAACTGATCTTTTTTGCAGAAAGGATCTGGTTTGCCAGTTCCGGGATCTGCGTGCTATTATTCTGGGCGGCCAGGTTCTGCCCAAACATAATTGCAACGATGATCATAGATAAATTGACTGCTTTTTTCATAGGCATTTTCTTACAGAGAGGGCAACAACCTGTTTTCAGGATATTGTTTTCTGTGCTTTTTGCAAAACTAAGCGAAAACCGGATAAAAACACAAGAGGCTGTCCCGGAATTTGAGACAACCTCTTGTTTTACTGATCAGGTGAACTGTTGGGAGTTTCTCCGATCAACACCTCTATGTATTCATCAAACTGTTCTAATAAATTTTGGTATTATCACGATATCCTGAGGTTTTATTTGACCACCAGTCCAAATATTGTGATCCGCTGGTTTCAACCCACTGGCCAAAGTGAAGGTAGGTTAAGCTGATATCCATGTGCTCTGCCGGATAATCAAATTGTCCATAAATATCCAGGGCCCAGGGTAAATTGGTTTTCGATTTGTAATAGTGTCCGATCCTGGTATCATCGTCACTGGTTCCAAAAAGAGTCACATCAGCCTGGTCGGTGGGCATATAGTTGGGTAAATGCACCTCACGTCCCCTTTGACCATTGGCAACGAGGAAAGGATTCCACTGTGCAATGTTCAAATTGGTCACTGTAATTGCACCTCCGGGTCCGGGGACTCCGTTTTTCATAAATTCAAGGTATACATCAAACTGATAGGCAGGAACAGGGGCAACACCCAATTGGGTATTCCATTCATTCATGTACCGGTGTGATTTGTCAAAAAGAATGATGGTTGCCTTGGAGTTACCTGTCTCTGTTCCATTGGCTCCGATGGTATAACCCGTCTGATCGCCTGTTCCGGTTACTGAACGGACGGAGGTCGGGGTTACATTCGGCAGTTGATAGCCAAAACCGTTTTCCATTCCGGCTCCGTTTGCACGGAGAAGCATGGTGTTGAAGATCTCAACCACATTGTGCTGAGCATTTGAAACGATTTTGAACTTGTAACCCATCACCAGGTCATTCAGGTCATAATCTCCGTAAGCCGGCCAGTTATCTTCAAAGGCAATGGTGCCAAAACCTGTGGCAGGATAATAGTTATTGTAAGCACGATAGGGATCAGCCGGATATTCATCCTGTGCATCAGGAACACCGTCGCCATCGGCATCAATAATTGCAGCCATGGGCTTGCAATCATTTGATGGGTCAGAAGCGTTGACACCCGGAATAACTATATTATCCAATTGCCCTCTCGAATTTCCATTGTTACCTGTCCATTCCCATCTGATTTTGCGAATTCCTGTGACATTATTAGCAATAGACGCGTGGTTGCTGTTACCATTTGAATAGGGGAAAGTCCATATAGCCGCTGAAGTTCCATCTTCTTTAACAAGATAAACCTTTAATTGTCTCGATCCGTCTTTTGATGGAACCGCATGGTCAAATTCAATATTTCCTGCAGCCAGATTGGTCCAGGGGCTTTCCAAGCTGCAAATATTTTTTTCGCCCAGATTCTGTGTTTGACATACTCTGGTTCCGGTAAAACCATTGCCGATTACATCCGTGTTGAATCTTTCATACTGGTTGTTCACTCCGATACCCCAGCATAGATTTGAATAATACAGCCAGTTGCCATTTTCAAAATTATTGGTCACGGTCTGTGAGAAACCGGTCATACTTAAAATGGCTAAAAAGGTAATGATTAATATCTTTTTCATGATTTTCTATCGTTATTTATTATTGAGTAATATAATCAAAGGTGAGGCTGTTCGAGGTTATCGGAAGTGTTAATGTCTTCGTTCCGTAATTAAGC
This sequence comes from Bacteroidota bacterium, assembly GCA_037128705.1. Lineage (GTDB taxonomy): Bacteria > Bacteroidota > Bacteroidia > Bacteroidales > FEN-979 > CAIVAT01. The sequence continues at coordinate 291,942 of JBAXVX010000001.1, read as the reverse complement.
ACGAGGCTTGTTTCGGTTGATGGAACAGCAAATTTTATCGTATAATCCTTGTTCATGGTTAACAGGTCTTTGTAATAGGTCTCCCCTGCCGGTGAGTTAACATACAATGTATTGGCAATAATTGGGTTCACCTCCTTCAGGCCAATCACATTCAAAGTGATTTCGCGGGAAGTTTTCCAGTCAAAATCGGCAGAAACATTCAGGTCCGTTGTGTTGTTACCCAGTTTCTGCGGAGCAGGCGGAAGGTCTTTCTTACAGGAGGAGAGTGAAAAAATAAAAAACAGGAGTGCAAGGCCGGTCAGCGTGGTCTTTTTTATTGAGTTCATGGTTGTCATATTTATATACATTAAAAAGTTTCTGCAAACTTACATGCATAAAACACCATGAAAAAGCGTAAATAAGTAAGTGGACTCTTTTGATAGCAAATTGTAGTCAGAATTCTTTGCAACGTAAATTGCAATTCACATCAGATCTTCACAATCTTACTGATGATGACTTGTTTGTCGAATGTGAAGCGGAAATAATAGACTCCGGGAGTCAGGTCTGCAACCATGCCGTTCAACTCGCCGGTATGCAGTCCTTCAGGCTGGATCTGGTTTTTGACAAGCTGCACCTTGCTCTTTCCTGTCATATCATATAATTCAATTGATACAGGAAGTTGTTTCCTCAGAAAATAATTATAGGTGATCTTTTCGCTGAAGGGGTTTGGGAAAAGGATGACAGAGACATCTGATTTTTCCACCTGGTTCTGAGGTTCCTCGGAACTGGCAATAACGTCGGTAACATAGGGCTGATCGAGGTTTACAAAGGCTGTATTGGTTACGGTCGGGATCTGCCCGCCAGCCTGGTACGAAAGGCTGGAGATACTTAAAACCGGATAACGCATCCCCTGGGTATACCACAGGTATTTCACGGAATTTGATTCAATGGAACCGCACATGTTACGGTCAAGGCCATTTTTGGAAATTTTAACGCGCAGGGCATTTTTTATCACGCGGTCAGGGAATATCAGGGTTCCAAAGGCATCGGCAGTCACAGTATAATCGCCGGTTACATCAATCCTGGTGGTTTTCTGGAAATAGGCAATGCCTTCGTAGGTATCAGTATATTGCCCGCCAAAGGCCAGGGGGTATTTCATTTTGATGATGGGATCGGAAAAAACCAGGGTTATTTCCTTTTCGGTGTTGACATAGCCTTTTTCTTCAAAACCCTGTTCACTGAAATTCATAAAGAACTCGTATCCGCCATCATTCAGAATCAGGTTATATTCACCTACGCCGGCAAGTTCTTTCGAAGGAGCGGACTGAATGGTGCTCAAGGGCGTTTTACCATTGAACTGAATTTTCGAGAAATCCCAGATCTGGTTTGACCCGGCCGTTCCGGGTTCTACATATTGTATTTCGCGATAGGTATTGACATCGCCCTGCACCAGCGCATTGTTTTTATAGGTGAGCGATGGTTGTGCCATGATATTTAATGAGGCTATAATCATTCCGGAAAGGAGTAGAATCTTTTTCATTGTCAGATTTTTTTTTACAAATATAATGATAATAAAATGGGATTCCCGGTCAGGTTATTAAAATTTAACGAAAAAACACGTAACAATATCATTTAAAAATCTCCTGATTCTTCTCTCAGGAATCAATATCTTTACACCAACATTAACCGATTTAACTGAAACCCCTATTATGAAATTTATCGGAGCCCATGTCAGTGCATCAGGGGGTGTGGAAAACGCACCGCGCAATGCACATGAACTGGGGGCAAAGGCCTTTGCCCTTTTCACCCGGAATCAGCGACAGTGGAAATCATCGCCGCTGACCGAATCCAGCATAAAACAATTTGCTGAAAACTGCTCAGCGTTTGGTTTTAAACCTTCCCATATATTACCGCACGACAGTTACCTGATCAACCTGGGACATCCTGAGAAGGAGGGTCTTGAAAAGTCACGTGAAGCTTTTCTGGATGAGATGAGCCGCTGTGAGCAACTGGGCCTCGACCGGCTTAATTTTCATCCCGGCGGATCGCTGGCAAAGATCAGCGATGAAGAATGCCTCAAACTGATCGCCGAATCAATCAACATAACCCTTGATAAAACCCATGGAGTGATCGCCGTTATCGAGAACACGGCCGGGCAGGGCTCAAACCTGGGCTTTAAATTTGAGCAACTCGCATTCATCATCGATCACGTGGAGGATAAAAGCCGCGTAGGAGTTTGCATCGATACCTGCCATTCATTTGCTGCCGGGTACGACCTTACTTCGGACGAGGCATTTGACGCCACTTTCAGGGATTTTGACGGGAAGGTGGGGTTTCAGTACCTGAAGGGGATGCACATCAATGATTCGAAAAAGGGTCTGGGAAGCCGCGTCGACCGTCACGAAAGCCTTGGCAAAGGGACGCTGGGACTGGAGGTCTTCAGGAGGGTGATGAAGGATTCAAGATTCGACGACATGCCGCTCATCCTCGAAACACCCGATGAAACCATCTGGAAGGAGGAGATCCGGCTTTTATACAGCCTTTAAGCTGTCGCGCAGTTCTTCTGACAGCTCCCACAGCCGATTCCCGTTTTCACGATCAGATGCTTTCTGATCGACCGCTTTCCGGCTCATCAGGAAGAGATAATCGAATTTCTTTCCCTTGAAATCATTGGATGCCGCCATGTACACAACCGGGATGGCGGCTTTGGCCGGTGATTTGAAGAAGATACCAAAGACCAGCTTCAGCAGGGGGATGAAAATTTTCGGAGCTTCGCGCGCAATGTTCGAATTGACAGGACCGGGGCAAAGTGAAAAGACTCCATAACGGATTTCTACGCCGGGGTTGAGCCTACGCGAAAGTTCGCAGGAAAAAGTCGTCAGCAGCAATTTATAGTATCCGTATAGTTCTATCGACTTTCCGATCTGATATTCCTTGTACTTCCCGAATTCCTCCCATTGAAATTTCTCCGGATTGCGATGGCTTTCGGAGGCGACGAAAATGATGCGGGGAGGATCGAATTTTGAATATTGAATGTCGAATGTCGAATCCGGGAAGGCAGGTTCTGCTTTTGTAAAACAATGGTTTTCCAACAGCAGATTCACGAAGATGAATTTTGAAAAGTAGTTCACCATGAACATCTCTTCGAGTCCCTGTTTCGTTTTCCGGCTTTGTTTCGGAACAATCCCGGCGTTGCATACCAGGATATCCAGCGGGGCAAATTTCGCTTTGATCTCCTTTACCAGTTCACGGATGGTGCCGATGTCGGAAAAGTCAACCTGCAGCATGTGAATATCCGGGTTTCCGGAAAGTTTCTTCACCTTCTCCCCTTTTTCAGGAATGCCGCTCCTGCAGGCCATGATCACTTTTGCTCCGCGGCGTGCCAGGTCGGCGGCCACTGCAAATCCGAGGCCCGAACTCGCACCGTCAACCAGAACGGTCTTGCCATCCAGGCGATCCGTTGGATTCAGGGAGCCGGCGGGGATTTGTTTACGGAAAAGGTCGCGGATGCCGGTGAGGGTTGCAGAAACCGGATTATTGTATTTCTGCTGCTGGTTTTCTGTCATAGAGATTTGAGATAAACTGCTGGTAACGGGAGGTATGCTTGTCGATGTCTGCTTCGGTCAAGCCAAAATCAGCCAGCGAATACCGGTGCTCACCATGCTTTTGGTGAGGATGATTTTGTTCATGCAGGCTGAAGCGCTTGATGAGTTCAGGCGTGAGTCCTCCGTTCATCCGGTATATTTTTGAAAGTTCTTCGGCCGAATCGCTGATAAAATTCCGGTAGTAGATATCAATAAATTTTTTATCATTGTCTGCCTTTTTCCGGTAAGCAAGTGCCTTGTCAAGCATGTAGCCGGTTTTGCGGATCCAGTGTTGAGCCACCTGTTTATTATCCACATGGTTACTGAAAATCATCCGGTTATAGGTAACCATACTGAGGAACGATGGAACCGATTCGTAGATTGTCCGGTGCGGCCAAAGAAAATGGACATCCCCGAAATGCTTTTCGATCAGGTCCGGAAATTCAAGATGATGCGGGGATTTCAGCACCCAGCGTTTCGCGGGCCTGATCCACTGCAGGAATTTCAGCAGCTTTGCAGCATAGGCGTAGGCGGCCGACTGATCCGTTTGTTCAAGCCAGGCCGAATAGGACGGGATATGCATCATGGCTTCAGGAGTCGTGCTGAGAAAGCTCACATCCAGCATCAGGATGTCCTCTTCGGGCAGCATGGCATCGATGGGATGGATGGCAAAAAAACCGGGCGACATGTATTTAAGTGCTGAAACAGAAGTCCTGGCAACAGAGATGCGTTTATCATTGGAAAGCGGATAACCTGGAATCTGCGGGGGAGATACTGACAGATCGTACAGACCCGTATTGATTGGCACGGGGTTGATCACCTCCCAGCTTGGGATCACGCGATGGGCCGGATCTTCGGCGAGCAGGCGCTGCAGCTTGGTGGTCCCTGTTCGCTGCAGCCCGATGATAATCCAAACGGGATACAGTTCCCTTGTAAGGATTTCCGGATATTTCTTAAAATAATACTCCGCTCTCAGCCGGATGCTCAGCAGGCTCACGAACCGCTGCTTCGTGATAAAACGGCCGATCGGGTGCAGGTTGGCCTCTTCGTTCACGGCCTGTAAAACCCGTTCAAGTGGTTCGTCATTGAAATCCCTGCCAAGGTCCTGCAGACCGGTGACTTTCCTGGCCGACCGGATGAGATCGGCTTTCTCAAGTTTGATCCTGGTGCCGAGCGGGTAGGTTCCTTTCCAGCATTGGTTGATCGCTCTGAACCAGGTTGGACTTTGCCTGAAATTTCCTAAGCAGGTGTTGGGTTGTGTCATAGAGCAGTTGTGGTTTTAATGATCCGGCACGAAGGTTCGACTGCTTCAGAACCGTCAGCCAGCCGGTACCATCTCCACAACATGGTTCCTTCGTTGTGTCCGCAGGTGTTGATCCAGTTGGGGATTCCCGGATCATGATGGGCCACGGTAACGCGGACGGAGCCATCGGGTTCGTAAACTGCAGATGCCTTATTGATACAGATGGTGAAATACCGGTAGTCGAGTGATTCCATCCAGTAGTTGTTCAGTTGAAAATTCCATGAATCGCAGTCGGGAGGTTTAACCTCGATCCGGAGGGATTCATTTTCGGCCAGTTTCCAGTGGCTGTGGTAATAGATGATGTTCGCATCACCGCCTGCGGCATTGGATACTTCAGGGCTGAAAAGCGGAAGCCGGTTGGTGTGTTTCTGATACCCTCCGGCCCACCGGGCAAACATGAGTGATGCCCCGGCAACAAACATCGAGGCTGTTTTCAATCCTTCGTCGATCATGGCCGGCGTGATGGGATCGGGCGCTGTTCGCCCGTCAAGATTTTCAATGGTCACTTCCGACGGAGTCTCGGTGAAGCGGTTTAAGAAGGTCTGACGCACCATCAGCATGCTTGTCGTATCTTCGATCTTCAGCCAGTTCTTCCCGGCGGGCGTTTTGCTCAGGATGATCTCAAAACTGCCGTCATCTTCGAGTTTCAGGTCTCGATGCTCCAGCATCGCGCATGGACCCATGCTGCCGGTGGTTCCATAATTTCCGTTCTGCGTAAAAAAACCGATGTAATGCACGGTATTTCTCTTCCCGCGGATGCGGTAACTGTATTTCCCGCTGATCTGGGCATTGAAATAATAGTTGTCGGGATTATCGGCTCCCAGCTTTACTGTTTCATGGGCCATCCGCCTGAGAACGGGGAATGCAGGATCGGCATATTCGACAAAGGCCTCCAGTCCGCCCCGGGTAAGACGGCTCAGGTAGCGCAGCCCTTCGGCCTGGTTGAAGGCATCGCGGGGAGCCCCGGGATACATGAGTGAAGCCCCGGCCGATTTAAGGTTGTCACAAAACTCTTCCCAGGCCTTGCCGGAGATGACCCGGCTGGCATGGATGTCATCCTCTGTTTTTCCGCGAAGTTTCATCCCTGCCTTCCGGAAGGCCTTGATCAATTTTAAAAACAGAAAGAGCAGCTTCCTCATTTTGAAAAGAAATAACTATTATTGCAAAGGTGGCAAAGATAGAAAAAACATGAAAAAGGTCAACGGATATTATGGAACCTGGGCGCTGGTAGCGGGCGCCGCTGAAGGGATCGGGGAGGGATTTTGCAACGTATTGGCAGAGAACGGGTTCAATATCATCCTGGTTGACATCAACACGGGAGCCATGCATGAACTTGCTTCAAAGATCAGGAGGGAGCATCATGTCGAAACGATGGAATTACCGCTTGACCTGGCAGGGCCCGATGCTGCCATGGATTGCATGAAGGCTGTTACATCCACTGACTGCAGGTTGATGGTCTACGTTGCTGCCTACAGCAGGGTATGCCATTTTAATGCGCTTGACCCAACTGAACTCGACCAGTTCCTGACAATAAACACACGCACCCTGCTCCACCTGGTCCATGGTTTTTCAAACCGGCTGATCGCAGCGTCCAAAACCGGGGGCATCCTGCTGATTTCATCCCTTGCCGGATTGATCGGACCATCCCATGTGGCCACTTATGCGGCGACCAAGGCCTTCAGCATCAGGCTCACCGAAGCGCTTTACCAGGAGTTAAAGGATCAGGACATTGACATCACGGTATGCTGCATGGGAACGGTGTCAACGCCCACCTATTGGAAAAGCAAACCAAGTTTTGAAAAGATGAAACCTCCGGTCATGCAACCCGCCGAAGTGGCCCGGTATGCAATCAGCCGGCTCGGAGTCAAGCCAATCTGCATCCCCGGGATCACAAACCGGCTGCAGTATTTATTTCTGATGAACGTGATTCCCCGCCGGCTTGCATCCCGCCTGGTCAACAACGCCATGAAAAAAATGTACGGAAAAAGGTGACGCGTGACAAGAAACGTGACACGTGACGCGTGACGCGTGACAAGAAACGTGACACGTGACGCGTGACGCGTGACAGAAAAAAATCGTAAATCGTACTTCGTAAATCGTAAATTCGTTATCTCTCCTCCAGCGGCGTATATTTTCTCTCGGGTTCAACCGTTTTATAAGCCGGGCGGATGATGCGGCGGCCGCTGATCATCTCTTCGAGCCGGTGAGCGCACCATCCGCTGATGCGTGAAATGGCAAACAGCGGGGTGTAGAGTTCCTTGGGAATCTTCAGGCATTCATAGACGAATCCGGAGTAAAAGTCGACATTCGGGGAGATGAGTTTATCCTGTGTTCCCTTGAATTCATAAAAGATCCCCGGTCCGATGCGTTCGATGGATTCATAGAGTGCCATTTCATCTTCCCTGCCTTTTTCAATGGAGAGCAGTCGGGCTTTTTCCTTCAGAAGGATGGCTCTCGGATCAGAGACAGTATACACGGCATGGCCAAATCCATAGATCAGACCGGTTTTGTCGTGAGCCTCTTTGCGGGTGATCTTCCGGAGGTATTCTGCTACTTCATCGTCGTTGGTCCAGTTCTTCACATTGGCCTTGATGTTATCCATCATCTCCATCACCTGCAGGTTGGCGCCCCCATGTAATGGTCCCTTCAGGGAGCCGATGGCCGCAACGATGGCCGAATAGGTATCGGTACCGCTTGAACTTACCACCCTGGTGGTGAAAGTGGAGTTGTTACCCCCGCTGTGTTCGGCATGCAGCACCAGGGAAAGATCCAGCAATTCGGCTTCCAGCGCAGTGTAATCATTCCCCTTGAGCATATAAAGGAAGTTCGCGGCCGTACTCAGTTTTTTATCCGGGTACCGCACCGTAAGCGTATCATAATTGATCAGGTGGCGCATGGAATGGTATGAATAAACTGCAATGGTCGGCAGTTTTGCGATGAGGCTGATCGATTGCCTGAGAATATTCTCTATTGAGGTATCATCAGCCTTTTCATCAAGCGTATACAAGGCAAGGATTGACCGTGCCAGCATATTCATGATATCTTTCCCCTTCATGGTCAGGATCATGTCGCGGTTGAAATTTTCGGGAAGGGCCCTCAATTCAGCAAGTCCAGCGGAAAACATGTCGAGTTCCGCTTTTTTTGGAAGACGTCCGAAGAGCAGAAGAAAAACCGTTTCGTCAAAACCGGGCCGCTGTGCATCCTGCGATCCATAGACCAGGTCCCTGATATCAATTCCACGGTATATCAGTTTGCCATCAATGGCTTCCAGTTTTCCATCTATTTTTTCATATCCGACAACGCTTCCAACACGGGTGAGACCAACCAGAACACCGGTATGGTCTGCATTGCGCAGTCCACGCTTTACATCAAACTGTTTAAATAAACTTTCTTCAATTTTACAGGAGTCTTCTGTTAGTTTTGCCAGATCCTGCAGGAAATCCGCTATTATCATATCTCTTTTTATTTTAAGGTTTGCATATAATTAAGGGCGCTGCCTGCCTTGAACCAGAGGATCTGCAGGTCACTGTAACTGTGGTTTAATACGATCGACTCCCTCGAGCAGTCAGCATGAAGAAGTTTTAAGGTAAGTGGTTTGCCGGGTTTGAATTGATCAAGCCCGGTAAGGGAGATCAGATCGTCCTCTTTGATTTTATCGTAATCTTCGGGGTTGGCGAAGGTAAGCGCCAGCATCCCCTGCTTTTTCAGGTTGGTTTCATGGATACGGGCGAATGATTTTACCAGCACGGCCCGCACCCCGAGATGACGTGGTTCCATGGCGGCATGTTCGCGTGAAGATCCCTCACCGTAATTTTCATCTCCTACAATGATCGTTGGGATGCCTTTGGATTTATAAAAACGGGCCGTCTTCGATACCTCATCATATTTACCGGTATCAGGGTTTTTCACCTCATTGGTTTTCCCGTTGAAATAATTAACGGCCCCCATGAGCAGGTTGTTCGAGATATTATCGAGGTGGCCGCGGTACTTCAGCCACGGACCGGCCATGGAGATGTGATCGGTGGTGCATTTACCCTTCGCTTTGATCAGCAGCCGCATGGCCGAAACATCCTTTCCATCCCAGGCGGCGAAGGGTTCAAGAAGTTGGAGGCGGTCGGAGGCCGGGCTTACACTAACAACCACGGCCTGTGCATTTGGAGGCGGGGCCAGGTATCCCGGGTCCTTCACGTCAAAACCATTCGGCGGAAGTTCGAAGCCAACCGGTTCGTCGAGTTTTACCTTTTGTCCCGATGCATTCAAAAGGGTGTCCTTCAAGGGATTGAAGTTCAGGGTGCCAGCTAAGGTCAGTGCTGTTACGATTTCAGGAGATGCAATGAAACTATGGGTCCCGGCATTGCCATCGTTCCGCTTGGCAAAGTTCCGGTTGAAGGAATTCAGGATGGAGTTCTTCCGTTCGGGATTATCCATTTTCCTTGACCACTGCCCGATGCAGGGTCCGCAGGCGTTGGCCATGATCACACCCCCGATGCTTGTAAAAACATCGAGTAATCCATCCCGCTCGCAGGTATAACGGATCTGTTCGGAGCCGGGGGTTACGACGAACTCCGATTTAACCTTCAGCTGCTTTTCATTGGCCTGTTTTGCCACAGAGGCAGCACGCGAAACATCTTCATAGGATGAATTGGTACAGGAGCCGATCAGCCCCACCTCCAGTGTTTCGGGATAATTATTTTCCTTGACGAAGGCCTTGAATTCAGAGATCGGATGGGCCACATCAGGAGAGAAAGGACCATTGATGTATGGTTCCACCTCCGAGAGATTTATCCTGAGATACTGGTCATAATAGGATGCAGGATCCGCGTAAACTTCAGGGTCGGGTGCAAGATATCCGGCATACCGGTCGGCCAGTGCTGCCACCTCCGATCTTCCGGTTGCATCCAGGAAGGATTTCATCTTTTTATCATAGGTGAACAGGGAGCAGGTCGCCCCGATCTCAGCGCCCATGTTGCAGATGGTTCCTTTTCCGGTGCACGAAAGCGATGCAGCGCCTTCTCCAAAATACTCAACAATAAAGCCTGTTCCCCCCTTGACGGAAAGTATGCCGGCAATCTTCAGGATCACATCCTTGGCAGATGCCCATCCCGACAATTTTCCGGTAAGCTCAATACCCAGGATCTTTGGCATTTTCAATTCAAGCGGCATGCCCGACATGACATCAACGGCATCGGCCCCGCCTACGCCAATGGCCACCATTCCCAACCCGCCTGCATTGGGCGTATGCGAATCGGTGCCGATCATCATTCCTCCGGGGAACGCGTAATTTTCAAAAATCACCTGGTGGATGATCCCTGCGCCAGGCTTCCAGAATCCGATCCCGTATTTTGCCGAGACGGTTTCGAGAAAATCGTACACCTCTTTATTCTGGACCATCGCATTGGCCAGGTCGGTTTTAACGCCAACCTGGGCCAGTATCAGGTGATCGCAATGCACTGTTGATGGAACCGCCGCCGTGTCACGGCCTGCTGTCATAAATTGCAGCAGCGCCATCTGCGCTGTGGCATCCTGCATGGCAACCCGGTCGGGGAGAAAATTCACATAATCGGTGCCCCGCTGATAAGGAACCCGCGGATTCTGGTCGAAAAGGTGACCATAAAGAACTTTTTCGGTCAATGTCAAAGGTTTTCCCAACAACTGTTTTGCCTGGGCAACACCCTTTGAAATCTTCTCATATGTGCCTTCTATTAATTTAACATCCAATAACATATATATTATTTTAAAAACTGCAAACTAATTCATTAATTTAGAAGTTTATGCTTAATTATCTTTATTAAAGATAACGTCATAAATTTATAAAAATTTTCATCCACAAACAAAATTACATATGCTGGCTCTAGAATCGCATTTGGAAGCATGGAAAGTCATCACAAATCCGGATATTCACAGCCACCACCTGGCCCTGAAAATTGTTGAAGGAACTGAAAATATCATTGCTTTACGCCAGGAAAATTCCCTGAAAAAATCCTTCTGGTTTGACTGGCTGGCGATCACACGGAAATCGATTTTTTTACAATCCCTGGGAACCAGCCAAAACAGGATCCGGTGGTCGGAAGCCGCATTTCACATCATCCAGTCCACTGACTACAACCTGAACGAGATGATGGAACAGCGGGTGAAAGAACATCCGAACCAGGTACTGTTCAAAGATATGTCATCGACGGTTGCCATTGACTGGACCTATGAGCAAACATACCGTCATTTACGCGAAATCGCCTGCCTGTTTTACAAATCTGTCGGTTCATCTCCACGGGTCGCTTTTTATGGCGAAAACTGTTTCGAAGGCGCCTGTACCGACCTGGCCTGCCTCATGTTCGATATTTTTGATACACCCCTCAGTCCGCATTTCAAGATGGAGGTCCTATTACCCATTTTCAACGAGCTGAAGATCAACATTGCACTGGCCGACACCGAGGAACGGCTGTCGGTTCTCAGGAAGATCCGGGATAATGCAGAGATCAAGTTCCTGATTATTTCGATGCAGCCGGTCACCCAAAAAATGCGGGATATCCCGTACCTGGTTGAAGAGGCCAAAAAAATCTCCCGGTGGGACATCGACGTGATCCTTAAACGCAGGCCCCTGAGGGTGAACAACCAGGTGGCCACCACCATGTTTACCTCCGGCAGTACTGGCCTGCCCAAAGGGGTCTCCTTCTCCATCTACAACATTGTATCGAAACGATTTGCCCGTGCAGCGGCCCTGCCAGAGGTGGGCAACGAGGTATTCCTTTGTTACCTCCCGCTGTTCCATACCTTTGGACGATATCTTGAAATGACCGGGGCCATCTTTTGGAGCGGAACATACATTTTTGCCGGGAATACCTCATCTGAAACCCTGTTGTCACTCTTCCCCCACATGAACCCCACAGGATTCATCAGCATCCCCTTGCGCTGGCAGGAGCTCTACGAGCGGTGCCAGGAAAAAATCAGCCATGTCGAGAGCAAGGAACTCAGGGAACAGGCTGTTCGCGAGGTCGTTGGATCGCGGCTCCACTGGGGATTATCGGCAGCAGGGTACCTGGATCCGGCAGTTTTCCGGTTTTTCAACGAGTATGGCATCTTCCTCAACAGCGGGTTCGGTATGACCGAGGCAACCGGGGGAATTACCATGACTCCTCCCGGGAAATACAAGGATTTCACCGTCGGAATCCCCCTGCCTGGAGTCAGCACCCGGTTGAGCGGCGAATCGGAACTGGAAATCAGCGGGCATTATATGGGCCGGTACCTTGATATGGCTGGTCCCGACGACATCATCCCCTACCCTGTTTCAGCGGAGGAAGACCACTGGCTTTCAACAGGCGATGTGTTTAAAATCGGCAAGGATGGATATTACCAGATCATCGACCGAGTAAAGGATATTTACAAAAATAACCGTGGACAGACCGTTGCCCCCCAGGTAATTGAAAAGAAATTCTATAAAGTCCCGGGAATCAAGCAGGTATTCCTCGTAGGCGACAACCGGCCCTACAACGTGCTGCTGATCGTTCCTGACAAGGATGATCCGATGTACCATTCGCTCGAGGGTGAAAACCTGACAGAATATTTTCATCAGATCGTGATGACTGCCAACCAGGATGTGGCCACCTATGAACGGGTGATAAACTTCATGGTGCTTGACCGTGATTTCAGCCGCGATAAAGGCGAACTCACCCCCAAGGGCTCATATAACCGGAAAGCGATTGAAACCAATTTCAAAGGGGTGATCGAGAGCCTGTATCAGAGTACCATTGTCAGGATAGAGGCGGGTGAATTTGCAATCCAGATACCCAAATGGTTCTTCCGTGACCTCGGAATCCTTGAAACAGACATCCGGTTCGAGGGCCAGAGGCTGATGAACAGGCGCACCGGCGCTACGCTGCTGATCAGGAAACTGAAAGGCGATCTTTTCCAGATCGGACATTTTAAATATACCATCACCTCCAACCTGATCGATCTTGGGATGTTATCCCGTCAGCCGAAAGTATGGCTCGGGAATCCTTCAATGATTGCCTTCTGCCCTGTGAAAGAGGGCTGGGACCTGCCTATGGGAGCAATTTCGGTTGGTGTTTCCCTTCCAGGTTTTAAACAGCTGGATGAAAAACATTTCCCGGTCATTAAAACGGTTCGCGATCAACAACTTATCCAGACAAATTACCTTGTTTTCCGTACCTATTTCGGTGGATTTGCTGAGGCTTACAAGGCCACGGATGAGCTTGGGAAAATCCTGACCACGGCCGAACCCCGGCTGGCCAATGCGATCAGGTACAGGCTCGAGGCGCTGGCCTATCATCCCGAAGAGGAGATCCGGTGCCTGGCTTACCGGCTTATCCTGCTCAAGGCGCCACAACCTGAAGAGATCCAGTATATGCCGTCTTTTATTGAATCGGGACTGACTTTCCTGAATGAAAAATCAATCCGGGAGATCGCATCAAGTAATTTTGGGAAACACAGGCTTGATGCGCTTAAACAGCGACTTTACTGGTATCGTAACCATCTCAGCTGGCCTGCCACAAAAAAACAACGGAGCGCGTTCCAGGATGTGCTTGGGCTGCTTTACAACTTTGCCGTCCTGCATCTTGAATACTATGTTCCGGTCAGGGCTGAATTGTCACGATGGATCCTGCATAAACAGGATCCTTACCTGGCCCGGCAGGCCGAACATTATTTTTATTCACTGGCTGATGTTTTCGAAAAGGATATTGAAGGGAGATCGGCCACCCATACGCTGGGCGAATGGAAAAATAAACTGGAATTTGAGCATGGAATTTCGGATACGGAAAAACAGCGGGTCCTGAAAATTTTCCAGTCTACCACCTTCCTGAAAGAGAGCATTATCCTGACATTCAACGAACAGGAATTCGACCTGGCCGAGGTTCCCGACAAAGGCATCTGGATCCTGCGTTTACTTGCTTTCAAGGAATTCAAACATTACCGGTTGTCCATCAACACCCTTTCGGGCAAGCATTTTGACCTGCATATGGTCATGAGTGAAAATTCAGCTTACCGGCCAAAGCCAGACACATTCTACTGGATGGCCTCCCTGGCCGGATTTCCATACGGCCCGGCCGTTGCGCCATTGCTTGGCAGCAGCAGGCCAAACCTGGGGGTACTGACAACCCAGTATATCGGGGGGCTGACGGCCTGGGATAAAATAAGGGAGTTGTCGGAGATTCATCGTTCATCGGGAAACATTAAAGGGAATGCCTGGAAGAAAATATTCATCAAATCCTTTATGGTTATTTTCAAAGCCTGGCATCACAGTGGGAAACAAATCGTTCCCGGGGCCATATCCCCTGCCAATGTGGCCATTCCTGAGATGGATTTCCGCGAAAGCGCTGTTGTTCTCTCCCTGGCCGGATGGTCAAACTACAAGAACACCTTGTCGCTGGTCGATCCCATGCTTCAGGATTATTATTGCAAGACCGCCTCCATCTATCCATGGTGCCGCAACCAGCTCGATGTGACCTGGATCTTTGATGCATGCATCGAAGCGCTTGGAAAAGAGGAGGCAATGCAGTTTCTTCGGCAGATGCAACTCGATCTCCAGGTCAGGTCCCTGAGCTGTTTCGACTCCTCCGATCTTCTCGGTCACCTGGAATTGTACCTTGCGAAGGCCGGTGAGCACTACTATAAACCCATCGCCCTCTTCAGCGCCATCGATCAGTACCAGGAATGGTACAAGATGAACCCCCTGACCACGGCTACAGCTAAAGAACAAACCCTCATCGAACTGCTGGAACTTTTCAGGTTGCAGCAATATCCTGACCTTGTTCGTTATTTCTTTTACCGGCACACCTATTTTTCAGATTCAGAACCGGAGGTGCGGGCGGCCTTTGACCGTCTCCTGGCACGAATGGAGGAGTTGCATGTAGGGCTGGCCATCCAGCTGATCGAGTTGTCCGACCTCCAATCAGAACTCCATGATCCCGATGAAAAGAATATTTTCAGCAGGATGGTTTTCCCCCGGTTGCATGGAGAGGATGGTATTGAATTCATGAAAATAGGCGAAAGCAAGAAGGGGCATCTCGTGGTCCGCTTCTCGCTGCAGGATAAATCGGGCAAGCGCTATACCCTTCGTGAACCCATTGAAGCGCGTGAAACCGGTCAGCTTTACCAGCTTTTTTTCCGTGAAAAGTATCCCAAGGAGATCGCTGACAATGATCACCAGTACGTTCTGACCGATGAAAATGAAAAAATCGTAGGAGGCATCACCTTCAGGCACCTGGAGGATCAGAATATCCTGCTCGATGGAATCGTCGTTACCTCTTCCCTTCAGGGCAAGGGCATCGCGTCGGGGATGATCGAGCACTTCTTCGCCAGCATGGCCGCCCAGGGAGTCAAACTGGTCAAAGCCCATTTCCTGTTTGGCAACTATTACCTCAAACATTTCTTTGATGTCGACAAACATTGGGGCGCGCTGATAAAAACACTCAAGTAGGGGATTTTTCATACTTTTACCGGGGAAAAACGCGTGACATGTGACGCGTGAAAAAAAAAAATGTGGTTATTTTGAAATTTTTAAAACAAAAAATATGACCGGAGAAAAAATCACCCTGATGAATGGGAAACTGAATGTTCCCAACTTTCCTGTAATCCCATTTATTGAAGGCGACGGTACGGGGCCGGATATATGGAACGCCAGCGTCCGCGTTCTGGATGCAGCGGTCGAGAAAGCCTATGGCGGAGCAAGAAAAATAATCTGGAGAGAGGTGCTGGCCGGGGAAAAGGCATTCAAACAAACCGGAGAATGGTTACCCACCGAGACCCTGGATGTTATCCGTGAGTACCTGGTGGCGATCAAAGGGCCGTTGACAACCCCGGTTGGAGGGGGAATCAGGTCGCTGAATGTGGCGCTGCGCCAGATCCTTGATCTCTATACCTGTTTAAGGCCTGTGCGTTATTTCAAGGGTGTTCCCTCCCCGGTCAAACATCCCGAGACCACCGACATGGTTATCTTTCGAGAGAATTCCGAAGACATTTATTCGGGAATTGAATGGATGCAGGGAACCAGGGAGGCTGAGAAGGTGATCAGGTTTCTCACCGATGAGATGGGGGTGAAAAATATTCGCTTTCCCGAATCGTCATCCATCGGAATAAAGCCTGTATCCAAAGAGGGTACCGAAAGGCTTGTCAGGGCCGCCATCCTTTATACACTGGAGCACAAGCGGCCCTCCCTGACACTGGTTCATAAAGGGAACATCATGAAGTTCACCGAAGGCGGATTCAAAAAATGGGGATACGAACTGGCTGATCGCGAATTCGGAGACAAGGTTTTTACCTGGGTGACTTACGATAAAATTAAGGCGGCGGAAGGCGAAGCGGCGGCGGATGCTGCCCAGAAAGAGGCTGTTTCACAAGGTAAGATCATTGTGAAAGATTGCATCGCCGATGCATTTCTACAGCAGATCCTTACCCGGCCGGCTGATTATTCGGTCATTGCCACCCTCAACCTCAACGGGGACTACATTTCTGATGCCCTGGCCGCGATTGTCGGGGGAATAGGCATTGCCCCTGGTGCAAACATCAACTATGTTACCGGCCATGCTGTTTTTGAAGCAACCCATGGCACTGCACCCAAATATGCCGGCAAAGACCAGGTAAATCCCGGATCGGTGATATTGTCGGGCATGATGATGCTGGAGTATATGGGATGGATGGAAGCCGCTTCCATGATCCTGAAGGGACTCGAAGGGGCTATCCGGAAAAAAAGGGTCACCTACGACTTTGAGCGCCTGATGGAGGGAGCGACCAAACTTAAATGCTCTGAGTTCGGGACAGAGATCGTTATGAATATGTAAAAAAAGCTGTCTCAAAAAAAAGAGAGGCTGTCTTTATGAGACGTCCTCTCTTTTTTATTGTGGCAACAGCAATTTCTGTCAGATTCAATTTCTAGTAGAAGGTCGGGCATTCCATTGGAGCTCCGCCCCTGCGACCTCCTCCTGGTACAAAACCGCCCCCGCCACCGCCACCGAAAATCTGCAGCTTGTCGAATTCGAGGATCAGGCTGATTTCATGCGCACCGCCGGTTCCATTCAGCGCACCGGATATCTGCAAGTCATAACTGTACATGAACTTGATACTCATATCCTCATAAAAGGCATACTTGTACCCGGCCACCAGGGCAACCGCAGAATTTACAACACTCGTCATCGTTGTCTTATACCATGCACCGAGGTAGATATTGTACTTCATCAAATTCAATCCAACCTGCAATGAATTCAGTTTTGCCTGATTCTGGTATATAGCCCCGATATTGATCTTCAACGGATCATCACCTGAACGCGACATGGACGAAGAGGAAGATCCCCCCGGCCCGGTCGAGATGATCAGATCAAACTGTCCGACCCATTTACGGGGATAGAGAGAAGCTCCGGTTGAAAGAAAACTGACATCCGGCTGGAATATATGGTCAACGGCAAATCCGATATTCCCGCTTATATTTCCATTCGGATTGAGAAACTGCAACACACCGCCTGCACCAAAATCTGGAACGGTGCGCTTGTTTCCGTCTGACGGAATGAAGGAGCTCTGGTAAATTTTCCCGTATTTGGGATCAAGCTGATCGGCAAAAACGAGATCAGCCCAGCTCACCTTGCGCTGCATGATTCCCGCTTTGATACCAAGCTGACTCACCATGAAACTGGTAATGGGAATCCTGACACCAATGGTCAGGGCTGCTCCGAAATTGTTGATCACTCCCTGGTCCGGGGTATCCTGGTTGATCATGATGCCAATCCCGCCTGAGCCCGGAAGATTCCTGTCGCCAAGATCAGCCGAGAAAAAGTAGGACTTGTAGGGTACCGGCAGGCTTGGCCACTGGTCGCGAAACAGGAAACGGGCCCTGATCCCTGTGTTGATCCCTGTATAGGCCGGATTATAGTACGTCGGGGTGCTGAAATACTGGGAGTAATTCATGTCCTGGGTGTTTGCACCCGGCACAATTCCCAGTAAACTCAGAATGACAAGAATCGGATATATAAATCGGTTTTTCATCTAGAATATTGTTAGCAATTATCGGATTAAAGTCACACTTCCCATGGTATTGTAATTCCCCTGCCCGGTGTCAGATCCACTCCAGGAGGTATCATCCACGAACAGGGCAGAGATCTTCCAGATGTAGTTGCCCTGAGGCATCAAATTACCTTCAAAGGTACCATCCCAGCCTTCAACCGGTCTGCCCTTATCGTCAATTTTATAAGATTCCCACATCAAATGCCCCCAACTATCAAATACCGTTACATGGTACTGCTTCAGGTTCATCCCGACAGGTATGAATAACCTGACTCCGAGATTGTTATTTGTCGGAGAGAAGGCATTCGGTACGAACAGTCCCTTAAACAGCAGTTTATACTGATATAGCGTGGTGTCTGAACATTCAAAGTTGTTAAATGAGATCAGTTTGATGATGTAGGTGCCATCCTCTGTATAGGCTGTAACCGGATTTACGTCGGTTGAGGATTTACCATCCCCGAACTCCCAGGTGTAGTTATCAGCGCCGGAAGAGAGGTTGTTCAGTTTGACCTGACCCTGTTTCCCGTTGTAACCATTTTCCAGGGTAAATGCACTCACCGGGGTGATATTCACCGTTACCGTAGAATCAATGGTATCAATACAGCCGAAGTGGTCTTTCACAATCATTCTCATGGAGAAATCACCGGTGTTCGGATACTTGTAACTCGGATTCTGAAGCTGCGAGGTATCTTTCAAACTGGTTGGATCACCAAAGAACCAGCGCCATTTCCAGAGGAGGGTATCCCCTTTCGCCGACTTGTCGGTGAAGAGCGTCGGATCACCCGCACAAGCCATGGTATTGTCATAACTCGCTGTCGGTAAACTATAAACCCGCGTTGACTTGTTGAGTGTGTCAAGACATCCGTAAGCATTGTGCACGGTGAGATACACCTTGTAAGTTCCTGCCGTATCATACAGGTGATTCGGATTTTTAACATTGGAGGTATCGCCGTTGGTCGGATCCTTCGGATTACCGCTGAAGGACCAATGCCACCACGTATTCTTTTCCCCATACGTTAGCGAGGTATCCCTGAAGAATGTCACCTGGTTGAGGCAGACCGGTTCGTTGGCGAACAGGGCTACCGGAGTCGGGCGGATCTTCACGCTGTTCGACTTGTGTTCAACAATGGTTGAGCCATTGACAAGCGCCTGCACCGTAAGTGTTACCGAATAAGTTCCTCCATTGGCGAAGGTATGCATGACAGGTGTTGTATGTGTCAGATAGGTGGTATCCTTTCCGTCTCCCCACGACCAGTGCCACTGATTGATCCTGGATACTGGCAGGGAGTTGTCGGTGAAGGCTATTTTATTCCTGGCACACAAGGTATCCTTATAGGTGAATTCTGCCATGATACACGGGAATCGTTGCACATCCTTGGTGACACTGTCGATACAGCCATGAATGTTGGTGATCACCAGGGTTACCGGGTAGATGCCGGCATTGACATACAAATGTGATGTGTTGCCGGGGCCTGGCGCCAGAATTGTCGTCTCGCCTCCATCTCCCCATTTCCATTTCCAGCTGGTAATTGCGCCGGTTCCGGTATTGAATGTTGAGTCGGTAAAATAGAGCGAGCTGTCGCAGGTCGGACCAACGTAATAGAAGTTAGGCTTCGGTGCGGCATATACCTGGATCTCACGGTACACGCTGTCGACACAGTTATCGGAGTTAAATGCCTTCATCTTCACAATGAAGTTACCCGGCCCTGTAAAGATATGCGTCGGGCTGTAGAGCGGAGATGTATTGGCAGGACCTGAAGCGGGATCACCAAAATTCCAGGTTACCGAATAAAGTGAATCGCCGGGTGTTTGATTCCATGGCTGGAAGTGGTTAATGTAACCCTGGCATACGGTATCATTCCTGAAGGTGAATTTAAATCCGGGCTTTACGTACACACTGTCGATGATGGTGTCCATACAGCCATAAGTATCCGTAACGATCAGCGTAACAACGTAGGTTGTATCGGTAACCGGGAAGATGTACGAAGGGTTGGGGATACTGGAGGTATAGCCAGGCTGGAATATCCAGAGGCGATCCGTAATGGCTGCCGCACTGGCAGTCGATTTATCCTGGAAATCAACTTTGCCTTTCGGACAGAAGTAATTGACATAGCTGAACTGGGCATCAGGTACCGGCCGGGCAACAACCTGGATGGTGACCGAGTCGCTGCAATTCGTGAGGTTGGTCACCTTCAGTTTCACGTTATAGGTCCCCGGGGCGGAATAGAGATATTTCGGATTCTGCAGGGTTGAAGTTCCCGTGCCATCACCAAAATCCCAGAACCAGTTTTGAATCTGACTTCCCGGGGCAGTCGAAACATCTGTAAACTGCGTGGAATCATTGATACAGGCGGCCGTATATTGGAACATGGCAATGGGCTTGGGATTCACAATGATCTGAACAATCGTGTCTTTCAGACACTGGCTCGAGTTGGTAACCTGGAGCGTTACATTGTAGGTCCCCTGGATATTATATACGTGTACTGGGTTCTGTTCGGCCGAGGTGTTGTTTGAGCCGCTGCCCGGATCTCCGAAGTTCCATGCCCACGTTGTGATGGTCCCTGCCGGTGTAGTAGAGGCATCGTTGAACTGCGTGGGACTTAAAAGACAAGCAGTGTCGGCTGTAAATGAGGCTACAGGGGCCGCGTTTACGGAGATCACTTTTCCACCCACTACACTGTCGCTGCATCCATTGGCATTGGTAACCATTAACCTGACGGTAAATGGTCCGCCGGTGGTGAATTCATGTGTTGGGTTCTGGGTTGCAGAGGTATTGTTCGTTCCCGAGGCGGGGTCGCCGAAATTCCAGCTCCATACCGTGATCGATGATCCTCCGTTCAGCTGCGACAGGTCGGTGAACTGAACAGCCCGGAGTGCACATGCATTGGTTTCGAAACTGAAATTGGCCAGCGGGCGCATTCCAATCTGCACAAGGTTGATCTTTTCCGTTTGGCATCCATCCGAAGTTACGATGGTAAGTTTTACGTTATAGTTTCCGCCAATGGTGAATTTATGCTTGACATTCTGGTTATCGGGAAAGTCGATCGTCTGCGTATTTCCATCATTGAAATCCCATATCCACTGTACGATAGATCCGTGCGGTGTGGATGAGAGATCGGTAAACTGCACCGAATCTCCGGCACAATTTGGAGAAGAATAACTGAACGAGGCAACAGGTTTACCCAGTACAAGCACCGCTTTGGTCGTATCTTTCAAACACCCATGTGAATTGGTAACCGTCAGTTTTACATTGAAAACCCCGCTGTTTGGGAACAAATGGGTCGGGCTGCCGGTGGTGGAAATCCCGCCATCACCAAAGTTCCATAAACTGGAAACAATGGTTCCGGAGGGTGTGGTTGAGGTATTGGTGAATGTAGTCAGTGTTCCCTGACAAACGGTATCAGCCACAAAGTTGGAGAGAGGCCGACCATTCACAACTACCGTTGGTAGCGGCAAAAGAGTGTCCTTGCAACCATTTACATTGGTAACGATGAAGGTGATGGTGTACGTGTTGGCCGTAGTAAACTGGTGTATCGGGTTTTGCAGCGGCGAGGTATTGTTTGAACCTGATGCAGGGTCTCCAAAGTTCCAGCTCCAGCTTTGAATTCCTCCGCCACCATTGGTTTGCGATAAATCGGTGAATTGAAATGGCTGATTATCACAGGCAATCGACGAAGTAGTGAAATTTGCGATCGGGGCCGGTGCGCTGGTAATGACCTTCTCGATGTAACTGATACAACCGGTGTTGGTGGTGACCGTCAGCCTGACCACATGCTGTGAGGCATTTCCGACAAAAGTATGGGTGATATTCGGATTTGCCGGGAAAAGAATGGGTGGTATCGTTGAACCATCACCAAAGTCCCATAGCCAGGTGGATAGGTAGGTTGTAGAACCTGCGGGCACAATGGATTGGTCAGTAAAATTCACGGGAGCGCCTACACAGTTTGCATTGGAGAACAGGAAATCAGGGATGGGTTTGGGATTGATCACCACTGTCTTCGTAACGCTGTGCATGCATCCAAGCGAATTGACAATCGTCAGGGTGACATTAAAGTTCCCGTAGGTGTTGAAGGCATGAAGTGGATTCTGCAGGACGGATGTGCCGCCATCACCAAACGACCATGCATATGAACTGATGGATGGCGCATTGGGTGATGAAAGATCTGTGAACTGAACCGGGGATCCTTCACAGGCAGTTGAAGTGGCCGCGATCGCAAAATTCGCGATGGGCAGGATATTGATGTTAATCGAGATTGTAGTATCCTTTGAACAGCCATTCATGCTGGCCACCGTCAGTCTGACATTATAGGCACCGGAGCTTGTAAATGCGTGCTGCGGGTTTTGCAGTGTTGAGGTGTTGTCTGTTCCGGATAAGGGATCGCCGAAATTCCAGTTCCACGATTGCAGACTGCCTCCACCATTGTTTTGGGATAAATCGTTAAACTGGACCGACTGACCCAGACACAGACTGCCGGAGGTTGTGAAGTTAGCCTTCGGAGATGGAATGCTGTTAACCGTTTTTTCAAGATAATCCGTGCAACCGTTGGTTGTGGTTACGGTTAGCCGCACGACATGTGTCAAAGCGCTACCGGCAAAGGTATGCGTCGTATTTGGTGATGTCGGGTAATTGAAGGTGACCGGTGTGGTTCCATCACCAAAATCCCATACCCAACGGCTGATATATCCTGTAAAACCTGCCGGGATGAATGATTGGTCCGTATATGAAACAGGATCGCTGAGACAAACAGCCACCGTGAAAATAAATTGCGGAATGGGCTTTGGATTTACCATAACTGGTTTGGTAACCGTCTGGATACAGCCATTGGAATTGGTGATAACCAGGGTAACCTGGAATATTCCGTAGGTGGAATAGGTATGCAGCGGATTCTTTAAGCCAGAGCTTCCTCCATCTCCAAAAGTCCAGGCATAATTAATAATGCTTGTTGCATTTGGCTGGGAATCATCGATAAACTGAACCGGCGTACCTTCACAGGTCGTGGTGCTGGAAGTTGTGTGGAAATCTGCGACAGGAAGCTGATAGATGGTGATGGGCGGATGGGCCACATAGGTGTTGAAACAACCGTTGGCCGTAGTCACCGTGATCGAAACAGAATAGGTTCCTGCATTGAGAAATACGTGCGATGGATTTTGAAGCGTTGAAGAGCCCCCGTCGTTGAAGTCCCACAACCAACCGGTGATGGGCCCTGTTGAGGCCGTAGGGACTGTTTTATCCTCAAATTGAACCGATTGTGGTGTCATACACTGCGGACTCAGCGGTTGGACCTCAAAAAATGCCACAGGCGAAGCTTTCAGCGAAACCTGTTTGGTCACTTCATGGACGCAGCCATAATTGGTTGTCACCCTGAGTTTGACATCCCAGGTATACTGGCCTGGAATGACCTGGAAAGTATGAAATACAGTTCCGTTGTTTGTTACGACCCTTGGACCTGCCAGGGAGTCACCCCAGAGCCATTCCCATCTTACGATATAGTCGTTCAGCAGGCCACCGCCGGGTACCGACTGATCGGTAAACTGAACCGCTTGTCCTTCGCAGGTATTGGGTGCGAATGTAAAATCAGCAATGGGGGAGGGATTGATATAAACTTGTTTCGATAATGTATTGATACAGCCATCGGCATCGGTTATCGTCAACTTGACTGTTTTCCAGCCGGAAGTCAGGTAGGCGTGGGACACATTTCTCTTATATGGTCCGGATTCAAAGGTTCCGTCGCCATATTCCCATAGCCAGTTCACGATCAGGGCCGGAATCGGAATGATCGCAGGATCATAGTCGAAGTTAACAACAGCCGGGAGAGCGGCCGTACTCAAACATCCCACGTTGGTGGTTGCGCTGCCATTGACAAGGAAGTTAACTGGCGGGGATGGTTTGATCGTGATTGTTTTGATAATAAAAGATTCACAACTGTTATCACTGCTGGTTACCGTCAGTTTTACATTGAAGGTGGTCCTGATGGGATCAATAAAAACATGTGAACAGTTTTGGGTGTATGCGATGTTGTTCCCGCTGGAGGCAGGATCATCAAATTCCCACGTCCATGCTACGATCTGCGAGGTAGGACTTCCTGCGGGGGGCGTGCTCTGGTCAAAGAAAAAGACCTCCTGCCCTTTACAGCCGGGTAAGGGCGGGCCGCCAACCGGGACCTGGTTTATATTGTTCCAGGTATACCGGGCAATGGCAGTATCATGTATATTCACGAAGTTTACATAATCAACCGTCGTTGTGGAGGATGCGGTTCCCGCAAGGGTAACCAGATGCAGGATCGCCTTCGCTCCGTAATTTTTAAAGAAATGGGTATCCGCAGCGGGCATAGGCACAGGAGGAACAAAGATGTGTCGTACCGTGTAAGGTTCGGTAGGCGGAAGGGTGGGATCCTTCGGATATCCTTCATCCTGGTACCACCATTCCTCAGATAAAATCGTACCTGCTATCGGATTGGGCTCAACCCGTACCACTTTGTCAAGGCAGGCCTCAGTCGGGAAGATCTGGAAGGTTGGAACAGGGGGTGCAAATGTGATCAGCTCGGGATAATAATTGGTGCACCCGTAAGTATTGGTACAGGTCATCTCAACATTGTAGGTACCGGAAATATTGTAATTATGAACCGGGTTTTTTCCAAAGCCATAACTCCCGTCACCATAGCTCCATTGCAGATTATTCCCCACTTCGGCCAGAATGGTATTGTCGGTGAACTGGATTTCAAAGGGGAGTGTTGCAGCTGCCCAGGTAAATCCGACTGCCGGGTTGGGGCTGAATGCAGGGGAGGGATGAATTTCGATCGTATTGTCTGTTTTGATATTCTCACAACCATCCACATTGGTCACCTTCAGCCTTACGGTTTTGATCCCGGGGGTGGTAAAGGTGTAGGTCGAATTGGTGGTCCAGATTCCGTCTCCGTAATCCCATAACCGGCTGGCGATGGCGCTTCCGCCGTTCCGGGTACTCTTGTCAAGGAAGGTTACCGCATTGTTGACGCAGGTGAGGTTATACTCGAAATCAGCCAATGGCGACTGGGTAACGTTAATATTATAGCGAAAGATTTCAGAAATACACGTGGAAGCATTCGTTACCCGAAGTGTGGCCTGTTTGAGTCCCGAAGTTGAATATAAATGTTCAATTTGTGCAGGAGGTGGTGTTGGCGGAATTGAATTCAGATCATAAACCGTCGAGGAGCCATCTCCCCAGTTATATTCCCACTTGGTGATGTCACCCCCGGCAACGGCACGGGTAGATAAATCATAGATATAGGTTGGGAACGAAACACAGGCAGGATCTGCCCTGAATTCGGCCAGTGGTATCGTACTCGGAACAACAATGGTTATTTGCTTGCTGATGTAGCAATGAATTGTATTTGTCAGCATGAGTGTCACAATTTTTGTTCCCGGGGAGGTGTAAGTATGTGTCGTTGTAAGCGGTGGAACTACGCTGCCTGTTTTTTCATAATGCTGGGTAGTGCCATCACCAAAATTCCAATCGACATAAAGGAAGGTCTCGCTGGTGTTAAAAAATGTCGGCTTGCTTCCAACTGCGCTGAACGTATAGGGATTGTAAAGACAGGGAGGATCGGTTGGTATGGCCAGTGCCGGAACGGGCTTGTATTTATCGGGATCTACATAAACATAATCGGTAATTTCATCGGTCCAGAGCCGGCCTGATATTGTTTTCGTGACTTTCAGGTTGACTTCATAAGTGATCCCCGGGGTGGTTGGAAAATCGATCTGGCAGGTATTTGGTCCGATCGTGGTTATGTTTGTTGTTAGCCACGGACCTACCGGATTATAAACACGATATTTCCAGATATAAGAGATAGAGGCATCAAGCGGAGGGTAATTCCCATCGCCGGAGGCTGTAAAGTTTACAACATTGAAAAAACATCCCTTATTCGCATCAAATTCATAATAAAAGTAGGCGGTCAGCATGGGTTTCACCGAAATCGTTAAAGGAGTGGCCGCAATCGGGGTACAGGCATTTCCCGTTATTCCTTCGGTGAGTTCAATCATGTAATCGCCCGGGGTTGACCATACCTGGGTAAGGATATTGCTTGTAGAGGTATTCACCACGGTCAAACCGGGAAGCTGCTTTACAATCCAGGAATAGCTGTGACCGGAAACGGACGGAGTTGTGTACTGAACAGAATTCGAACTGGCTCCCACTTCGTTGGGGCCGGTTATTTTTGGCTGGGTATCAGGACAGTTAATGGCCGTGGTGATCGTGGCAGGCAGGAAAAGAGCTGAAAATAAAAGAAATCCTATAAATCGATGGAACATAGGGTTGGAATTTGTAAAAGTGTATGCTCTGATATTTTATACTTAATTGTACGACAAAAGTTTCATTCAAAAGGTTGCCTGTAAGGTGAAAAACCTGCTGATAAAAAATTCACATCTGCTATGAATCAACAAAATTAACAAAAAATAATAAGTATTGACAGATTCAGGCAACCCTAACAACATAAATATTGTCATTCTATTTATCAATGAAAATATTTTGTTATTGAACGAAACCTTGTACTTTTGCAAATGATAATCTCCCCCCTATGAAAAAGCTCCTTTTCTTCTCCGTATTCTTACTTTTTGCTGGTAGCATGTGGGTTAGCTGCAAGAAAACAGAAGAACTCCCCTGCAGCGGGAAGGGGTCGCTTTCGATTGAAAATAAAATTTCTGAAACTACGCTCGACTCCATCAGCGTCAATATAGTTCAAATTCACAGTACCATCTGGGTGAAAAAAGATTACATTCGCACCTTCTCCCTTGCCGGTAATGCGCCCTACACACTCATTATCGACGGACCTGGTTACCACATCGACACCACGATGATGGTCCTCAACTGTGACAATAAATTTTTTGTCGTTATAAAATAGGGGAACATTTTCTCTTTAGCTTCTATTTTTCAAACCTGAGTTTGGTTAAATAAAAAACCAGCCGCTTGTTATTTGATTCGAGGGCAATATTTTTAATTTCCTGGTAACCATAGCTTAAAAAGTAGTTTGCATACCAGGGAATTAATGTTCCTTTCATTTCTGAAAGCAATTTATCTTCGGGATATAACAGTTCAACCGATGCAAAGTCAAGTTTTTCAACGACATTATTCTCTTTGATGATCTTCGATCCGATCTTTCCGTCGCTGAGATAACATAACACCTGGTCATTGCCGGCTGGAAAAATCACCACCTTGGGGGTGAGTTCCATCGAAACAAGATTTCTGATCTCCATGGTATTATCCCAAATCAATTTTCCCTCTTTATCAAACCCTGCTACAATGGCATTGGCAAACCGGTACCCGTCAAAAACCGAATAAGAATTGGTGTAAGGCCTTCCATAATAATCAAAGTCAGTGAAATTTTCAGTATGGTACTGGGGAGTATAAATTTCCATTGTCAGGATGAACTGGTTATTCAACGCCTGAAAATCATGAAGTAAAACAGGAAAATCGAGGGAGTACTCCGTGATCTTTTTGTTTTTCTTAAGCGCCTTCTTCTTCAGGTTCATGATATCTTTCTCGTCAAGTAACGAACCGGCATTCTGAAGCTCAAGGAAATTATAGTAATTGACCTGTTTTTGCACCCCGCCCCCGACTGAAATGGTAAAAAATCCGGTGGATTCATCCGCAATTTTATTTTTCCTTGATGAGCTTGCCGATCCCTGACCGTAGCTCCCAGCCATAAGATAAACGCCGGGGTCCGTCGAAATAAGTTGAAAATGACTCAACTCCCTGTCGCCTGAAGGTTCAGTGATCATGACCTCGCTTTTTATCGACCCTGCGGTATCGTACCGTACAAGGTAGTATTCAATTCCCTTTTTCGAAATCTGCCGGCTGACAATGGCTGTGACTCCGGTGGAATTGGTGTCGGGCTTCATCCACCTGACTGAGATCAGATTCCCGAGGCCAAGCGGGAACGATCGCTCTGCCCCTTGTTTTAACCTGATATTCAATATGATACCTGGCTGTCCCTGGAGATTGATTCCGAGCCAGGCCCTGCCCCTGCTGATCCCAAAAGCAGCAACCTCGGCGCTGGGGTGCAGTTTTCCCATATTTAACACAAATGTGCCCTTATTGAACACGATTTGCATTATTTCAAAATTATTTTCCGTACTCTTTGATTTTCCTGCAGATACAAACAGCAGGGCGAGGGTATCGATCCCGTTCTGGTGAAACCTGTAATCCTTGTCATTTTGCACGGGTATACTTTTCACCCATACCTGCTGCATGTTCGTATCATACAATGAAAAATACCAGTTTACATGCGATCCATCCACCACCTCCTGGCTCCTGAAAAACAGAATGAATCCGTTGGTGCCGCAAGGGATTACACGGTAGGTTTCGTTGGAGGAACGGGCCGGGATTTCAATACGCAGGGGTCTATCGGCGGGTTCCGGTATTTTCTGGTATTGAGCAAACACCGGAATGGATAGCGACAGGCATAAAAAGAGCAAGGTTGCCCGAAAAAGGGGCAACCTTGTCAACTTCTCTATGCATGAAATATTCAACGTACGATGAGTTTTTTCACCTCAGCCTTACCAGACCCTGCAGGTGTAACCCTTACAAAATAGACGCCGGCAGTTAAATTCGGGATGTTCACCGAAAGATTGGTTTGACTGGTGGTTGTCTGATAAACTTCCTGTCCTACAACCGACATGATCCTAACCTCTTTCTGCGTGTTATCACCAAACATCACATTGAACTGGCCGTCTGACGGGTTCGGAACGATGCTGAAGCTTTTGGCTGCTGCTTCAGTTTCGGGAACGCCCACATCAAGAACTCCGGTGATGATAATGTCGTCCACTTCCCAGGCAGAAGCATCTGGTAACGCCGTAATATAGCGGAAGGCCAGATGAACATTGTCGCCGGAAAAGCCCGAAACATCAATATTCCCGGAGGGTGTCCAGGTCCATGTTCCCGGCGATAGCGTGGCAGTTATCGGAGTCCAGGTTGCTGTGGTCGGATCGGCGCCGGTCACGTAATTGGTCGACATTTTTACCTCGAGTGCAGGGCCGGTATAATTCGTAGCGGTTTTAAATGACAGCGTTTCGTTTAAATAGTTATTAAAGTTCATCGAGGGTGAGATGAGCCATTCGTTGCATTCCGCCGAAGCCTGGTACCCGTTGATGTAGGCATAATAGTTCCCGGCGTAAGATGAAATGAGCCATCCTTTGTCACTGGCTAAACTGATGGTATCCCATGGATCAAACAGCTGATTTGCAAAATCCTTGAATAGGATCATCGCGATATTTGCCGTGGTTGCATTAGCTGAAGGCGGGTTCCCGTCGAGCTTATAATCGATGTTGGCCCCTCCGTTGGTATAGGGATAAATCTTAAAATAGTATTTCTGATCCGGTTTCAGGTTGATAAAGGTGTAGGCCTGTGCTCCCATCAAGACGTTCTTGACTCCTTTGCCATCTGCAAAATCAAGATCATCAGCCTCGGCTACTCCATCAACGGGGGCCACAATATCGTTGGCTTCACTTGCTTTGATGAGGTAAGCCTGCGGAAGTTGTCCACCCTCTGAGTCGGTCCAAATCAGGTCGATCGAAAGGTTGCTCGCGCCGGCATAGAAATCGGTCGGATAATTGGTTGGCTCAGGCAATGGTGAACCGCCGGTGGCAAATGAAAAGTCATCATAGAAAACACTGCCGCCCGGTACATTGTCCTGTTTGTAAACCCGCACTTCGAAACGGAATCCATCTGCCGTCGGGGGTGCAGTCAATGCATAGGTGACATTGATCCAGCTTGGATTATCTTCAGAATAGATATCGGGCCTCAGTTCAACCTGGTTATCAGGAAGGGTGTTCCCGGCGCTAAGCCAATAACACCAGATCCTGGTCCTGGCCATAGGGTCGTTGTCAAGGAACCAGTAGCTCAGCGTGTACAGACTTCCGGGGATAACGCCGGAAAGGTTTTGCTGAAACTTTTTTGTCGCCGCATCCGAAGTGTGTCTTGCAGAATAGGTTCCGCCATGGATGATCCCCGATTCCTGAGAAATATTCTCAAAAATCGCCCAGCTGGTGGGAGTTGCCGGATCGACCCAGCTTTCGAGGTTCCCGTTGAGGACCAGCTCCTGTGCCTTTACCTCTCTGGTAAAGAAGAACAGAGCGCAGATTATTGCTGTGAAATATAATAGGTTTTTCATCTAAAATTGAGATTAATTTGGGTTTTAGTTATTATTGAATTACCAGTTTTTGTGTATGCGATTGCTTTGAAATCATATCGGTGACCTGCATCATATAAACGCCAGGAGCAAGATCTGATTTGTCGAACAGGTTGACCCGGATATCACTCTTTCTTTCAATTATGAGATTTGAGAGCTGGTTAAAGATCCTGATCTGTACCGGGTTGGATGTGTTCAGGATTACCTTGAATGTGCCGTTGCTGGGGTTTGGATAAACTGAAAACGGCGCTGCATCATTTCCTGAAATACCGTTGGTTCCGACAGTAATATAGTTGGACTTGACCAGGGTGTTGTGACCGGCAAAGTTAGAAGCCTTC
The DNA here is from genome assembly GCA_037128705.1 of Bacteroidota bacterium. Taxonomy (GTDB): domain Bacteria; phylum Bacteroidota; class Bacteroidia; order Bacteroidales; family FEN-979; genus CAIVAT01. The sequence goes on along the minus strand of JBAXVX010000001.1, from coordinate 261,572 downwards.
AGGGTTACATCATACACACCTTCCACGTTGTACTGAATCTGCGGGGGTGTTTTTCCTGAATAGGTGCCCGGGGTTCCCCCTTCAAATGTCCATTCCCAACCGGTGGTAGTGGCTGAGGAAGCATCGGTGAAGATCACATATTGACGTTCAAGGATGGTGGTTGTATTGGCCGTGAAACCGGCAGTCGGCGGGTAGGAACATCCGGCCAGCGGTGAAGCCCATATGGAATCTCCGGCCGTATTCACCGCCTGGAATTCAATGGCATGACGCCAGTTTGCGGGATTGTTGTTGTCTGAATTCGGGTCGCACAGTTCAAGCGAAGAACCGAATCCGTTTGCCAGGGTATCCCAGGGAGGAACAGAACCATAATACACCGAATCAACCAGGTATCCCAGGTTATCATAGATGGTGATGGGTTCACCGTTGTTGTTCAGCGATCCATCTGTCCACTGAAGGGCGGTAACACCGAATGTATGCTGCATGGCAGCCGAACTTTTAGCTACAAGAACAAAATCTCCGGGAGCCATGAAAGTTTCGGGGAATACATAGGTTACACCCTGCGTAAAATAAAAGTCCTTCAGATTCCAGGTAACGTTGTCATTGTTGTACACCTCAATATATTCAAGGGTATCCGTTCCATGTTCGGGTGGATTGTACATGATCTCAGTCATCACGAGTTTTGCATTGGTAGGACCAATAACGTTGATGTAGGCCTCTTTACACTTTGATGTATATCCAAAAGCATTGCTGGCATCAAGGCAAACACTGTATACGCCCGGATAATGGTAAACGATGTTGGTTGGATTCTGGGCATAACTTACAAAGGGCTCTCCACCCACAAATGACCATTTCCAGTAAGTCGGACAGAACATTGAAGCATCGAAAAAGTTCACGGTGTCTCCCATGTTGATGGTGAGGGTATCGGCATAGAAATTAATGATGGGGGGCAACGGTTCGCAGAGTGTGGTAAAGGAAACCACATCACCATATCCGTTTCCGTTGGCCGATGTTGCATAGGCTCTTGTATAATATACGGTGTTCGGGGTGAGGCCGGCAAGGTCACTTGTAAAGTGGCCCAAGGTACCGGCAACAGTTGTGTGGGGACCGGTGATGGTTGGATTGGGATTGGTTGAATAACAAACACCCCGGGCTGTAACGGAGGCACCTCCGTCAGCTACCACTGTTCCGCCTGTGGTTGCGGAAACATGGGTAATATTTGTAACGGCCGGATCGGTGGTTACATTGGGGACATTGCTGGGCCGGCCGGTTATCATGATGTTGTCAACTTCCCAGGCCCTTGCCAATGTTGTTGTCCCGGTATACCTGAAGGCAACATGAACATTTCCGCCGTTAAATCCCGAAACGTCGACATTTCCCGATGGGGTCCAAACATAGCTGCCGGCTGAAAGTGTAGCGGTAAGTGAAGTCCATGTTCCGGTACTCGGATCGGCCCCGGTCACATAATCAGTGGATGCCTTTACTTCAAGCATCGGGCCTGTAAAATTGGAAGCCGTGATGAAGGTGAGTATCTCCTCCTGGGTGGCATCAAAATTCATGGAGGGTGAAATCAGCCAGTCATCGCTGGTCACCTGGTATCCATTGATGTAGGCGTAATAATTGCCTGCGGAACCCTGGATCTGCCAGTTCTTTGCAAGGGGACCACCGTTGACGCTGATGGTATCCCAGGGATCGAACAGCTGATCATCAAAAGTTTTGGCCAGGATCAGTACATGGTCGGTCGTTGTCACCGTGAGGAAAGGAGGAGTTCCGTCAGTTTTATATTTTATGTCGGAACCCACATTGGTATAGGGGAATATTTTAAAATAATAGGGTGTGCTGGATGGCAGGTTGGTAAAGGTAGCTGTCTGAACTCCCTGGGAGACATTTACTGCGCCGGTGCCGGCTGCCAGGTTGGGATTGTTTGGGACAGGAACTCCATCAACCGGGGCAACAATATCATTGGCTGCACTGGCAAGAATGAGATAAGAGGATGGCAATTGTCCGCCAACGGCATCAACCCAGTTCAGGTTGATCGTAAAGGGGGATGTAGTGGCTGCGAAATTGGTGGGGTAATTGGTCGGAACAGGAAGTACAACATTTGCATAGATGTCAGACCAGGAGGTTCCCACGCGGATACCATCGACTAAGAAATTTTGTGTTGCAGAATACTGGCGCAGGGCAACAGCGCCCGGGGTGATATCCGCCTGCGATGCATCCACCAGCGGGCCGATGGTCGGGGTACCGGGTTCGGTGGCAGGCATCGGGCTGCTGAAAATATAGAGACTAACCTTATCATTGGTAGCACCGGTAACATTCTCATATTTTAAAACAAGAAGATAGGTCGTGCCCACTGTGAATGTGGAGGAAGCATATGTTCCGGCATTGCTTCCAACGCCTACACCAAAATGGTTTGTCGCATCCACATAAACCCTGCCTCTGAAGGTGGATCCGATGGGACTTGGGCCTATGTGAAAGAAATAGCCGGCTGATACTGTTGTGACATTGACCATGAATGAAACATATACCGAGCCCGTAGCTTGTGGCGCAAAGGTTTTGTTGTCATCCTCACCGGTGTTATCGACCAGCGCTGCGTTGCCGATACCGGAATCAACATAGCCGGTGAAGGTCAGGCCTCCACTGCTTACGGTTATGGGTTGGGTTCCTCCGCCGGAATGGGCAGTCCATCCATTGGCCGTGATCAGGGCTCCTGCCGGATAGGAGAAATTTTCATCCAGCAACAATTGTCCAAAACTGGTACTTTGAATCCCGAGAAACAAACATGCAGTAAAGAACATGGTAAAAATTGTAAATTTTTTCATACGCTTGTTTTTTGATGGAACTTATATTTGAATTTGAAATTTCCGGAAAATTGGAGTCGGAATATATTATCTACAAATGTGATAAATATTTTCGGAATATTTATCATCGACTTATGAACAAATTGTTAAAAAAAACGGGATTGATCAGTATTTGATCAATCCCGTTTTCTATAAAAATCAGGAGGCTTATTTATCCTTCACCTCTTCGAAATCCACGTCGGTTACTTCATCGCTGCCAGAGCCTTTTGAGCCTGCATTGCCCGAAGACGGATCCTGGGATCCTGCACCTGGCTGCGCTCCGCCTTGCGGTCCGCTCTGCGAAGCATTCTTATACATCTCTTCGCTGGCTGTCTGCCACATCGCATTGAGGTTGGCCATGGCGGTATCTAAAGCTGCAAAATCATGGTTCTTGTGTGCATTTTTCAGATCTTCCACCGCTTTCTCAATTCCCGCTTTTTTATCAGCCGGCAGTTTGTCCCCGAATTCCTTCAGTTGCTTTTCAGTCTGGAACACGAGGCTGTCAGCCTGGTTCAGTTTGTCAATCTCCTCTTTCGCCTTTTTATCGGACTCGGCATTGGCCTGGGCCTCTTCACGCATCCGGCGGATATCGGCCTCCGAGAGACCTGAGGATGCTTCGATCCGGATCTGCTGAGATTTACCGGTTGCTTTATCCTTGGCGGTGACATGAAGAATACCGTTGGCATCAATATCAAAGGTCACTTCGATCTGAGGAATTCCACGCTGTGAAGGTGGGATCCCGTCGAGATGGAACCGCCCGATGCTCTTATTCTGATTGGCCATCGGACGTTCACCCTGGAGAACATGAATCTCCACTGAAGTTTGTCCGTCAGCTGCGGTTGAAAATACCTCTGATTTTCTTGTCGGGATGGTCGTATTCGATTCGATCAGCCGGGTCATTACACTCCCCAGGGTTTCGATGCCCAGGGACAACGGGGTAACATCAAGAAGCAACACATCTTTTACTTCACCGGTAAGTACACCGCCCTGAATGGCTGCACCAATGGCTACCACTTCATCGGGGTTCACGCCCTTGGAAGGTTCTTTGCCAAAAAGATCACGAACCAGTTTCTGAACGGCCGGAATTCTGGTAGAGCCACCGACCAGGATCACCTCGTCCACCTCTGAAGCTTTTAACCCTGCATCCTGCAAGGCTTTCTGACATGGAGGAATGGTCGATTGCATCAGGCTGTCGATGAGCTGCTCAAATTTGGCACGCGTCAGTTTTTTAACAAGATGCTTGGGTACTCCGTCAACCGGCATGATGTATGGGAGGTTGATTTCGGTTTCCATAGAGCTTGAAAGCTCGATTTTGGCTTTTTCAGCAGCCTCTTTCAAACGCTGCTGGGCCATCGGGTCTTTTCTAAGGTCAAGCCCCTCTTCCCTTTGGAATTCATCCGCCAGCCAGTCGATGATCACATGGTCGAAATCATCGCCGCCAAGATGGGTGTTCCCGTTGGTTGATTTGACTTCAAAAACGCCTTCACCCAATTCCAGGATGGAAATATCGAAGGTGCCTCCGCCGAGGTCAAATACCGCCACTTTTATATCTTTATGCTTTTTGTCAAGTCCATAAGCAAGGGCAGCCGCTGTGGGCTCATTGATGATACGTTTTACCGTAAGCCCGGCAATTTCTCCCGCTTCCTTGGTTGCCTGACGCTGTGAATCGCTGAAATAAGCAGGAACTGTAATGACGGCCTCCTTCACCTCGTGACCGAGATAGTCTTCAGCTGTTTTCTTCATTTTTTGAAGAACCATGGCAGATATTTCCTGCGGTGAATAGAGTTTTCCGGAAATATCAACCCGGGGGGTGTTATTTTCCCCTTTGGTTACCGTGTAAGGTACCCGCTTGATCTCCTTTTGCAACTGGTCCCAGGTTTCGCCCATGAACCGCTTGATAGAAAATACAGTGTTTTTGGGGTTTGTGATTGCCTGCCTTTTGGCCGGATCCCCTACCTTTCTTTCGCCGCTGTCAGTAAATCCGACAACCGAAGGAGTTGTACGTCTCCCTTCGCTGTTGGGGATAACGACAGGTTCGTTTCCTTCCATCACAGCCACGCAGGAGTTGGTGGTTCCAAGATCAATACCAATAATTTTAGCCATATAAAAAATCTCCTTTCAAATAAACAATAATTTCAACAGAATTTGACGGGGATAAGTCAATCATTGTGCCAAAACAAATTTATGTCAGCAGGATGACAAAACGACAGGATGGATAAAAGACGGGTTGGTCAGGCAGCGAGAAAGCGCCCCTTCAGAAGCCTAAATTCTTGGTATGATCATTAACCTTCAGGGCATCCTTGGTTATCTGGCTGATTTCAAGCGAATCAGAAAACTTGATAAACCGCGAGGAGAAAAGACCGATCCCGTTGGTGATGTTGGTATAGGATGGTTTTTCCTGGACCAGGGAAAGTGAAGGTTCAGTAACCTCCATATAGGTGTTGAGTTCGGATGCTGCCACAGTAAAAATAAAGTAACAATGATGTGCAACGCGGTGGTCGACGAGGGGGTCGGCGGGAATGGTTGCACCAACAACGGAATAAAACGAACTTCCTGCGAAATAGAGATCAAACGGAAGGGTGCTCTGATCGTCAATCGCCTTGACATTATTAAAAACAAGCCAATCCATCGATTTCATATAGAGGCTGTCGGGGTTTGTTTTCAGGGCCTCCTGGTAATAAAAGCGGATCAGCAGCTGGTACCGTTTTCCCATTTTGGCAGGACTCCAGGTGACTTCAAACATCTGTTCAAGTCCCGGGGGAAAGCTGGCAATGGACTGGGGCCTGGTAATGGTGAAATCGTGCACCAGGCTTGTCTGGGCTGTAATCACCTTGCCTGTTTTCTTTTCCCTGATATATAATTTGTAGGTGTACTTTTCATTCAGTTTGGCCGTGGTATAATACATCAGCTGGTCGGGATAATAAAAAATCGAGTCCCCCGCCTTTTTATTATGCACCATGATGGTATCACAGGGATAGGATTTCTTGAAGGTGGTGTCGGCGTATTCATCCAGCCTGACCTCCAGTTTGTCAGGATAGTTGCTTGAATCGGCAATCTTTGCAAACATCAGGGCATCGCCCTCTCCCAGGAAGGCCTTGGTGATTTTGATATAGGTGGTATCGGAAGTCTGATCAAGCAGGCCATAAACCACTGTTACATCTTTCCAGTCGGCATTTACCTTCAATTCCTTATTGCATGAAAAAAGGAACGGGATGAAGAGCAGCAGCAGAAGCTGATAACGTAAAAAGCGCATGGGGGTGATTGTTGATATTTGGCAAAAATACATAAAAATATTGTAGTTTTGCTATTCAATTCAATATTATGTCGACAGCCATTTCATTCAGGAATGTGACCAAAGTCACCACCCATGTGATCCAGGAAATGAAGAACAAGGGTGAAAAAATAGCCATGCTTACGGCGTATGATTATTCGTTTGCACGAATCCTTGATTTAACGGGAATTGACGTGATACTGGTCGGCGATTCGGCCTCCAATGTCATGGCCGGTCATGCCTCTACCCTGCCGATTACGCTGAACGAAATGATCTACCATGGCTCATCGGTGGTACGGGCGGTAAAGCGTGCGCTGGTCGTGGTCGATCTGCCTTTTGGCACCTACCAGGGAAACTCCAAGGAGGCGCTGAATTCGGCCATCCGGATCATGAAAGAGGCTGGTGCTGATGCCGTAAAACTGGAAGGAGGAAAAGAGATCATCGAATCGGTCGACCGGATTTTATCTGCCGGTATCCCGGTGATGGGTCATCTCGGGCTGACTCCCCAGTCGATCCATAAGTTCGGGACCTATGTCGTAAGGGCAACCAGTGAAGAGGAGGCCGCCAAACTTCTGGAGGATGCCTACCTGCTCGAAAAGGCCGGTTGTTTTGCCATTGTTCTTGAAAAAATCCCGGCCAAGCTGGGCGGAACAGTGACCAAAGCGCTCAAGATCCCCATCATCGGGATTGGTGCCGGGAAAAATGTAGACGGACAGGTGCTGGTACTGCACGACATGCTGGGCATCACCATGGAGTTTTCACCCCGTTTTCTCAGGCGGTATCACAATCTTTCCGAAGAGATCCGTGGCGCTGTTAACACTTACATCCATGATGTGAAAACCCTCGACTTCCCAAATGAGAAAGAGCAGTATTGACCAGGACATTCTTTACGAGGACAATCACCTGATTATTCTGAATAAGCGTCCTTCTGATATTGTCCAGGGAGATAAAACGGGGGACGAACCACTCAGCGATATCCTGAAAAGCTATCTCAAACAAAAATTCAGTAAACCGGGAGAGGTCTTTCTGGGGGTTGTTCACAGGCTCGACCGGCCTGTAAGCGGTGCCGTGATCTTTGCCCGCACCTCGAAAGCGCTTACACGCCTGAACATCATGCTGAGAGATGGGGAAATACAAAAAACATATTGGGCCGTGGTCAGGAACAAACCGCCTCAAACGGAAGATCATCTTATCCAGTATCTCACCCGGAATGAAGAAAAGAACAAGTCATCCGTATATGACCGCCCGGTAAATGGTTCACAAAAAGCAGAACTGATCTACAGGATCATCGATAAAAGCGATGCCTATTACCTGCTGTCGGTGCAGCTTCTCACCGGCCGTCATCACCAGATCAGGGCCCAGCTTTCGTCACTGGGATGCCCGATCAAGGGAGACCTGAAATATGGCTACCCGCGATCGAACCCCGGTGGATTTATCCACCTTCATGCCCGTGCCATCTCCTTCATCCACCCGGTTAAAAAGGCACTGCTCGAGATCAAGGCTGATCCTCCCTCCGACAAACTCTGGGATTATTTCACCCGGAATGCTGATTCCCAAAAGGAAGGATTATGAGCAGGATCAATGCCTCCACCGATACAACCTATGCCATGCAAAGCCTGGTCATGCCCAAAGTGGAGTACAGCGAGTCGGTTTTTACCTCCAGCCAGTTGCACCCCGGAAAAATCCTGACTAAAAACATCCGGCAAAATCAACCGGGATGGATCCCTGTCATGCTCATCATTTGCCTCATCCTGATTACCTGGTCGCGCGTTTTCTACCCGAAACGCATGCAGCAGGTTTTCAGGGCGCCATTCTCCAAACGGTTCATCAACCTGCTGACCCGTGATGGGAACCTTTTCAGGGAAAGGATTTCAGTCGCCCTTGGAATCGTTTATGTCATCGCCCTCTCCCTGTTGTTCTATGAATTCAACCGGCAAATCCTCGGACTTACCTTTCAGCGGTTACCGGGAATCGCCCTGTACCTGGCAATCCTGGTAGCCGTCATGGCATTCCAGACTGTCAAAGTGGCATTGATCCGGCTGCTGGGAATGGTTTTCAAAACAAAAGAAACCACTTACAATTACCAGTTAAACATGCTGATCATGGCCATTTTCTCCGGTCCGCCCCTCCTGATCGCCCTGATCCTTTTCCTTTATCTGAACTCGGTATTTCTTCTCTACTGCAGCATGGCGGTTTCCCTTTTACTTTTTAGTTTCAGGTTTATGAAAGGTTTTTTTATCGGAATAACGTTAACGAAGTTTTCGTATTTATTTTTATTTGTTTATCTTTGCAGTCTCGAAATTTTACCCCTTCTGATCATAATAAAATTATTGCTCATTCATGCTAATTCCGTGGGGGGATAAGCGTTTCGGGACGACGAACTTAAACACTTACGATCTTGAAAGTTAAGAATATTCTCGTTTCCCAGCCTCAGCCCATTGATTTTGAGAAATCACCTTATGGCGAAATTGCACGGAAATATAACGTTAACATTACTTTTCGTAAGTTTTTTAAGATTGATGGCATCCCGGCAAAGGATTTCCGAAAGGACCGGGTGAACATCCTCGACTATACGGCAGTCATCTTTACCTCACGCAATGCCGTGGATCACTACTTCAGGATTTGCAAAGAGATGCGGGTCGAGGTGCCTGAAACCATGAAGTACTTCTCCATCTCAGAATCCACAGCCTATTATCTTCAAAAATATGTTCAGTTCAGAAAGCGGAAAATTTTCCACAGCAAGGAGAGTTCCGCAAACCTGATCGAACTGATCAAAAAGCATAAAACAGAAAAATTCCTGCTTCCCTGTTCTGATATTCACAAACAGGAGATCCCGAAGATGCTGGAGGAAAATAAGATTCTGTACAAGAAAGCGATCATCTATCGTACCCTTGCAAGCGATCTTTCTGACCTTGACATCCGTAACTATGACCTGCTGGTGTTTTTCAGTCCGTCCGGAATTAAATCGCTGTTTAAAAACTACCCCGATTTTGTCCAGGGCGACACGGCCATCGGGGCTTTTGGGAACACCACCCATAAAGCTGTGAAAGATGCAGGATTAACCCTGCACGTGGAAGCCCCGACCCAGGCTGCTCCTTCAATGACCATGGCCATCGACCTCTTCCTTCAGAGCGAGTTAAAAAAGAAATAATCTGCGCTTTTCGGTAACTTCGCACCCTGAAGTAATTTTCAGGGTGATCAAGCTAAACAATGAGGCACACTTTTTCAAAAGATGAGCGGCTCAGCAGCCGACGGATGATCAGCAGGTTATTTGCCGAGGGATCAACTTTTCACCTGAAGCCATTCCGTGTTACATGGATGATGGAACAACCCGGCGAACCATCTCCGGTTCAGCTCCTTATCAGCGTGCCTAAATACAATTTCCGGAAAGCAGTGGACCGTAATCTTATCCGGCGGCGGATCAGGGAGGCCTACCGGATGAACAAACAGGTCATTCATGATTCACTGCATGGGAACGGCCGGCAGATGGTGCTTTGCATTACCTATACTGCCAAAGAAATTGTACCATTCGGCCTGATCCAAGAAAAAATAATCTTACTTTTACAACGTTTAAATGAAGAGAATGAAAAAGTTACTGGGTAGTTTTTTCATTTTATTGATTCGTTTTTACCAGGGCGCCATTTCACCTTACCTGATGCCATCATGCCGGTACACGCCAAGTTGCTCGGCCTATGGGGTTGAAGCCATCCGGAAATACGGACCATTCCACGGGGGATGGCTGGCACTCAAACGCATTGGCCGGTGCCATCCATGGGGCGGCAGCGGGATTGATGAAGTACCCTGACGAATGACGAATGACGAATGACGAATTATGAAATAAAATGAGTTTATCAATGAAAAAAGTAGCGTTGAAGAATAATAGAATGATTGTTTCAATTGGGCTGATCCTTACCCTATTTGTTGCATTCAGCCAGGACATGTTTGGGCAGGCACCGAACCAGCAGGGGTTTGAGATCATGAAAAATCTCGATATCTATTCCAATGTGATCAAGGAGCTTAACCAGGATTATGTGGATGAGATCAACCCTGGCGAACTAACGCAGACCGGGATCAATGCCATGCTGGAATCGATGGATCCCTATACCAACTTCATTCCTGAGTCGCAGGTAGAAGATTATAAATTTATTACTACCGGACAATACGGAGGCATCGGCGCGCTGATCCACCAGCAATCTGATTTTGTGGTGATATCCGAACCATACGAAGGTTCACCGGCCCAGAAATCGGGACTCAAAGCCGGCGATAAAATTCTTGAAATCAATGGAAAACCCGCCAAGGGAAAATCTTACGATGATGTAAGTTCCTATCTGAAGGGCCAGGCCGGTACGACGGTCAATCTCCTGATTCAACGGGACGGAGAAGGTAAGCCACTGGAAAAAACGATCACCCGTGAAATTATTAAAATCGACAACATCCCCTATTACGGAATGGTTGATCAGCATACGGGCTATATCAAACTGACCGGATTTACCCAGGATGCCTCCAAGGAGATGCGCCAGGCCTTTCTTAAACTCAAGGAGGGCAATGACCTCAAGGGGGTCATCCTCGATGTGCGCGGCAATGGCGGCGGGTTGCTGAATGAGGCAGTCGACATTGCCAACATTTTCGTGGAACGGGGCCAGGAAATCGTGAGCACCAAGGGAAAAATGGAAGATAAAAACAGGGCGCACCTCACCATGAATCCTCCTGTGGACCTGAATATTCCGCTGGTGGTGATGGTCGATCACTCCAGTGCTTCGGCCAGTGAAATCCTGGCTGGTTCGATGCAGGATCTCGATCGTGCAGTGGTGATCGGCCAACGTACTTTCGGTAAAGGGCTGGTGCAGAATGTGGTACCGCTTTCGTACAATGCCCAGATGAAGATCACGGTGGCCAAATATTATATTCCAAGCGGCCGGTGCATACAGGCCATCGATTATGCACATAAAAAGAAGGACGGGTCATTTGGCAAAATTCCCGATTCGCTTATCAGGGCTTTTAAGACTAAAAACGGCCGTACCGTTTACGATGGCGGGGGGATCAACCCCGACCTCATCACAAAACCACGCAGGTTCAGCAATCTGGCCCTGACGCTTTACAGCAAATATCTCATTTTCGATTTTGCCACGCAGTTTGCACGGGAACATGCCACAATCCCGCCAGCCAAAACATTTGAAATCAATGATTCCATCTATAGCAGCTTCCTCGCTTTCATCACGGGAAAAGACTACACCTATAACACGAGAAGCGAACGCGCACTGGAGGCCCTGAAGAACGAGGCCATGAAGGAAGACTATTACGATGCCCTGAAGGAAGAGTATGATCATCTGAAAGGCCGGATGGAGACTGATAAGAAAGATGATATGAAAAAATACAGGGATCAGGTGGTAGAGTTGCTAAAAATGGAGATCGTGACCCGGTATTTCTATCAGAAGGGAAAAATTGAGGCTGCCCTGAAGCAGGATCCCGACCTGGCATACGCCATTGCAACCATCAATGATCCTGAAAAATATGCGGCGATCCTTTCCGGGAAATATGTTCAGCCAAAACCTGAAATTCCTGTCAGGGATGAAAATGATGATGAAAACCCTGATGAATAAAAATCTCCCATGAAAGAAATCACCCATTCCTTCACCTACCAGGTTTTTAATTCCCCGGCTGACCTGGCTGCCTCTGACCGTGAATTGCTGGAAAAGGCTCAGGAGGCTACAAAAAGTTCATACGCCCCCTATTCAAAATATCATGTGGGTGCGGCCCTGAAACTGGCGAACGGACTTATCTTCACAGGAAGCAACCAGGAGAACATGTCATTCCCGGCCGGATTATGCGCCGAAAGAGTGGCTGTATTTGCCGCCGCATCGGCCTTCCCGGATGTGCCGATGGCATCGCTCGCCATCACGGCCAAAGCCGATTCCTTTGAGGTTTCCGATCCGGTGCCTCCCTGCGGCATGTGCAGGCAGGCGGTTATGGAGTATGAGATGAAATTCAACAACAAGATCCGTCTTATCCTGGGCGGTCACAGCGGACCGGTGTATGTCATCCAGGGAATGGGGACCTTGCTGCCGCTGGCCTTTATAGAAAAGGAACTTAAAAAATAATCCACTATAAATCTTATCCATGAAAATCAAGACAGTTTTTTTCCTTTTATTTCTTCTCCTTCCTTTTCTGGCTATGAAAAGTGACAATCCCGCCTACAAGGTTTATAATTCGAAAGGCCGGACAGCCGATTGGGGGGATATTCTGAAGGCGGCTAAAAACTCCGACATCATTTTCTTCGGGGAGATGCACGACAATCCCATCTGTCACTGGCTGGAACTTGAACTGACCAAAGGCATGTATGAGGAAAAAAAGGAAAACCTGGTTCTTGGTGCAGAGATGTTTGAGCTCGACAACCAACTCCTGATCAATGAGTATCTTTCTAAAATGATCCGGAAGAAGGATTTTGAGGCCGAAGCCAAGCTCTGGCCTGACTACAAGAATAACTACGCACCCATTATGGATTATGCGCGGGAGCAGGGCATCAAATTTATAGCAACCAATATCCCCCGCAGGTATGCAGCACTCGTCAACCTCAAGGGATTTGAAGGTCTCGACAGCATCAATGCCATGGAGCGCGGACTGATCGCTTCGCTGCCAATCAAATATCCCGATTCACTTGAATGTTATGCGAGCATCGACAAGATCGCCGGCGACGGGCAGCCTACCCATCAAACGATGAACCTGGGCAAGGCCCAGGCGATCAAGGATGCCACCATGGCCCAGTTCATCATGAAGGGCGGTGCATATGGACAGAAGACCTTCCTGCACTTTAACGGCTCCTATCACAGCGACAATTACCAGGGCATCGTCTGGTACGTGAACCAGGCTATCCGTAAAACAAGTTTTACCCTGAAAATACTCACCATCTCCTGCCAGGAACAGGAAAACATCGATACCATTTCGAAACAGGACGCGGCAAAGGCCGATTTCATCATCATGATCCCTGCATCGATGACCAAAACCCAATAATCAATGCCCCCCCCTGAGGCGGAGGAGTTTGAATATGGCATTGGTTCATGCCTGGCTAAACAAAGGTATAATAGGCGTTGATCAGGAAATTCCAGGCAGTCACCACGACCGTGGCTGCCAGTTTTGAGATATAGAAATTCACCTTGAACTTACCCGTCATTGCCCAGATGATCAGCAGATTGATGCCCAATCCGATGAGTGCGATGATAAAAAAACGGGTGAATTCCAGCATGATGTTCGGGTTGGTGCTGTGAAAGGTCCATATCCGGTTCATGAAGTAGTTGGATGTGGCTGCCATGATAAACCCGAATGTATTGGCCAGGTACTTCTGGATTTTAAAAATTTCCTTGCAGATAAAGGTGATCCCGAAATCAACAAACACGCCGGAAAAACCGACCATGCTGAATTTGATAAATTTCAGGAAAAAGGCCTCGGTGAAAAATGTCTGCAGGGTCATAACTGAATGATCAGTACTTCGTTTTTGCCTTCACGGATTACCTCGACGTTCACGGTCATGCCATGCTTGAGTTTCTGAAGTCGGGACATATATTCATAGATGTTTCCGACCGCCATGCCATTGACCCCCGTGATGATGTCCCCCTTTTTCATCCCGCCTTTGTCGGCCGGTCCATCTTTGGTAACCCCGTCGACCCGCAATCCTTTTTTCTCCGACCCGGCAAAATCGGGCATAATCCCCAACGTGACCTTTAGCTTGCGCCCCGAGCGGCCGGCATTTTCCTTTTTCCCTGATTCCTTGAATGTCAAAGACTTCGGAAGATTGTCAACAGAACAGATGATGGCTGCAGCAAAGTCTCCGATCAGCTTCTCCGCATCAAAATTGAGCTTCTCGGTATCATCAAACGGTGTGTGATAATCGGTATGCACCCCGGTGTTGAAATATAACACGGGGATGTTGGAGGAATAAAAGGAGGCATGATCCGATGGGCCGTATCCATCGGGCGAATGGGTGACTGCAAAGGGCAATTTTGCTTCCAGTGATTTTAAAATCGAATCTCCCTCGGCCGAGGTGCCTGTGCCGCCGACCGAAATCGAATTCTTCTCTTTGTCAAAACGGCCTACCATGTCAAAATTGAACATGGTCTTGATTTTCTTCAAATCGACCGGGGGGTGATTTACAAAATACTTTGATCCAAGCAGCCCGATCTCCTCTGAACTGAATGCGACAAAAATGATACTCCGTTTCAGTTTGTTTTTTTCAGGTGCAAGCCGCCTGGCAAGTTCCATTACCATTGCCGTACCTGATGCATTATCATCGGCGCCATTGTGAACAGCCACGGTATCGGTCATACGGGAACCCGATCCCTGACCGCCGAATCCAAGGTGGTCATAATGGGCTCCAATAACCAGGTACTCCTCCTCTAAAACAGGGTCACTGCCTTTGAGGAGTGCGATAACGTTGGCCGTCCGTTCCTTTTTCTGCACCACGTCGGCAGTGCCCGACAATACTTCACCGGTTTCAAAACTTTTCGGACTCTTGGTTGAGACGATGGAACGTTCGAGGCTGTCGATGGTGATTCCTTTTTTTATAAGTATTTTGTCTGCCAGTTCCCGGGTGATGCTGAAGATGGGAATTCCTCCCGTGATCTCATTATTTTCAACAACCAGGGGCATCAGTTTATCCTCTTTTTCAACTCCTTTCGGGGTGACAAGCAGCAATCCGGCTGCACCCTGGTCTTTGGCGGTCAGGACTTTGGTCCGGACATCACTGTAGGGAATGAATTTACTGTCGGAATTATCCAGGTCAGGGTCGGCCCGAAAAACCATCACCCATTTTCCCTTCACATCCACTCCCTTGTAATCGCTCCATTTGAGGCTGTCGAGATCAATGTCGAAACCATACCCGGCAAAAATCACCGGGGCATCGACGGTCGCGCTGGTTGAAAAGGAGAGCGGAATGAAATCCTTTTTCAGGGTCGCAGTATAGTTGCTCAGGGTAAGGCCATTTTTTGCACCCAGCGTGACATCAGTAACAATGTCGAACCACTGGAAACCCTTTTCTCCCATCAGGGTCAAACCTGCCTTTTGAAAGTGATCGCGGATGAATGCCGCTGCCACATTGATCTCAGCTGTACCGGGTTTACGTCCCTTAAGCGAATCGGAGGCCAGGAAAGTAACATAATCCTTCAGATCCCAGGAACTGGTGCTTACCTTCTGGGAAAACCCGTTCACCAAAAATGTGGTGAGAAGGAAAATAATGGAAAGTCTTTTCATATTGATGTGGATGTTTTTATTTGAAGATAAGCTACCCTGTTACTTTGTCCCCTTGATACCTTGTTACCTTGTTACCTTGTTACCTTGTTACCTTATTACCTTGTCACCTTGTTACCTTGTTACCTTGTTACCTTGTCACCTTGTCACCTTGTTACCTTGTTACCTTATTACCTTGTCACCTTAAAACGCCAGTTCCTTAATGATTCCGCCGCCGAGTAAAACCTCCCCGTCATAAAACACGGCCGATTGTCCCGGGGTGATTGCATCGTTCGGATGAAAGAAGGTGACCTTCACATCGCCATTTCCCAGGGGTTCAATGTGTGCATCGCGTTCCTTCTGTGCAGAACGGACTTTCGCAGTGCAATCCATCGGATGCTCCAGACCCGAAAGGGCAACCCAAACGAGATCGGAAACAATGAATGAAGTATTGTAGGTCTCTTCGCGCACTCCCACGATCACCGTGTTGTTCTCTTTATTCAGCCCTATGACGTAGAGCGGTTCAGAAAAGGCGATGCCAAGCCCTTTGCGCTGCCCGATCGTATAATTCCATATGCCCTTGTGTTGTCCAAGCATCGTGCCTTTCGAGTCAACGATATTTCCCGGGGTTTCCTCAACATCCAGCAGATCCTTGTAATCACCGGCATAAAAATCCTGGCTCTCCTCCAGGTCTTCGGTCGTGATCCCGACTTTTCGTGCCAGCTCCTTGATCTCGGGTTTATTGAACCCGCCAATGGGGAAAAGGCATTGCTTAAGCTGCTCTTGCGACAGGCGGTGAATAAAGTAGGTCTGGTCTTTTTTCAGGTCGGCAGCTTTCTCGAGAATATAACGCTGGTACTTTTCACTGAAGCCAACGCGGGCATAATGACCGGTAGCAAAGTACTCGAAGCGAATGCCTGCTTTTGTCGCCATGGCTGGCAACATCCCGAATTTAATATGCTGGTTGCACTGGATGCATGGGTTTGGCGTTCGGCCCGCAAGGTATTCGGATTTAAAATAGTCGAGAACGGCCTGTTTATACTCGGCCGAACAGTTGAATACATGATATGGGATATCCAGTTTTTCCGCCACCTCCCTGGCCCCGCGAATTTCCTCTTCCTCATCGGAGCCATAGCAGGCATGCTTGCCGGTCGATTTATACTGACCGTCCCAGATCGCCATGGTAACCCCGATCACCTGGTAGCCCTGCTGCTTTAACAGGTAAGCTGCCACCGACGAATCAACACCGCCACTCAAACCCACGATCACAGTTGAATTTCCTGCCAAGGTATTTTTTCTTTTATATGTTTGTTAAAAAGGGCTGCAAAGTTAGCGATTATTTAAAACAGCACCAACATGGTTGCAGGCTCCCTGGCACATCTGTATTTTCCTTTCCTGAGAGGACAAAAATCATAATTTTCACCCCTCCGCTGCCGAACCCGGAAAGGACTACGAAACAAATTTGCCGTTTATATGCTCACTTTGAGGGTTTTTCCCTACCTTTACTAATTACAGGTTGACTTCTCTTTTTAATCATTGTACTTTTGCAATAATCCTAAATTCAAAAACCCACAATGAAAACATTTATCAGAACAATTTCCTCGATCCTCTTCGTGCTCATAATTTCCGGGTCGATGTTATTTCAAACAGGTTGTAACAAAAAAATCAATGAAGACACACCTGTAATCCCCACCAAATTCACTGAATTAAAGGTTGCAGCATCATTTAAATTTGACAACTTTACAAACGTTGATGTCAATATCACTGTTGTTAATTCAGGCATTCAGTCAATGAATGTGGTACAGATATTTCAGGATGATCCTGCCAATAACGGAAAGTTAATCGCAACGGGAGCTACGGATCCCAATTCACAGTACAAAACAACCTTGAGGGTCCCTGCGCGTCTTACCGCATTGTGGGTAGGAAAAATATCCCCGGCCGGGAACAACGAATATGTTTCTGTTCCGATCAACGGGAAAACGCTGACTTATACCTTTGGCAAAGCAGCCAACAAATCAGCCGAAGGCATGTTATCCAACGATTGCAGTACCGGGTGTACCAATACCGGGAATGGAAATAGAGATCACTTTACCGTAAACTCGGGTGAAGTAATTTGTGTAACCACTTCAGCCATATATCAGGATCTCACCATCAAGAGTGGAGGAACATTGCGGGTATGCGGAACCCTGACTGTAAACGGCCTGAGCAGCAGCGCAGGAACCCTGATTGTTACACCTTCAGGAACAGTGGTTCTCCCCAAAGATGATTATTCTTTTACCATTAAAAACTATGGGAACCTGTCCTTTGCCGGATGCGGAACCATTGATTTTGACGGAACCCTGGAAAACTGGGGAAATGTATCAACCTCCAATAAATTCATCATTAAAGGAACCATTACGAATAACGGAACATTTACGGTAAACGAAGAGCTGACCATAAATACTGGTGGAGGTAAACTCATTAATAACTGCTCGTTTTATGTAACCAGCAACAGCAACAACGCATTTCAACAAAACAACCTTTTAACCAACAATAAATACCTGAAGGTAAACGGAGATATCAGCTTTTCAGGTGGATCCGTTACAACCCTTGGGCTGCAAAGCCTGATTGAATCTCAAAAGTTTGATCTCCAGGGCAATGTAAATGGGCCTGCAAGCCAGGGATCACAGATAAAAGGCACAAAAACGAGCAAAACCTCAGGCAGCTGTAACTTAACAGGTTATGTTGACCTCTATGCTCCGTCAATCAACCCCGACAATGCACACAATGGGGCACACGGCACAAGACATGGTTACGACATTCCCATTCCATCCTGCAATAACCCGGTAGCACCGACCATTACCAGCTCCCTGCAAATCGGAGGACTGTTAAATCAACCTTTTACTCCCTATGTCTTTACTGCAACAGGCACTGATCCCCTTACCTTTAATGCCATCACCGGTCTGCCGGCCGGCCTGTCATATAACGCTTCAACCCGTACAATTTCGGGAACCCCGACTGCTGTTGGTGTTACCAATGTCACCCTTTCGGTCGACAATATGATGGGGACAGATACCAAAACCTTAAAAATTACCATTGTTGAGCCTCCCTCCCCCCCCGTAATCACAAGCGCGCTCACAGGAAAGACTACTGTGAATATGCCTTATACTTATTTACTTACTGCTTCCGGAAACGGCACGATCACCTACAATGCAGTAAACCTTCCTGCAGGTCTCACCTTTAATCAAGCGACACATGAGATAACTGGAACACCTACCGTTGCAGGCACCTATAATATTACCCTGACTGCCACCAATAACCCCGGCGGTACAGATACAAAAACCCTTGTACTTACAGTAGGAACACCTCCCACAATTACAAGTGCCCTTGCCGCATCCGGTACTACCGGAGAACAATTCGCAGGGTACATCCTGACAGCTGATGGTTCAGCAACAATTCAGTATAATATTACCGGACTTCCTGCAGGACTGGCCTATGATGAGATCAACCACAGCATCTTTGGGACCCCTTCAGATGCAAATGTATACGATGTTACCCTGACCGCAACGAATGAGTATGGTGCCGATGTAAAAACACTGAAACTAACCATCGTACAGGCCATCATCCCTCCGGTCATTACCAGCCCATTGACTGCAGTCGGTGTTAAAAACCAATCATTTACCTACACTGTTGATGCCAGCGGAACACAACCCATCGTATATACTGCGACCGGCCTTCCCCCGGGTCTCACCTTCGACGGAAACACCATCAGCGGGATTCCTACCATCGTAGGCAATACCAATGTGACTCTGACCGCAACCAACAGCGTTGGCGTCGATACCAAGATCCTCGTGATCAACATCGTCTTTGCTCCCGGGGTTGATACCGATGGTGACGGCGTACCGGATAACCTGGATGCCTATCCTACCGATCCTGAACGTGCATTTAATTCATACTATCCGAATGCCGTTGATTTTGGCACTTTTGTATTCGAAGATCTCTGGCCTGGTTACGGCGATTATGACTGCAACGACCTGGTGGTGAATTTCAACTATAAGACAGTCACCAATGCCAACAACAACGTAGTCGATCTCGTTGCCAAACTCAAGATCAAGGCTGCCGGTGCTTCGCTCAACAACGGTTTTGGTTTCTCCCTGGCAACCCTTCCTGAAAATGTAGCCAGTGTAACCGGATGCATCAAAGTTGGAAATTCCGTAATCATTGATCCGAAAGGCTATGAAGCCGGAAGTGTCAACAGCACTGTAATTATTCCGTTCGACGCAGTGAATACAATCCTTGGACAGGGTATGGTCAACACCATCATTGGTGGCCCGACTGTACAAACTGAATTACAAACTGTCACCGTTCACTTCAAGACCCCACAGGCAAGCATCGGCAATGCCCCGTTCAACCCGTTCATGTTCGTCAACCAGGAAAGAGGTAAGGAAATTCACATGAAAGACCAGCCCTCAACTGAACTGGTGAATCCGGTATATTTCGGCACTTACAGTGATGCTTCTGATCCTGCGAAGAGTTTCTACTACCGCTCAACAACAGGCCTGGCCTGGGCTTTCGAGATCCCAGTCGATTTCGAATATCCGATCGAGACTGTTGATATCCTTCAGACCTACCTGCACTTTGCCGAGTGGGCTCAATCCTCAGGTGCTTCCTATTCTGACTGGTACATGGATAAACAAGGGTACCGTAACCAGAAGAATATCTACGTGACACCTCAATAAAAACCTTTTGTTTTCTATGGGTTGAAAATCCCTGTGCAGCAATGCCGGGGATTTTTTTTGCCTGTCAGAATTATTGTGCCTGAAAAGAGTGAAAAACCTCGCCGCAACCAGCGGGGAATGCTCTTTCGGGTATTGAAATCAGGGGAGTTCCTGCCGCTTCAGGCTGTTCGGGCGCAAGACCAGTATCAGGTAGAAAACTACAGCAAGCACGCCGATCCCGGAGACGAGGAACATCGCCCTTGATCCGATAGTAAACCAAAGCAACCCGGCTAAACTGCTCGATAACAGGGCACAAATGCTGGCTGCGCTGTTATAAAAACCGATTGCAGTAGCGGTTTCCGCCGGATCAGCCAGGTTTGACAACAGGGCTTTGGAAATCCCTTCGGTTGAGGCGGCATAAAGGCCATAAAGAAAGAACAGGATCCCGAAAATAAGCATCGAGTTTACAAATCCCATGCATGAATAAACAACAGCGAACAGGAACAGCCCGCTGATCAGCATCGTTTTCAGACCGATTTTATCTGCAAGGGCCCCTATCGGATAGGAAAACAGGGCATATACCAGGTTGTAGAATATGTAAACCCCGATCATCATGGTGTCAGAAAGATGTTGTTCCTTCAGGGCCAGGAGTAAAAAGGCATCGGAGCTGTTAAAGAGCGTAAACACAAGGAGCCCGGCAACCAGGTACCGGAAAGCCGGCGACGCCTTCTTCCAGTAAGTGAGATACGAGAAAAAACCAACCCTTACCCTGTTACCCTGTAACCCTGTCACCTTGTCACCTTGTAACCCCGTTACTTTATCCTTTAACAGGAAAGTCAGTCCAATGGCGATCAATCCCGGGAAAAAGGCGATAAAGAACATCCATTTATACTGACCGGGGTAAAAATAGAGGAAAATCAATGCAAGGATGGGGCCAATGGCAGCTCCGATGGTATCCATCGACCGGTGAAATCCAAACACTTTTCCTTTGTGCTCCTTTGTCGTTTCGGCGCTGAGCATGGCATCGCGGGCGCTCGTGCGGATTCCTTTGCCAAACCGGTCGAGGGTGCGTGCAAAGAAAATCCAGACCGGAAAAACGAAAAGGGCCATCATGGGCTTGGAGAGGGCACTCAGGACATAACCTGCCCTGACAAAGGGCACCCGCTTCATGGTGACATCCGACAAATTCCCAAAATATCCCTTGCTAACGCCTGCCACTGCTTCAGCAACCCCTTCCAAAATTCCGATCAGCATTACCGAAAACCCGATGGATGTGAGGTAAACCGGCATGATGGGGTAAAGCATTTCACTGGCCACATCGGTAAAGAGACTCACAAAAGAGACCAGCAATACCGTGCGCGTCAGAATTTTTTGCTTACCCATCATATTCGTCATTCGTCATTCGTCATTCATCATTCATTTCAGGTATTCCTTCGCTGCTGTGCTTAACTTATTATTCCAATGCTTGCTTGCCACCTGTGCAAAGCCGACGGTCACCTCGTCGGAGTATTTCAGTTTTTTCAAAAGATTGAATGCATTGATCCGCGTTTCAAATTCATATTTCGGGCTGCAATAGCTGATCAGTTCGGGTAAAAACTCCTTTCTTCCGCTGATTATGGCCAGTTCGAGCCATTTCATCCGGATATTTTTCCCGCGCCATCCCTCCATATCTTTGGTCAGTTCAAGATACTGATCGGTAAATGCCGGGAAAGATGTACAAAGCGCACCAAGTGCCAGTTCCACATTCAGGTAACTGGAATCATTCAGCATCTCTTCAGCGGTGGTTTGCAAAAGATCAGGCAGGGGATTCAGGTTTTTCAACGCGGCTTTGCGAACATTGGCATCTTTGTAGCGCAAGGCCTGTCTGAATGTTTCTAAGGATTCCGGTGAATGATCTTCAGCAAGTTGCCCTAGAATTTCAGACCTGATCAGCCAGAATGATTCCCGTTGCAATGCCGGGATCAGTATTTTTGATTTTTTATCTACCGGGGCCGCGCGCAAGGCAACCCAGGCATCATACCGGTCAATCATGTTTTTTGCCTTTACTGCCTGGGCAGCAAGTTGGTCAAAGGTTCGCTCAAATGTTGCCTTTTTCAGGATTTTCCTGTTGGGATCGAATAAGACAAATTCAACCGGTTTTTTTCCGGGGTTGGGAATCCTGACCTCGGTGTACTGTTTCTCGATCCAGACCTTCAGGCTGTCGGCCGAACCATCAGTGTAATGCACCTCAAAGCAGACCGGCATTTTAAACAGTCCGTTCAGCTGGTTGATCTCCTGCACCTGCCAAACCCTGCAAAGTGTTGATCGATTTCCCAGCGAATCATTCATCACGGAATCTGTTACCTTGTAATCGGGCTCTCCTCCCCTAAGAATCCATTCATCGAAAAACCAGTTGTAGGGTTTTCCCGTGGCATCGTAGGTACAACGGATAAAATCGTTGGTTTCTGCATAGTTAAATCCATATTTCAGAAGGTAGAGCCTGACCGCATCTTTAAATTCCCGGTCACCCATCACATTCCTGAGCATCCCAAGGACCAGCGATCCCTTCTGGTAGATCCTCTGGACCCCACCCTGTGTTCCTCCCACCGGGTAATTGTTTTTCGAGGCCGCTTCAAAAGTTAATAGCATCTCATCGTTCCGGAGATTCTGGTAATAATCCTCGCCATAAATACTTTTTTCGAACATCTTGGCGTAATAGGTCCCGAAACTCTCGGTGAGCCATACATCCCGGTTGACAAAGTGAGCAACATAATTGCCAAACCACTGATGTGCCAGTTCGTGGGCATTTACATTCACGTAGTTGCGTTGCCACCATGCACGCGGATCAATCTGCATATAATCACCAAACACCGTGCTGGTCGTGGTCTCCATGGCCCCATACATATAATCGATTACCGGTGCTTCGCGGTAAACAGGATATGGATAGGAAACGCCCATCTCCTCCTCGAAAAAATCGAACATCTGTTCGGTATATTTATAGGTGGTGGCAACCCGGTCGGTCATGCCGTTATAAAACCAGTATTCGAGCGGCACCCCTCGTGAAGTCTCGCTGCTATGATAGTCGTAATCGCCAATCACCAGCGCAGTAGAGAAAAACGGATGATCCTTTTTCATGGCGTAATGCCAGGTGATGGTGCTATCGGAGTTTACCACGGTCTCCATCCGTTCTCCATTCGAAAACACTTTGTAATTGCCGTTAAAGGTCACAAACATATCCACTGTGATGCGTCCCTCCATGAAGGGGATCCAGCCATGCGGCCGATGGGCCCATATCTGCCTGCGCTTACCTGCCTCTTCGGGCTTCCAACCTATAAAATATATGGCCCCTGCGAGCGGGGTGGCGGTGTAGCTGATCAGGATGCGGGATAAGCGTGATGTATCATTCGTGACGCATGACGCGTGATGCGTGACGATTAAAGATTGTTGAAAAGCAGAATCCGGATTAATTACCAGGTTGCTTCCTGTCTGATGATACTTGACCGGCTCATCGTTTATCATCACAGAAGAGACATGGGAGTCAGGGAGATAGAACACAATGGAGTCTATCTGATACCGGTTTGGAAGGAAGGTGAATTCGGCAGTACCGGTAACCTGGTTCTTTTCAGGCAGAAAACTGACATGGGCGGTTAAATGTTTGATGCTGATGGGAAGATCGGATGGCACGGACGACGGATCAGCATAGTATGTCACGATTTTCTCCTGGGCAGTCAACCTGCCCGTGAAAAGGAAAAGTGCCGGAGTCATCAGGAAAAGTAAAATGGCGAAAATATTATTACGTGTTTCTCTTATAAATATTGGGAACATAACAACGAATTTTTAGTATGTTTGCCTGTCTCAACTTCGATCCAGGCGCGAATGGATCCAAAAGTAGCAAAATTCAATGAAGAAAGTCCTGCTCAGCGAAAAACTCATCCTTTACTTTGTTTTGCTTGGTCTGGGTGCAATCATCATCATCAGCACGGTTTCATTTTACAGCACCAAAACTGCACTGATGAACCGGACTTTTGATCAGCTCACCTCACTTCGCATGGTGAAAAGGAACCAGATCGAAAAATTCTTCTACGATCGTTCACACGACATCATCTTCATTGCAAATTCCAAAGAATCGGCCAATCTCGCGACCCTTGCCACCTCCGCTCTACCCATGAACCTTTCAGACAGGAATTACCTGTTAAAATACCGGACATTCCTCCCCTATTTTTCCTCGTTCATTATTTTCAGGGACTCCGCAGACTGCATCCGTCAGAAATTTTCAGACACCGCCATGGAGAGCCCCGGGCCTTTGCCGAAAATTCTCCGGGTTGATCAGATCAATGCACTCCTGAGGCAAAAACCTGTGGCTATTCTGGATGCAGTATTTGACAGTGGAGAGATGAAACCCCGGATGTTCATTGCGACGCACATTCCGGGAAAAAATCTTCCAAACAAAAATGAATTTAGCACCCTGGTGCTTGAGATCTCCATGGAGGCTCTTGATTCCATGATGCTGAACAACAATCCTTTGAGCGGACTGGGTTTAAGCGGTGAAACCTACCTGGTGGGTATTGATTTCAGCATGCGTTCAACTTCAAGGTTCCAGCCCAACTCGATCCTTCAAACGGTTGTGAGAACACCGCAGGTATCGGCTGCACTGGATGGAAATGAAGGGATCATCACTACCAAAGATTACCGTGGTATTCCCGTGCTTTCCTCTTATGGAAAGATATCAGTTCCGGGACTTGACTGGGCGATCCTTGCCGAAATCGATGTTCAGGAGGCCATGATTCCCATCTATAAAACCCTTACACAGATAATCCTGCTCAGCATTTTCATCCTTATTATCTTTTTTGCCAGTGTCTTTTTTATTGCACGGCACATCACCAGACCACTCATCATGCTGAAAAATGCCGCGGTCAACCTTGGCGAAGGTCATTTTGACATAGATCTTCCGGTGACAACGCAGGATGAAATAGGTCTCCTGACCGAATCTTTTAACATTATGGCCCGGCAGATCAAAGTGAAGACTTCTGAACTCCAGCAGGAGCGTTTTGGGAGGATGCGATCTGTGATTGACGGGGAGGAGATGGAACGCCAGCGACTCTCAAGGGAGTTGCATGACGGCATCGGCCAGCTGCTCATCGCCATCAAACTAAGGCTTGAAAGTTTGCTATACATGGACGGGAAGGATGTCAAAAACTCCATTCAGGAACTGAAAAAATATTTTGACCAGACCATTGATGAGGTTCGCCGGATCTCTAACAACCTGATGCCATCAGTTCTGGAAGCTTTCGGACCAGCCATTGCATTCCGAAATTTATTTTCAGATACGGAAGAACTCAGCGGGTTGAGAATTCATTTCGAAGCCAAGGGGGATTTTGACAACCTCGATAAAAAAACCCAAACCTACATCTACCGGTTAACTCAGGAAGCCCTGAGCAATATAGTAAAACATGCCGAAGCCCGCGAAGTTTGGGTGAATCTCAGCAGGAATTCCGAAACTTTATCGCTGCTGATCCGTGACGATGGAAAGGGATTTTCCACTGCACTCGCCGGAAAGGCAGGAGGAAACGGAATTCACAACATGCGTGAGCGGGTGAGTTTGCTTAACGGGCAGATTGAAATCAGGTCTGCTCCGGGAAAAGGCACCACCATCAAAGTTAATGTACCAATCATCATTCCATATGCCGACAATCAGGATTTTCCTCGTGGATGACCACCAGCTCGTTCGGGATGGCATCAAGTCATTGTTAATGAGTTCAAATGAGATTAAAATTCTCGGCGAAGCATCCACCGGGAAGGAGTGTTTTGCCAGGGTGGCCATCGAGCCTCCCGATATTCTCATCCTTGATATCTCTTTGCCTGATACCAACGGCATAGAAATCACCAAACGAATCACTGCAGAATATCCCCAGACCAAGGTGCTCATCCTTTCGATGTACACCGATGAGGATTTCATTTTTAATGCGGTGAAAGCAGGCGCAAGGGGATACCTTCCCAAGAACACCTCACGCGAAGAACTGCTGAGCGCGATTCATGCCATTTATGAAGGTGAAGAATTCTTCGCCGATTCCATCTCACGCATTATGCTTAAAAGTTATGTACGCAAAGCAAAGGAGGAGGATGTGGCATCGCAGGGAGGACCCATTCCGCTCACGACCCGTGAAATCGAGATCCTGAAACTATTCGCCGAAGGGTATATCAACAAGGAGATCAGTGATAAGCTCGACATCAGCATCCGCACTGTGGAGACGCACAAAAACCACATCATGAAAAAACTCGAACTGAAATCGACGGTCGAGCTGATCAAGTATGTTATTAAGAATAAAATCGTCGAGATCTGACGGTTGAATGCCAGACTTCGGCCGGCTTATCGGCCGGGGGGCATCATTCCCCGGTCTAAGGGGACGGACCGGCCTGGTTACGAAATCCACTTACACCCACCACCGTTTTTACCTGATTAAAATTCAGTATATTACAGGATTGCAGGATCGGACCGGCTGCCCTAACATTGCATGTGAAAAAATTAACAATTCACATGTCAAGGTAAATCTCTAATCTAAAATCTTACTTATGGGCACTATTGATGTAGGTTCAACCGGGTTCATGCTCCTTTCGGCCAGCCTGGTAATGTTAATGACGCCGGCGCTTGCGTTTTTCTACGGCGGCCTGGCCTCCAAACGGAACATCCTGGGGATCATGATCCAGAGCTTCGCCTCGCTCGGATGGACAACCGTTTTGTGGGTCACCTTCGGGTATTCACTCTGTTTCAGTGGCGGCACAGGCGGAATTTTTGGCAACCTTGATAAAATCTTTCTGAATGGAGTATCCATCGACTCTATTTATGCAGGAAATGGCAAGATCCCGGAGATCGTATTCATCGTTTACCAGATGATGTTTGCCATCATCACCCCTGCTTTGATCACCGGTGCTTTCGTAAACCGCGTCACTTTTCGTTCCTATATGATCTTTCTCACCGTATGGCAGATCATGGTTTATTATCCGTTCGTCCACATGATATGGGGCAATGGATTACTTGCGCAATGGGGTATTCTTGACTTCGCCGGGGGAATTGTGGTTCATGCCACAGCTGGTTTTGCAGCGCTGGCCTCCGTGTTTTATGTGGGTGCGCGAACGGATAAAAATTCTACTCCAAACAGCATACCGCTGGTTGCCATCGGAAGTGGCCTGCTTTGGTTCGGCTGGTATGGTTTTAACGCCGGCAGCGAGTTGCAGGTTGATAAGATCACAGCCCTGGCCTTTATCAATACCGATGTGGCTGCATCCTTTGCCACCGCTGCATGGGTATGTATCGAGTGGATCCGCGAAGGGAGGCCCAAACTGCTTGGATTGTTAACCGGATCCATCGCGGGTCTGGCCACCATCACCCCCTGTGCCGGTTTTGTCCCCATGTGGTCCGCTCCCATTATTGGTACGGCAGCCGGGCTGACCTGTTACCTGGCAGTTCAGCTGAAGAACAAACTGAAATGGGATGATGCCCTCGATGTATGGGGTGTTCACGGTGTAGGCGGTTTTCTCGGCACCATCCTCCTCGGGGTTTTCGCCACCAAGGCCATCAACCCGGCCGTGCTGTCGGAGGGCTTGTGGTTCGGCCAGAGTTCGTTCTTCTTTAAACAGACCATAACGGTCATCGCCGCATCGGCTTATGCCTTTATTTTCACCTACATCATGCTTGCCCTGATAAACCTGATAACCCGGGTAAGGGTACCCGAAGAACTCGAGAAGGCCGGATTGGATGTTGCATTGCATGGCGAAAAAGCCTATGACGAAGGGTCACTCTGATCACATTTATTGTGTGTACCGATTTTTAAGAACCATCCTGTTGATTCAGGATGGTTTTTTTGCAACTTTGCATGAACAACAGGTCAGGCTCTTTTTACCTTCATTCATCTCAAGACCATGAAGCAATTCACCACGATCAGGGAAACACAAACCTATCTGCAACATCAGAGAGAAGCTGGTAAAAGTATAGGATTTGTTCCAACCATGGGGGCCCTCCACAAGGGGCATCTGACCCTTGTTCACCGGTCGGCAAAAGAGAATGATCTGACTGTTTGCAGCGTGTTTGTCAACCCCATTCAGTTTAACAACAAGGCCGACCTGGAAAAATATCCGCGCTCACTCAATTCAGATGCAAAAATGCTGGAGGAGAACGGATGCAATGTGCTTTTTGCGCCGGAAACCGCCGAAATGTATCCTGAAAATGAAATTCCCTCCCTCGAGATTGAATTCGGAATGCTTGACAAGGTGATGGAGGGTAAGTTCAGGCCGGGTCATTTCAGGGGTGTCGCTATTGTTGTGAAGAAATTATTTGATATTGTTTTACCCACCCGGGCCTATTTCGGAACGAAAGATTTTCAACAACTGGCTGTCATCCGCTTCATGGTTGAGTCCTTTTCACTTCCGGTGAAGATCATTCCCTGTGAAACTGTCCGGGAACCCGACGGTCTGGCGATGAGTTCACGGAACATGCGGCTGACTATCTCTGAAAGAAATCTGGCGCCGAAAATCTACGAAATCCTGTTACAGGTGAAAAAAAAAGCAGGGAAGATCCCGGTGAAGGTGTTAAAGGAATGGGCCATTAAGAAAATAGAGGAGAACCCTGCGCTTCGGGTTGAATATTTCGAAATAGGCGACAAAGATACCCTGATGCCCCTGGAGAACTGGATCTATAAAGAAAAGGCGATGGCGTTTGTCGCTGTTTTCCTGGGGGATGTGCGGCTGATTGACAATATTGAACTTTTTTCGTAATTTTGCCGCATGATGCAGATTCAAGTTTTAAAATCGAAAATCCATCGTGCCACCGTCACTGACGCTGACATTAACTACATAGGCAGCATCACCATTGATGAAGCGCTGATGAAGGTCTCAAACCTTATTGAATTTGAGAAGGTGCAGGTGTTGAACATCAACAATGGCGAACGGATTGAAACATATGTAATCAAAGGAAAAAGGGGAAGTGGTGTTATATGCCTGAATGGAGCCGCTGCCCGTAAGTTTTTACCCAACGACCTTGTGATTATTGTATCCTATGCCACCATGGATTTTGAAGAAGCAAAGAACTTCAAACCATCCATTGCATTTGTCGATTCAAAAAACAAGCTCATCCAGGGTAAAACAAAACCATAATGAATCTGATCCCAGCCGAAGAAATATCCAAAAACAACCGGGTAGTCACCTTTCTTAAATTTATATTGTTCCTTGGACTGGGGATTTTTATCATATGGCTCTCCCTGCGCGGGCTGACCCCGCTTGAAAAAGACCAGATCCTCCATTCATTCCGGATAGCAAATTACTCCTGGGTCATCCTGACCATCGTGATGGGGATCCTCAGTCATGTGCTGCGGTCACTTCGCTGGATGCTTTTTTTTGAACCCATGGGATATAAACCCTCCTTCAAAAACACCTTTTTTGCCGTGATGGTTGGATATTTTGCCAACCTTGCCTTTCCAAGGCTCGGAGAGGTAACCAGGTGCGGAATCCTCGCCCGTTACGAGAATATTCCCTTCAACAAATCATTCGGAACAGTCATTACTGAACGGGCCATCGACATGATTTGTTTCTTTCTCCTGTTCCTGCTCATGATTGTGACACAGGCCGGCACGATCGGCCATTACCTGAATGCCAGCATTTATCCGAAGCTGGCTGAAAAATTCCAGAACCCGATTGCGAACAGGATGTTCCTTATTTCATCCATGATCATCATTGCCGTGATTATTTCCCTCATTTTCATGATGCGTAAAAAGATTGTTGCCTCCCGCTTTGTCATAAAAATACAAAAGCTGATCCTTGGCTTTTGGGAAGGATTAAAATCGCTTGGCCAGATGCGTCAGCCTGGCCTTTTTGCTTTTTATTCCGTTGCCATCTGGACCCTTTATTTTTTCATGCTGTATGTCTGTTTTTTCTGTTTTGCCGACACCAGCGCACTTACCCCCGGTGCCGGTCTTTCATCGCTGGTTCTCGGAAGTGTCGGGATCATGATCACCCCAGGAGGAATCGGACTTTATCCGGCGATTATCCAGGAAACTCTTTCTTTGTATGGTATATTGCGCCCGACTGGAATGGCCCTGGGCTGGATTGCCTGGACTGCCCAAACCGGAATGATCCTGCTGATCGGAGGGATTTCATTGATACTACTTTCATTTAATAAAGAAGCCCATGGAAAGTCTTGAAATTATTAGAGCGAAAATATATACCTGGGATCGTCTTCAGAAACAGATCGGAATATGGCGTTTCCAGGATAAAAAAATTGTATTCAGCAACGGATGCTTTGATGTATTGCATCTCGGGCATGTGGAATACCTGGCCAAAGCCCGCGACCTGGGTAATATACTGATCGTGGGACTCAACTCCGACGATTCGGTGAGACGGATAAAAGGCGCCCACCGTCCGGTAAACAACCAGGAGGCTCGGGCCATAACGCTGGCAGCTATGCGATTTGTGGATTGTGTGATCCTGTTTGGTGAGGATACCCCACAGGAAATCATCAAACTCGTTCAGCCGGATATCCTGGTAAAAGGCAAGGATTATGACGGCAAGGAAATCGTTGGCAGTGAGGTGGTAAAAGCACGTGGCGGCCAGGTAGTGACCATCGAACTGACCAAAGGATATTCCACCACCCATGTCATTGAACTGGCGCACAAGGTGCATATTTAACAGTGATGTCAAAAGTTAAAACTGCATTTTTCTGTCAAAACTGCGGCGCCCAGTCCCCCAAATGGCTGGGCCGGTGCAATTCATGCGGGGAGTGGAACACTTTTGTTGAAGAGGTCATTCAGCGGGAGGAAAAGGGTTCGGTAAAAGCCTCCTTTGGCGACCGGAGGCAGGTTGCGCCAGTCAAAATCTCAGAAGTCACCTTCAGCCATGAAGCCCGCATGAACACCCATGACCAGGAGCTTAACAGGGTGTTGGGCGGGGGGCTTGTTCCTGGTTCGCTCACCCTGATCGGGGGTGAACCAGGCATTGGCAAGTCGACCCTGATGTTACAGGTGGCGCTCAAATGCGACGACCAGAAAATTCTTTATATAACGGGAGAGGAAAGTGACCAGCAGATCCGTATGCGGGCCGAACGGCTTGGAATCAGGAACGAAAACTGCTTTATCCTTACGGAGACCAACACCCAGTCGATTTTTCAGCACCTCGAATCCCTGCGTCCCGGCATCATCATTGCCGATTCCATTCAAACCTTGCAAACCGACCTTATCGAGTCATCGGCTGGCAGCGTTTCACAGATCAAAGAGTGTGCAGCGGAGATGCAGAAATATTCAAAACTGACCAATACCCCGGTTTTCCTGATCGGTCACATCACCAAGGACGGCAGCCTGGCCGGGCCGAAGATCCTGGAGCACATGGTCGACACCGTGCTGCAATTTGAAGGGGACCGGAATTATGGTTACCGGATCCTGCGTTCATTGAAGAACCGGTTTGGATCAACTTCCGAACTTGGAATCTATGAGATGAATGATGCAGGGCTGCGCGAAGTATCGAATCCTTCGGAGATACTGCTCAGCCAGCGGGATGAGGCGGTGAGCGGCATTGCAATCGCCGCAATGATGGAGGGACAGCGCCCGATGCTCATTGAAACACAGGCCCTGGTGAGCAGTGCAGTATATGGCACACCCCAGCGGTCAACCACCGGATTTGACGTTCGGCGCCTGAACATGCTGCTTGCCGTACTTGAAAAACGCAGTGGTTTCAAACTGGGACACAAGGATGTTTTCCTGAACATTGCCGGGGGCATCAAGGTGGAAGATCCGGCCATTGACCTGGCTGTGGTTGCCGCCGTACTCTCTTCAAACCAGGACTCCCCTGTTGATTCAAAGAGTTGTTTTGCCGCCGAGGTCGGGCTTAGCGGTGAAATCAGGCCCATCAACCGGGTGGAACAACGCATCTCCGAAGCCGACAAGCTTGGTTTTGAGCGGATTTTCATCTCCCGTTACAATACCAAAGGATTGGATTTTAAACGGTATTCCATTCAGATCATCACCGTGGGCAAGATCGAGGAGATCTACCGGAAGCTGTTTTCGTGACGGAAAAATTTGATAGTCACGTAACGCCGGTTTCATTTCAACTCCCGCGATCTGATTCAAGTTCCTTCAGGATCCGGGACACATCTTCTTCGGTCGAGGTAAGTTTATTTTTGCAGATCCTGATCAGCAGGGCGGCTCTCTTGACCTTTTCTGACAATTCATCAACGGAGATATCTCCCCCTTCGATTTCGGAGACGATTTTCTGGAGTTCGTTAAACGCTTCCGAATAGTTTGGCTCTTTATTCATGTTTTTTCGATTTATCTGCCCATTGGGTAATACTGATTATATTTCCATCGGCCAGCATTGTTTTCAACCTGGCCCCCTGCCCGACATCATCAACGGTCTTCAACACCTTACCGCCATCCAGCATGACAGTAATGCTGTATCCGCGGTTTAAAATATTCACCGGGTCCAGCAATTCAACATTCTTTTCAATTGCTGAAATGACTTGCAACTCGTCCCGGATGAAATTTTGTATTTTCTCTGACACGTTTTTCCCGGCACTCCCGATGACCTGGTCCTGTGCCATCAGGATCCGTCTGGAACCTTTTTCGATGAGCAGTACATTCTGATGGATATCCGATGCACGTTTCTGTTGCAGCCAGTATTTTGATTCCTGTTGCAATGCCCTGATTTCATGACTGATTTCATTTTTACGCTGCGTCAGTCCTGCCAATGCAACAGATCTGAAGTACCGCACCGCGTTCAGTATCCTTAATTTTTCATCCGTGATCATCCGCGTGAAATGCTGAACAATGGTTTCTTGAGCCTTTTGGACAGGAACCGAAAAATTATGAAATTTCTGGATCAGGTAATCTGCCAGGTCTGTCGGGGTTATGGTATTGTGGAATGCAACCATCTCGGCCACGGTTTCATTGGTTGAATGGCCGATCCCTGTGATGACAGGAAGCGGGAACAGTGCGATTGCTTTCGACAGCATATAGTTGTTGTAGCATGTCAAACCAACATCCCCTCCTCCACCCCGGATGATGGCAACCACATCGAAATGGGATTTCACACTCCTGATCTTTTCGAGGGCGGCGATCAGGGATTCCACTGCATTTTCACCCTGGAGCAAGGCGGGAAAAAGCATGTGGAAAAAATTGTATCCCCAGCCGTTGCCATCAATAACCTTCCGGAAATCAGCATAACCTTTACTCGTCCCGACTGAGATGATGGCTATTCGTTTTGGAAGCAGGGCGAGCGCAAGGGATCTGTTCCGGTCAAAAAGACCCTCCCTGCGCATTTTTTCAATGGTCTGCTGTTTTTCCTTCTCGAGTTCCCCCAGCGACCAGGAAGGATCAATATCGAGGATCCTTAGACTCAGGCCATGCACCGGATGATAGGACACCCTCGCCGAGAAAAGAATATTGATCCCGTTTTTCAATGGTTCATGCAGGATGTTCAGAAAATTATCATTGATTCTCTGAAAATCATCTTTCCAGATGGTTGATCTTATTTCCGCCACAATCTTACCATCGGTTTTTTCAACCAGGTCGGGGTAACAATGTCCGGATTGGGGGTAGAGGTTCAGTTTATTCATCTCCGCCTTAACCCAAAAGGAACTGGTATATCTCTCCTCAAGGGTTTTCCGGATGCTGAGGGTGACCTCCAGCAGAGAAAAAATGGTTCGTTCATTTACTTTTTCCGGCATGATTGCGTTGGGGCGTGAAGCGTGAGATTGTCACAATCAAATGTACATGACATTTTTCACATTTCATACAGGCTGCCTGTGGAAGTCAGTAGATTCATTAAATGAATTTATCACAAAATCAATTTATGTATCTTTGCCGGAACGTTAAGTCAGATACGATGAGAGCACGCGCAATTTCTGAGAACCGGGAACTCGTTGATATCATTCAGCGTTGCCAGGTTTGTCATGTAGCCATGACCGATATGGATGGCAAACCCTATGTTATCCCCATGAATTTCGGCTACAGCGACGGAATGATCTATCTTCATGGTGCCCAAAATGGCAAGAAGGTTGATATTTTAAAACAACATCCGGAAGTTTGCATCAATTTCACCACTGATCATTTACTGCGCTACCAGAATGAAGAGGTCGCCTGTTCATGGAGCATGAAATACCGGAGTGTGTTGTGTTACGGGAAGGTGGAATTCATCAATGAACCGGAAGAAAAGAAAGCTGTTTTCCAACTCGTTATGGCACATTATGCCAAAGGAGAATTCAAATTCAACCCACCCTCCATTCGTGAAGTTAATGTGATGAAAATCAAGGTTGAACGATTTGAAGGCCGGGTTTACGGTTATTGATCCTGTCCCCTACTTCAGTTTGAAGATCACTCCAATATTGGCATAGGTGGAATTATAACCAAACTCCCCGTTGATCCCGAACGATTTTGTGAAAAAATAGGAGGCGCCAAAGAAGATGCCGACGTATGGATAAACCGGTGAATATCCCTTGCTCCCCGGATTTTCATCAACAGCATGTGCACTAAACCCTATTCCCAGCGGCACACCGCCGTATGTGTCAAGTCCTTCAACATTCCAGCCATAATGGTAAGCCGCACGTGCCCCAAACATAAAATTCACCCAGGTTTCATTCCAGTCCTGCCCGTAATGCTGACTGAAAAATGAAAAGGCGGCTTCACCGCCCAGGGTGATCACCCCGGGTCCCAGATCAAACATCCCGGTTTCAAAGGAGCCCTTCAGGGCGGGTCCAAATCCTGCGCCATTGCCAAAAGCATGCGTACCCGGCCCCAGGCCAATATTTATCACCCAGGTTCCCAACTTCACCGGATCCAGCGAACCTTTGGCATAGGTGGTGAATGTTGCCTGCGAGAAAGTAAAAATCAGTAATGTTATGATTATCAACTTTTTTTTCATTCTTATCTTTGATTAAGTCAATTATAAACGTAGATATCCCGGAATTGGTATGCTACTCCACCCGTTTCCGGACAAACTGCAGGCATCCCACACCGAAACAAAACCCGATGAGGGTACCCGCCAGCCACCCGGCTAATATATCACCCGGGTAATGAACCCCGAGGTAGATCCTGGTGTAGCCCATGAACACAGCCCAAAGAAGGATAAGCGGAGAAAAATAGCGGTAGCTGTTTCCCAGAATGATAATCAGGAAGAGGGCAACAGCCATCGTTGTTGAGGCGTGTGCAGAATAAAACCCCAGCTGACCTCCAACATAACCGTTCACCGTGTGTATCCCCGTCAGGCCAGGCTCGTGTGTAGGACGAAGGCGGACGATCCATTCCTTGAAAACGTTGGACAACTGGTCACTCAACAGGATCATGAGGGCTGCAAACAGGAGTATCCACAACCCCTGCCACCTGTATTTCCTGAAGACAAGGTAAAAAAGGATCAGATAGAGCGGAAGCCAAATCAAAGATTTGGTTCCCCAGAACATGACCTGATCGAAAAAAGCACAGTGAAGCCCGTTAAGGAAAAAAAAAACGTTCTGGTCGATGGATCTTAAGCTGTCCAGCATCATGTGGTTTTTTGTCACGCTTCACGCGTCACGCATCACGGATTAATTCCTCCCACAACATCTGCTTCAATTTTTCGAGTCCGGTTTTTTTATGTGACGAGATAAAAACCACAGGTATTTCAGGCAGATCCTTCTTTATATCGCGGATGATCTCATCGTCGGCCAGGTCAGCCTTGGTGACGGCCAGGACCCTGGTCTTATCAAGCAATTCAGGGTTGTATTGCCCGAGTTCATTCAGAAGTATGAGATATTCCTTGCGTATATCCTTGGAATCGACCGGTACCATGAACAGCAGGGTTGAATTGCGCTCAATGTGGCGTAAAAATCTCAATCCCAGCCCTTTTCCCTCGTGAGCTCCCTCGATAATGCCGGGAATATCGGCCATGACAAATGACTTATTATCATGATACCTCACAATACCCAGGTTGGGAACCAGGGTGGTAAACGGGTAATCGGCAATCTGCGGTTTGGCAGCTGAAATAACCGATAAAAGGGTGGATTTACCGGCATTGGGAAAGCCGACCAGCCCGACATCGGCCAACAGTTTTAGCTCCAGGACCTTCCACATTTCAAGTCCGGATTCTCCCGGCTGTGCGAATTTCGGTGCCTGACGCGTAGGTGTTTTAAAGTGATCATTCCCTAACCCTCCACGGCCGCCCGGGACCAGGATAAAGGTTTGTCCATCCTCCGTTATTTCATATTCAAATGCACCGGTCTCTGCATCCCTGGCAACTGTTCCAAGGGGCACATCGATAAAAATATCCTTGCCATTGGCCCCGTGCATAAGTTGCTTTGAACCTGCCCCCCCATGTTCGGCTTTCAGGTGTTTTGTAAATTTCAGATGCAGTAACGTCCAGAACTGGCTGTTTCCTTTAAGGATGACATGGCCGCCCCGGCCGCCGTCACCTCCGTCGGGACCTCCGTGTGCATTGGTGCGGGTACGCATAAAATGTCTCGACCCTGCCCCGCCGTTCCCGGAAGCACAGTGTATTTTTACATAGTCGACAAAGTTTGAATCTGACAAGGGGGATCAGGGTTTAATAACAGTACAAAGTTGTTCAAATATTTGATCTATTGTTCCTTCACCAAAAACTTCCGTATAGAGATTCTTGTTTTTGTAATAATCAATCAACGGTTTGGTATGGTGGTGATACTGAACAAGGCGGTTCTTGATCACCTCTTCGGTATCATCCTTGCGTCCCTGGTCCTGGGCACGTTTCAGCAATCGTTTGACAAGTTCTTCCTCGTTCACCTCCAGTGCAAGGACCATTGACACCTTCTGGCCATGGGTCGAGAGCATCTGATCGAGTTCCTGTGCCTGTTTCTGCGTCCGGGGGAAACCATCAAGTACAAATCCTGTGACTGTCGTGTTGTTAACAAATACCGACTCCATGATCTCGATCAGCAGTTCATCCGAAACGAGATGGCCCGCTTCCATTACAGCTTTTACCTTTAACCCCAGCGGGGTTCCCTGGCTCACCTCCGCGCGGAGGATATCGCCCGTTGAAATATGCTTCCAGCCGAATTTTTCAGCAATTTTAATGGCCTGGGTTCCCTTACCAGCACCCGGTGGGCCAAAGAGGATCAGATTGAACATTGCACAGATTATTTAACTAGTTTATAAATTTCGGGATAATTCCGTCCATGTCCGTCATAATCCAGGCCGTAACCTACGATGAAGTCATTTGGAATCACCAATCCAAGGTAGTCAATGGTGAAATTTTTCTGGAACGCCTCAGCCTTAAAACAAAAGCAGGCAACCTTTACATCCAATGGTTTTTTTGCATGGATATCCTGAAGCAATTTATGCATGGTGATGCCGGTATCGACAATGTCCTCCACGACAATGACATGCCGGCCCTCAAGTTCTTCGTTCACGCCGATCAGCTCCTTCACCTTCGATGTGGTAAGTGTTCCGGAATAGGAGGCGTACTTCACAAAAGATATTTCACATGGAATGGTCAGTTTTCGCATCAGGTCAGAGGCAAAGATAAATGCACCGTTAAGAATGGCCAGAAGGAGCGGGTTCTTCCCGACATAATCGCGGTTGATCCGGTCCGCCACTTTTTGAACTGCTGCATCAATCTCTTCCCGGGTGATAAATTTCTCAAATACCAATTCCCGGACCTTTACATTTGCCATAACCAATCAATTGTCAGTTGTATGCAAAAGTAGTGAATTTATCGCTACTTTTGTCATGAAACATGAATTCAACCTTCATATGGAACCTAAAGTAAGCATTATCATGGGAAGCACCTCCGACCTCCCGGTCATGGAAGCTGCGGCCAAATTTCTGGATGAAATGCAAATTCCTTTTGAAATGAATGCCCTATCGGCCCACCGGACGCCTGAGAAAGTGGAGGAGTTCGCCAAAAATGCGCACCGCAGGGGAATACGGGTAATCATTGCCGCTGCCGGCATGGCAGCCCATCTTCCTGGCGTAATTGCAGCCATGACCACCTTGCCTGTCATTGGCGTGCCGATCAAAGCCTCTCTTGACGGACTCGATGCCCTCCTGGCCATCGTCCAGATGCCCCCGGGAATTCCGGTTGCCACGGTCAGCATCAATGGCGCCCAGAATGCCGCCATCCTGGCTGCAGAAATTCTCGCCGTCGGAGATGAAGCATTGCACAAGAAAATGGTCGCCTTCAAAGAGGATCTGAAAAAGAAAATCATCCAGGCAAATGAAGATTTGTCCCAGGTGAAATTCCAGTTTAAAGTGGGATAACTTCTGCCGGTGCAGGCCTGTTACCTCTTCCTGATCAGCATCAGCCCGTCCCTCAATGGCAATATCATGTTTTCAACAGCATCATCCTGGTGCACGAAGTCATTGAATTCAACAATCCCGCGGGTGTCCCTATCCATTTTTGCCGGATCGCCAGTTACCTTTCCATCCCATAGAACATTGTCGGCAACAATAAAACCACCCCGACGCACCCGGGGAAGAACCAGGTGATAATAATTCAGGTAATTGGGTTTATCTGCATCGATGAAAACAAGGTCCCATATCTCATTCAGGGCAGGTATAATTTCACAGGCGTCGCCAATGTGGAGGATAACCCTGTTTTCAAGCCCTGCTTCCTGAATAAACTTCCGGATCCCAAGTTCCTGCTCCGGGTTAATTTCGATGGTATGAACCTGGCCTGATGAGTTCTCCCCCAACCCTATCGCCAGGTTAAGTGCTGAATATCCGGTGAATGTGCCTATTTCGAGCACTCTTTCCGGTTTCATCATCTGACAAAACATGCGCAGCAAAGTGCCCTGCAGGTGTCCTGAGAGCATTTGCGGATACACCTGTGAAAGGTGGGTCTCGCGATTCAGCCTGGCCAGAACGGGACTTTCGGGAGTTGTGTGGGCTTCGGCGTAGTCCTGAAGGGTTGATTCACTCATAACGGTTTCGTTTATATTGCGCATCATTTGGCCGACATGAAAGTCAGCATGCTCAACTTCTTTTCTTCAAAAATTTCGTTGGCAATTTCAAGCAGCTCGGCGGCAGTGGTCGATTGTATCCGTTCAATGATAAGCTCAACCGGATCGAACCGGTTCTGCAGGAGGAAGCTCTTCCCGATAGCCATCATCGCCGAGAGATTTGATTCCTGTGCAATGGCCAGCTGACCGGTAAGCTGCTTTTTAATGACACTCAGCTGCACAGGACTTAACCGCTGTTCACGAATCCGTTTCAACTCCTTATGTACAATGGTCAGCGCCTTTTCATAATGAACCGGGTCGGTACCGAAGTAGATGTGTATGATTCCTGCATCGGAATAGGCGGTATAATTGGATTCATTGTGGTATGTCAGCCCGTTGCGTTCACGCAAGGCCAGTGCCAGCCTCGAATTCATGACGGGACCGCCCAGCATGTTGTTGAGCAGGGCCAGGGGAATCCGCCGATCGTGACTATAGGGATAGGCAGGGGCACCAACCAGGCAGTGGACCTGGCAAGTCCTTTTCTTCCGGGTTTCTGCAAATGGATGATAATCCTGAAAGGCGATCCTGGGCTGACTCATGCCGCGGTCAGGATATTGGAGAAAGTGTTTGCTGACTGATCTGACAAGCTTATCGAATTGAATATTGCCAACCGATGCAATGACCACCTCATCCAGCCTGTAATTCCGCCGAATGAAATCCAGCACATCCCGCTGTTTCAGTTTTTTTAAGCTCCCGGCCGTGCCCATGATATTTTTTCCGAGCGGGTGGCCCGCAAAAACCAGGTCTTCGAAATCATCAAAGATCTGCTCAGCCGGGGTATCCTGGTACGACCTGATCTCATCGATCACCACCTGTTTTTCCCGTTCCAGCTCCTTCCCGGGAAAGGTCGGATGAAAAAATATATCCTGGAACAACTCAAGGGTGCGGTCGTAATATTCGCTGAGAAAGGAAGCATAAATGCAGGTTTCCTCTTTCCCGGTATAGGCGTTCAGATCGGCGCCAACATTTTCAAGCCGGTTCAGCACCTGAAAGAGATTTCGTCTTTCGGTGCCTTTAAAGATGGTATGCTCAATGAAATGGGCAATGCCATGTTCGGTTTCCCTCTCTTCGCGGGAACCAGCGTGGATAAACAAACCACAATGGGCCACCGGGTTTGAAACTGGGGAATGAACAAGCCGGATGCCGTTGGGCAGGGTAACGGATTGAAGTTCCATGAACTATTTCCGGCTTTCGATCAGGATCTCAAGTAACTTGATTCCTGCTTCGGGGATCACCGTACCGGGCCCGAAGATGGCCGCGGCGCCGGCATGGTAAAGAAATTCATAATCCTGTGGAGGAATTACTCCTCCAACGATGACCATGATGTCGTCACGTCCTAACTTTTTCAG
Organism: Bacteroidota bacterium; assembly: GCA_037128705.1. Taxonomy (GTDB): domain Bacteria; phylum Bacteroidota; class Bacteroidia; order Bacteroidales; family FEN-979; genus CAIVAT01. The sequence continues at coordinate 221,244 of JBAXVX010000001.1, read as the reverse complement.
TTCCTCGATCACCTGGGGTACCAGCGTTTTATGGCCGGCTGCAAGGCTCGACACGCCCAGAATATGCACATCATTCTCAACAGCCTGCTTTGCAGATTCTGCAGGTGTCTGGAACAAAGGACCAATATCAACATCGAACCCGATATCGGCATAGCCCGTTGCAACCACTTTGGCGCCACGGTCATGGCCATCCTGTCCCATTTTCGCGATCATGATGCGGGGCCGGCGGCCCTCCATTTCCGCAAACTTGTCGGCAAGTTCACGTGCCCTGGAGAAGAGCGCATTATCTTTTGATTCCGAGGAATAAATTCCCGAGATGCTTCGTATCACAGCTTTGTACCTTCCGTAAATTTTTTCAAGTGCAAATGAAATTTCACCAAGCGAGGCCCTTTTGCGTGCTGCATCAATCGCCAGTGCCAGGAGGTTGCCCTCCCCTGTTTCCGCTGATTTTGTCAGGGCATCCAGTGCTTCCAGAACAGCTCCATTATCACGGTTTGCCCTCAGTTGCTTCAATCTCAGCACCTGCGACTCACGAACTGCGGCATTGTCGACATCAAGGATCTCGATCGGATCTTCCTTCTCCAGCCTGTTCAGGTTTACACCAACAATCTTATCTTTTCCTGTGTCGATCCTTGCCTGTTTTCGGGCCGAAGCCTCTTCAATGCGCATTTTAGGGATGCCTGTTTCAATGGCCTTGGCCATTCCACCCAGTACCTCCACCTCTTCGATCAGCGCCCAGGCTTTGTGGGCTATTTCATGCGTCAGCATCTCCACATAATATGACCCCGCCCAGGGATCAACGGAACGGCAGATTTGTGTCTCTTCCAGGAGATAAATCTGGGTATTCCGGGCGATGCGTGCTGAAAAATCGGTTGGCAAAGCGATGGCCTCATCCAGTGCATTGGTGTGCAGCGACTGCGTATGACCAAGGGCTGCTGCCAGGGCTTCCACGCAGGTGCGGGTCACATTGTTGAATGGATCCTGTTCGGTGAGGCTCCAGCCCGAGGTTTGGGTATGCGTACGAAGGGCCATTGATTTCGGGTTCTTCGGATTGAACTGCTTTACAATCTTTGCCCAAAGCAAACGGGCAGCGCGCATCTTGGCAATTTCCATAAAATGATTCATCCCGGCACCCCAGAAGAATGACAGACGCGGAGCAAAGGTATCGATGTCCATCCCGGCATTGATTCCGGCACGGAGATACTCAAGCCCATCGGCCAGGGTGTATGCAAGCTCAATATCTGCAGTTGCGCCAGCCTCCTGCATGTGATATCCGCTGATGGAAATCGAATTGAACTTGGGCATGTTCTTCGAGGTGAATTCGAAGATGTCTGCAATGATCTTCATGGAGGGGGCCGGCGGGTAAATGTAGGTATTCCGAACCATGAATTCTTTCAGGATATCGTTCTGGATCGTTCCGATGAGCTTGGCCATGGGAACGCCCTGTTCCTCCGCAGCAACAATATAGAATGCGAGAATTGGCAGCACGGCCCCGTTCATGGTCATGGAAACCGACATGATATCCAGCGGGATCTGGTCAAAAAGGATCTTCATATCAAGGATGGAATCGATGGCAACGCCGGCTTTTCCCACATCTCCCACCACACGTTCGTGATCCGAGTCATAACCCCGGTGTGTGGCAAGATCAAAGGCAACAGATAACCCTTTTTGTCCGGCCTTCAGGTTCCGGCGATAAAAAGCATTCGATTCCTCAGCCGTCGAAAATCCGGCATACTGGCGGATCGTCCATGGCGACATAACATACATGGTGGAATAGGGCCCCCTGAGAAATGGCGGCAGTCCGGCTGCATAGTTGAGATGCTCCATCTCAAGCAAATCGCTTTCGCCATAAACCGGCTTCACAGGGATCTGCTCAGGGGTTTTCCAACTTTCCTGAATTCCTGCCTCCTTCTCCCATTCGGAAAATGCCTTTCCTCCTGGAGATTGCATTAATTCAACATTTTTAAAATCTGGTCTCATCGTTCGTTAGATAGTATGATGTAGGTATCAAAGTGAAATTCCAAAAACAAGAAAGAGGTTCTGAGCCTGGGGATTGGTGATCAGTGAAACCTGCACCGGAAGAGCATACTGGGGTGTGATCGCAATCGATTTCTTCGCTGTCAGCCCGAGATTTGTAATGCCGGCATAGGGCCCGTACCAGGCACTCCCGAACGGGGTACCCCCGATGAAGGGCCTGAGATCCATATTTATTTTCTTCAAATGGATTTTATAGGCAAGTTCAATATAGGTCGAGAAGTTGTTTTTTGTCCCGGCGCCATATACCCCGCTGGAATCTTTATCCTTATCTGCACCGTAAAACAGGGTGCCCACCATGACCTGAATGGGAAATTTTTCAGGTCCGTCAAATGTCAGGCTACCTTCCAAGGTATGACCGGTGGTGGCATTCCTGTAGTCAAAATAATTGTTCCCTTCGTTGGGATTCAGGCCATTCGGAATAAAAAAGTCAAAAAACATCAGGGTAAACCATTTATAGGTATAGGAAATATAGAGATCCACTTCAGCATAATTTCCTGCGTCAACAATGGTGGTATCATTGACTTCGATGCTGCGTTTTGCAAAGGCATAGGATCCCCACGAACCAATGTTCAATCCTTTCCAGGAAAAGCAAATATTGGGCTGTATTGCTGGCGAATTGCCGTAATCATAACCTCTCCAGATGTACCGGCTAAAAACATCGGCTCCGAGTACCAGGGAGGGTCCCTCTGTGCCCTTTTCGTCTTCAATTTCAGAAAGTACTTTTTCATCCTGGGCCAGAAGTGGGCTCACGAACCCCATTACAAGGGAACAGATCAGCACTAAACAGGTCTTCTTCATCGTTGTAGTTTAGATTTGCAGTGCCCTGGCAATTTCACTTTGCCTGAACGGTTTGCTGATATAATCATCCATTCCAACCTCCTGGCAACGTACCTTGTCCTCAATGGTTGAATGGGCTGTCAAAGCGACAATTTTTATTTTCTTACGGTCAACACCGGTAAGTACATTGTCTGATTCCATTTTCCGTATAACGCGGGTAGCTTCAATCCCGTTCATTTCAGGCATTTCAAGATCCATCATGATCAGATCGTACGAATGCTCCTTTACCTTTTCAATGGCCTCGAGGCCGTTTTCAACCACATCGACATGATGTCCGAACGATTCCAGTGTTTTGGATGCCACTTTCTGGTTGATCTTATTATCTTCAGCCAGGAGAATTTTTAAGGGGCGCTGGGTGCGGAACCGGTGCTTGACTGCATACTTCTCAATGACCCGGATCAACTCTTCCGGCTGGAATGGTTTGGCAATATAGTCGTCCATGCCTGCTGAAATAAAACGCTCACGGTCTCCCTCAATGGCATACGCTGTAAAAGCAACAATGGTAGTGGGGGTTCGGCTGGGATTATTTCGTTCGAGTTCCCGGAATTTCTCAGTAGCTTCCAACCCATCCATCACGGGCATCCGGATATCCATCAAAACAATGTGATATTCCTTTTCACTGAACATTTTTACGGCAACCTTTCCGTTCTCGGCAATCTCAATATCAACATAACCTTCGCGCTGGAGGGCTGATTTTGCCACTTTCTGGCTGATGTAATTATCCTCAACCATCAGGATTGACAATGACTTCGACCTGTGATTCAGATTTTCATGCTTCAACAGATCAATATCTGCCTGATCTATTTTCTGGAATAACACGGTAAACCAGAAATTGGATCCTTTTCCCTCTTCACTCTCAACTCCGATATCGCCTCCCATAATGTGCGAGAGATCCTTTGAGATTTTCAGACCCAGTCCCGTTCCGCCATACTTTCGGGTGGTGTATGCATCTGTTTGTGAAAACTCTTTGAAAAGTTTTTCACGGCCGTTCGGGGATATCCCTATCCCGGTATCTTTCACATTACAGCGAACCATGAGTGTCCCGGCATCCTGTGTAACCATTTCCAATGAAATGGTTATACTGCCCTCATGGGTGAATTTTATTGCATTGGAGGTGAGGTTCGAAATAATTTGTTTAAACCTGACCGGGTCACCCTTCACCTGGTCGGGCAATTCAGGAGAGATCATGAAAAATAGTTTCAGCCCTTTCCCTTCCGCTTTAACATGCTGGATCTTCAAAATCTCCTCGACCTGCTTCATCAGGTTGAAGGGAATATTTTCCAGATCGATCTGCCCGGCTTCGATTTTCGAAAAATCGAGAATATCATTGATGATCGACAGCAAATTGTTTCCCGAGATCTCGATGATATCGAGGTACTCCCGCTGCTGGTCATTCAATTCAGTATCCTTGAGAATATTGGCCATCCCAATAACGCCATTCATCGGGGTTCTTATTTCATGGCTCATGTTTGCCAGAAAGATGGACTTGGCCCTGCTTTCACGGATGGCTATTTCTTTTGCTTTCTCAAGTTCGACCTCTACCAATTCCCGGTCAGAAATTTCCTTATGGAGCTGTTCCGTACGCCGGCGGACAATTTCTTCAAGATGGATCTTATATTGTTCCAGTTTGGCTTCAGCCTGTTTGCGGTCCAGAATTTCCTTTTCAAGATGGAAAGAGTGGTTTCTGTAAAAATTCCGAAGCACGATAAAAAATGGGATCATAAAGATCAGGAAGCAGAAGGCTCCGAAAAAAATAGAGCCAATCCCCTTGAGGATCTGAAGATTCACAAAACTGGTATTCATATCGGCTCCCACCAGGTATTTCTGTCCTCCCGGTGATGTTTCGCACAGGATCGCACTTCTGAAGGAGCCCCACCGGTCGGTGGATAATTCAAAAGTTGGCTTGTCGGACTGGATGGTCGCCTTAAATTCGGATGTTGCTTCCGGATAGTCCTGCCAATAATAGGGCAGTTCATTCTTTTTAATATCATTGTCACTGACACTGGAAGAGGTGAAATATACCTTCCCGTCACGGACAACTGCGGTGTACAGGTAGGTTAATTTGGAAACCTTGGTGAACTTTGTAAGCAGTTCGACATTCCGTTTATCCTCTGCATTGGAGATTAATCCTTTACCTATGGCCCGGTCGTGAAAATCGTCAGGTAAAATGTACTTTACATTCCGGGCAACTTCAAGAAGTTTTTCATCAATGTTATGAAGGATGTTCCTCCGGTCAATATAACTCCAGGCCAATGCATAAATAATCACACCGGCCAGGTAAATGATCATGGGAGCTAAAAAAGGACGAAGCGAAGACTGTTTTCTGCTCATTTTCTTTTGGTTATACACTCAGGATTCTGTGCAACTCATCAATCTCCAATGGTTTGTTCATATAGTAGTCCATCCCTGCTTCAAAAAACTTGGTGCGGTCATCCTCAAATGCATTCGCGGTTATTGCGATGATTTTTACCCTGCCGTTTTGTCCGGTATTGCGCCCGGCTTCAATTTTCCTGATTTCAAGCGTGGCCGAAATGCCATCCATCACCGGCATCATGATATCCATCAGGACAGCGTCATAGGAGTTCTTGGTGAACAGGGCCACAGCCTGGGCTCCATCCATTGCAGCATCAACCTGATGGCCGGCACGCAGCAATGCTGCAGTGATCAACCTGAGATTAATGGAATTGTCTTCGGCAACCAGGATTTTAAGAGGACCCTTGGATGCCTTTACAGAATTTGTATTCCCATTTGGTTCGTTCATGATGGTCAATAGATCAAAGCGTGCCTACTAAATAATTCCGAGTTGTACCTGCGAATTCCGCAGGGTTTCAAGCAAGTTGCTTTTGAGGTGAATAAAATCATCCACCCCGGCCTTTTTAAGCGGCTCAACCAGCTCTTTCGGATAACCTGCAACCAGGATCCGGATTTTTCTGTTGGCCAATTTGATTTTATCTGAAATTTCTGGCACAATCGCACCATATTCCTCATCTGAACTACAGATGACAACGATTTCAGCCCTTGAATTTAAGGCTGCCTCCACACCTTCATCGATCGTTGAAAAACCCTGGTTATCAAAAATCTCATATCCTGCACAACCAAAAAAGTTCGTGGCAAAACCTGCACGGGCCCTGAGCATAGCCAGGTTCCCCATGGTAAAAAGAAATACCGCCGGACGTTTGTTTCCCTTTTTAACAAAATTCTCTGTTGCAATCCTGACCTTTTCAAAAGCCATAGAACCACGGAAAGGAGTCAGTTTCTTATAGGTGGATGCATTGCTTACCTGGACCTCTTCAGGTTCCTGGATCTTTCCTGCCATGGTCTCCAGGGGATTCGGATACTGGTTGGTTCCCAGGATGACCGTTTTGCGTTGTTCAATATCCATCTCCTTTTGATGACGGCTTCGTTCAACCTCATCCTGGATAAATCCCGTTTTAATGCACTCGATCATTCCCCCGCGTGATTCCACCTCCTTGAAAAGCTGCCAGGCATGTTGTGCAATGGAGTGCGTTAAATTTTCAATGTAATAAGAGCCTCCGGCCGGGTCGATTATTTTATCCAGGTAAGATTCCTCCTTTAATACGAACTGCTGGTTACGGGCAATCCTTAGTGAAATTTCATCGGGATCCTTAAATGCAACGTCGAATGGCAGGATGGCAATGGTATCGGCATTTCCAAGGGCCGCCGACATCCCTTCGGTGGTGGTTCTCAGGATGTTCACATAGGGATCATAGATCGATTTATTCCACAGGGCCGTTGTAGAATGAATGTGCAACTTCAGTGAATCCTCATTTTTGGGCTGATATTGTTCCACCATCCTGGTCCACAGGAGGCGGGCAGCTCTCAGTTTGGCGATTTCCATAAAATAGTTCGATCCTATGCCCAGCGAAAACTGCATATAGGGAGCAATGGCATCCACAGAAAACCCTTTTGAAGTCAATCCGGCAAGGTATTCATTGGCGGAAGCCAGGCTGAAAGCCAGTTCCTGAACAAGTGAAGAACCTGCATTCTGGAAATAATGGCCATTGACGGTGATCGCCTTAAAGTGCGGGAGCCTGGCCTGAATGGTATTCAGCAGGTATTCCGCTTCTGATAAATTGTGCTCCCAGTCCATATAAAAATCTCCATGGAGCAACAGGTAGCTGATCGGGTCAAAGTTAATGGAACCATGTATGTTTTCAGCGCCTTCGCCCCGGTGGCCGACTTCATAAATGAACAGTTCGATGGTAAGCGGAAAGGAGGGGGAGGCGATGAAGTTGATGCCGGTTGTATTCAATGGGATACCGGCAAGCAACTCACTCATCTGCTTGTGCGTGGAAATGTTGATGGCCTTTAATCCGACTGCATCCACCCCTTTCGAAATGGCTTGATTTGCAAGGGTATTGGCCTCTGCAATGTCAGCAGTAGCGAAATCCTGGCGAATACCCCAATTGTTGTTTTCCTTCTTCAGGCCACGCACATAGGGCGAATTACCCGGAAGCGCATGGAGGTATTCCAGTCCATGGAGATCTTCGGCGCGATAATAGGGTCTTACATTGAATCCCTCATCGCTTTTCCAAATAAGTTTTTTATCATAGTCTGCACCCTTGAGGTCGGCCAGGATCTTTTCCTCCCAATACTTTGTGGATATGGGAGGAAATTCGGAAAATAATTTTGTCTGTTCGTCGTAATCCATGACTGGTATTCTAATTATAGCGGTTAATGAGTAAGGTTCAAGATATGACAATTTTTCGGACTATAAAAGTAAAGCAAATTTAAAGAAATCCATAACTTTACGAAAAAAAATAGTATGATCCTTGCACTCAGCGGGGCTTCCGGTTTTATCGGCCAGGCCCTTATAAAGAAAATCCGGGAAAAGGGATGGAATGTCAGGATAATAAACCGTGATTCCCTTTCAATGCCCGACGATGTGTTTCTGAAAGAAATAATTGAGGGAACCGACGCGGTAATAAATCTTGCCGGGGCCTCTGTCTCAATGAAATGGACGCCGGCTTACAAGCAGGAGCTCATCGACAGCCGGGTGAACACGACACGAAAAATTGTTTCTGCGATCAATCTGGCCCGGCAAAAGCCTGCCGTTTTTCTCTCTGCATCCGCCATCGGGATTTATGATAGCGTTCATACCCATAACGAAGCCAGCACAGGCTATTCAGATTCGTTCCTAGCACATGTTTGCAAGTTATGGGAACAGGAAGCTCTGAAAGCAGAAACTTCAACCCGTATAATCATTTTCCGGCTCGGGGTGGTACTGGGTTCTTCGGGGGGAGCGCTGGCCAAAATGTATAAACCCTTTAGCATCGGGCTGGGAGGGAAATTAGGAAACGGGGACCAGCCGGTATCGTTCATCCACGTGGATGACCTGACAGAAGCTCTGTTTTTTTCCATGGAGAATCAGGCCGTCAGCGGAATTATGAATGCAGTTTCTCCCTTCGTTTCCAGCAATTATGAATTTTCTGATAAACTGGGAAAAGTGCTGGGTCAACCGGTGTGGTTTACCGTTCCGGCCTTTGCTTTGAAAATGATTTATGGTGAAGGCGCTCAGGTTTTGCTCGACGGCCAGAGGGTTCTGCCGGATAAATTGCTGAATGCGGGTTTCCGGTTTAAATACCCCACCATTCAAAATGCCCTGATGCAGATTTACGGATAAATAAGTGTCATCTCCTTGATCAGCCTTTCAGCACCGGCTACCTTGTCGATCACGAAAAGACAATAGCGGATATCGAGGGATATGTTGCGGCATTGTGCCGGATCATAGACCATATCACTGAGGGTTCCCTCCCAGTCACGGTCGAAGTTGATGCCAATCAGTTCGCCATTTGCGTTGAGTACGGGGCTTCCTGAATTCCCCCCGGTGGTGTGGTTACTGGCAATAAAGGCAACGTGCATGGTTCCGTCTTTATCCCCGTAACGGCTATAATCGCTGTTGATGAATAACTTTTTCAACCTGGGATCAACCCGGTAATCAAAAATAGTCGAATCCTCCTTTTGCATCACCCCAGCTAGCGTAGTGAAATAGTTATAACCAACCGCATCTGCCGGCTGATAATCATCAATTTTCCCGTAGGCCAACCGCAGGGTGGAATTTGCATCTGCGTAAAACTTCTTCTCCCGGTACATTTCCATCAACCCGGCCATATAGATCCGGTATAAACTATCAAGCCGGCCAATGTATAACGCTGCCAGCGGCTGGATATCCTTTTCATTCCGTTCATATATGCTGTTCATCAGCCGGAAAGCCGGATCCTTCTCCAGCTTTTTGAACCTGGAAACCTTATAAGAATCAAGGAAGGCAAGAATCCGCGACGAATCGGTAAACATTGATGCATCAAAAAGTCCGGTAGTATAGGCAACAAAGTCGTTTTTATGAGAGGTTTTGATCTCAGCGCAAATGGCGGGCGTAAATTTTATATCCATATTGGTTCCCATCTCCCGTAGCATGGCCGACATCACCTTTTGGTCGATGGAGGGCTGATAATTTTTATAGAAATCCCGGGTTGCACTTTTTAATCCTGCAATTGCTTTATCGAGAACATCGGGCGTTGTCTGTTTGTCCTTGCTCAGTTTAACAAGCTGCCTGAACCCGGCCACATACCGCACCAGCTCAATGCCCTGCCCGGCCTCATTGATGAAAAGGGCTGACATATCAACCGGAAGGTAATCCTGATAGGCAGATCTGAAGGCAGGAAGTAACCCGCCGTAACGGGCTTTCCGCCCAGGTATCGAATCGGCCCATGTCTGAAACTTCTGCTCCGCCAGTTCCTTGTTTTTTACACCGTCCACCCGCTTGATCCCAATAGATTCTCCGATCATTTTCTTCCATCCATTGGCTATTCCATTGGCTTTTGAGGTGTACTGAATGCGAACAGGGCGGCTTTCATTCATGGCAGAATTCATCCAGTCAAGGCGCTGCTTCCGTAACCGGATCCTCAGTGGATTTTCATGATTGGCGATTAAATCAACACCGTCGGAAGTCAGGTACTCCTTCGTTCCGGCAGGATATCCCAACAGGAAGGTAAAGTCGTTTTTCCGGTACCCTTTCAGTGATATCGGGAGATGGTTTTTCGGTTTATAGGGTACATTTTCGGCGTTGTAATCAGCAGACTCATTGTTTTTGCCGGCATAGATCCGGAATATCGAAAAATCACCCGTGTGCCTGGGCCACATCCAGTTATCGGTATCGCCCCCGAATTTCCCAATGTTCGACGGCGGGGCCCCTACGAGCCTGATATCCTTGAACACCTGGTTTACCAGCATAAAATACTGGTTGCCATAGTAAAAAGGCCTGATCCGTGCCTCGAATGGTGTGTCCCTGGTTGCAGCTTTCTCGAGTTTATCAATGTTTTGTTTGATGATCTGCGATCGTTGAAGCTGATTCATGCCCGGTTCCACGCCTTCAAGCACTGCAGCAGTTACCTCCTCCATTCTGACCAGCAGGGTCACCGACAGCCCCGGACAGGGGATCTCTTCTTCAAATGAGTTTGCCCAAAAACCGTTGGCCAGGTAATCATGTTCCATCGAACTTTGTTTCTGGATGGCCCCAAGTCCGCAGTGGTGATTTGTCAAAATAAGTCCCTGGGGAGAAACGATCTCGGCCGTACACCCACCGCCAAATTGCACGATCGCATCCTTCAGACTGGATTTGTTTATGCTGTAAATATCCTCTGCCGAGAGTTTCAGCCCGAGATCCTGCATTCGTTTGATATTCAACTGCTCGAGCAGCATGGGGATCCACATTCCCTCCTCTGCAGCAGCGAACATGCGAAAAAGGATAAATATCAGGGTCAACAGACTGATCTTCTTCATTGTAAATTGAGTTGGAATTTTAAATAGCAAATCTTTTTCCCCATCTCCAGCCAACGGTTTTCATAATAGGTCCGTATGGTGGTGACAACATCACTGCTTCCGCTGTGATAGAGGTCATCGGTGGCCCAAAGCAGGGAGTGGTTAAACTCACGGATTACATCCAGCGTGTATGAAAAAAAGGAAGGATCATCGGTTTTCAGATGAATGATCCCCCCCGGAGCCAGAATAGTTTTATATTTATCCAGGAAAAAAGGCGAGGTAAGCCGGCGACGCTCTTTTCTGACCTGCGGATCAGGAAAGGTGATCCAGATTTCAGCTATTTCACCGGGTGCGAAAACCTGTTCAATGTGATCGACCTGGGTGCGGATAAAACCCACATTGTTCAGCTTCTGTTCCGCAACTGTTTTGCACCCGCGCCAGAGTCTCGCCCCCTTCCAGTCAATCCCCATGAAATTCCTTTCCGGGAATTTTGCCGCCAGCCCCACCGTATACTCCCCTTTTCCACAACCCAGTTCAAGAATAATGGGACTGTCATTTCCGAAAAAGCGACCATGCCAGTTTGACCGTAGCGCGTATCGTGGATAAAGATCGTTGTAAGTAGGCTGAAACAGATATGGAAAGGAAAGATTTTCCTGGAAGTGAATTAATTTCTTTTTCGCCACAAATCAACTATTTTTTTAACAACCAGGCCCCGCTGAAATCACCGGTTTTTGCAGAATTGAGTAATTGCATGGCCTCCTCACGTTGCGAAAATGTACCAATCGTGACCCTGTACAAGCCGGTCTTTGACCGGTCATAAAGAGAGGCCTGGGTTCCGCTTTCCTTCAGTTCTGCAACGTATCTTTCAGCATTATCCTTTAACCTGAAGGCGCCGACAATTATCACAAAAGCCTCTTCTGTTCCCGCGGAGACGATATTCTCCGATGAAGATTCAGGCGAAGTTTCATTCCCGGTAGTTAAATTCTGGTTGTTTTCAGCATAGACCGGCTCTGACAGCACTTTTTCTGCAGCACGGTTAACTGCGGGTTCCCTGTTAAGGTCCGCCATCTCTTGGTTTGATCCCTGCTGTTCAAAAGCTGACGGGGCTCCATCAAACTGAACCTGTGAATCCGGGGCAGTTTGAGGTGCCTCCCTTTTCTCCACCAGTGAAGTAGAGGAAAACCGAGAGAACACCGAACTCAGGATACCTGCATTGCTGTCCGGTCCATTCTGGCTTTTATCGTATTGGGTCACCCCGATCAGCGCGGCCACCCCGATTGGCAATGCCAGTATGGCAGCCCATTTTAGTGAACGCGGAAAGGATACTTTTTTCCCCGAGGGAGCGGCTCCGGCCGAAACAAGGTTGCGGTCACGGCTCATCATGGAGGTGTTCCTGCTAATGGGCGGAGAGATGAACGGGGTCAGACCGAATGCCTCCGGCAGCAGATTGGTTTTCTTATCCTGTTCAAACTGAACGTTCCCTTCCCTCCCTGAGTAAAGACGCCCCACGTCGGGGATGACAAATGACTTGCCTGATTTTAATGCCAGCCGGCATTCCTCAGCAAAATCGTCGATCAGTTGACAGGCATCCAGATACGAAGTCCCGAAGGAAGCTGAGACCGTATTGGCCAGAAGACCATCATTCTGCTTAAGGTTGATATTGAAAAGAAGTTTTTTCGACGGCGGCTGGAAAGAATGATGCACCGGATCAATGTGAGCCGGCGAATAATTGCCAATAAAGCCTCCGAAACCCGGAATGATCACACAGTCGTGCAACGACAACAATTCTGCAATACAATTTCGGATGTCCATATACCTTTCTGTTAACAAAACGCTAAGATACAGGTTTAATGATGAACCTTTCAGCTTCTGTTAGTAATTTTTAATAAATCAGCCGGGGCATCAATTGAAACACTTTCATATTCTGTAACTTGTGTTTTGATATGCAGGCCATGTTCAAGCCAGCGGAGTTGCTCAAGCGATTCAGCCTTTTCAAGGGGCGTTTCCGGAAGAGAGACAATGTCTGCTAAAACCGAGGACTCATACCCGTAAATGCCGATGTGTTTGTAGTAGGTAGTTGCCGAAAGCCAGTTGTTCTGATCCGCCCCGCGGGTATAGGGAATGGGCGAACGGCTGAAAAGCAGCGCTGATCCTCTGCGGTCGATGGTTACCTTAACAACATTTGGATTGGACAGATCTTCCGGGTTTGTAATTTTTTTTATCAGGGTTGCCAGCCTTGCCTGTCCGCCATCAAAACATCCGGCCACCTGTTTGATCTGTTCAGGGTTGATGAAGGGTTCATCGCCCTGGATGTTGATGATATAATCGTAAGTCTCCCCGCTTTTCCTGAGTATTTCCACAACTTCATTACAACGTTCGGTTCCGCTGCGGTGATCTTCACTTGTCATGCAGACTCGTCCGTTAAACAGCCCGACATGGTTGAATATGGCTTTATCATCCGTTGCAACGATCACGCTGGCAAGCTCTTCACACAGGAGGGCCTGTTCGTAAACACGGCGGATCATGGTCTTTCCATCGATTACTACAAGCGGTTTTCCCGGAAATCGCGTAGAGGCATAACGGGCAGGAATGATGCCTAAAATTTTCATCTTTCAATCACTATTAGAAGGACTTTGATGGATGACAGGCTTCTGGCTCACAATTGAAACCAGTAAATGAAAAATTCATTAAAAAAGTCCATGCAACTGGGCATTGATTTTTTCAATCACCACGCCAAGGTCTTCAGGGTTTTCACTTACCTTCAGCGTGTCAGCATCAATGATCAGGAGTTTGCCCAGTTTGTAATTTTCAATCCAGTCTTCATAAATCTCATTCAGGTTCTTGAGGTAGTCGAGCCGTATGGCGTTTTCATAGTCCCTTCCCCGCTTCTGAATCTGGTTCACCAGGGTAGGAACACTGGCCCGGAGATAAATAAGCAGGTCAGGAGGCTGAATGAAGGTGCTCATGAGGTCAAAAAGCGAACGGTAGTTTTCAAAGTCCCGCGTACTCATCAGGTTCATTGAATGCAGGTTGGGGGCGAAAATATAGGCATCTTCATAAATCGTCCGATCCTGAACCACGGTCTTCCCCGAATTACGGATATCAACCACCTGTCTGAAGCGGCTGTTGAGGAAGTAGATCTGCAGGTTAAATGACCAGCGCTGCATGTCCTCGTAAAAACTGCCCAGATATGGATTGGTATCTACATCCTCATAATGAGGATCCCAACCGAAGTGCTTGGCCAATAATCCTGTCAGTGTCGTTTTCCCGGATCCGATATTTCCGGCGATAGCAATATGCATAGGTTTTAATTTGAGATCAAAATTATAAAAAGGATTCAATCCTTCTGCAATAATTGCAGTATTTCATCCACATATTTCCGGTCGTTCGAAAGCCGCGGGACCTTATGCTGTCCTCCAAGTTTGCCTTTCTTTTTAAGCCAGTTATAAAAAGTGTTCGTAGGAACAATCCTGATGAGCGGTTCGGCCAGCAATAATCCGTTGTATCGTTTGGCCTCATAATCGGAATTAAGCGATTTAAGCGCGGTATCCAGAGAACTTGTGAAAAAAGCAAGATCTTCGGGTTTCTTTTCAAATTCAATAAGCCATTCATGGGCGCCTTTATGGTCGCCCGAAAGATATATCGGTGCTGCCGTATACTCGGTCACAATGGCGTTGCTGCGATTACAGGCAACGGCCATGGCCTTCTCGGCATTGTCAATGATTAATTCCTCACCAAATGCATTGATAAAATTCCGTGTCCTGCCTGAGATTTTAATACGGTAGGGATCGAGGGAGGTAAACTGAACCGTATCCCCGATCTGATACCGCCATAATCCCGCATTTGTGGTGATCACCATGGCATAGTTTGTAAACAGTGCTACCTGGTCGAGACTATATACCCTGGGTTGTTCCAGGCCTATCTCGTCAAGGGGAATAAATTCATAATAGATGCCATAATCGAGCATCAGAAGCATATCATTCGCTTTGATCCTGTCCTGAATCCCGAAAAAACCTTCAGAGGCATTGTAGGTTTCGAGATAATTCACTTTTTCTGAAGGCAGGATTTGCCTGAACTGCTCCCGGTAAGGTAAAAAATTGACCCCGCCATGAACAAAGAGTTCAAGATTCGGCCACACCTCGAGAATGTTTGATTTTCCTGTTATTTTCAGTACACGTTTAAATAACAGGAGGGTCCAGGAGGGAACTCCGGAAATGTTGGTCACATCATGCTGGATTGTTGCTTTGGCCATCATCTCAATTTTACTCTCCCATTCGTCCATCAGTGCAATGGCGAGATTGGGCGTTCGCATGAATTCAACCCAGCCCGGCAGGTTCTGAATGAGGATGGCAGAGAGGTCACCCTGGTAGTACAATTCGTTATTTACCTCTGTGATCTGATGGGATCCGCCCATGGCAATGGCCTTCCCGTCAAATAGTTTTGTTTCTGTATGGTTGTTGCAATAAATGGAGAGCAGGTCCTTCCCTCCCTTAAAATGGCATTCCTCAAGTGCTTCCTGGGAAACAGGAATAAATTTGCTTTTATCGCTGGTTGTACCCGACGATTTGGCAAACCATTTTATTTCCGAAGGCCACAGGATATTTTGCTCTCCCAGGCGCAACCGCTCGATCGATCCCTTGATCGAATCATAGTCGAAAAGCGGAAGCCGTTCCTTGAACTGATCGGGGGTCATGATCGATTTGAAGTCATATTGCCTCCCCCATTCTGTATTGCGGGCAGTTGAAACGAGTTTTCTGAGCCATTCCGTTTGAACTTCATGAGGATACTTCATGAACAGTTCAATTTGATGAATTCGTTTTTTCATCAGCCACGAAACAACTGAATTGATTAAGGCCATTGTACTACGCTTGATTGGAGTGACCAAAAATACGATTAAAAAGTATTTGTTACGTTTATTTTTGATTTATCCTTTGCCAGAGGATAATAATGTTGTATGTTTGCATAACCTAACATTTACTCCGGTATGCTTGGTTTGCAGGAGGAAGAAAAAACTACTGAAAAAAACTCACTATTTTACTGATTCAATGAAAATCCTTGTATTAAATTGCGGCAGTTCATCCATTAAGTATCAACTCATTGACATTTCCGCTGAAGCTGATCTCCTGGCGAAAGGGTTGCTCGACCGGATCGGTTTACCCACCAGCGAGCTCATCCACCAGGTAACCGGAAAAGATAAATATAAGCTCCTGCAGGAGGTTCCGGATCACCAGATCGGAATAAACCTCATTCTGAAAATTCTCAAGGATCCTGTTTACGGTGTGATTGAAGATGAAAATGAAATTGTTGCAGTCGGGCACCGCGTGGCACACGGAGGAGAAAATTTCAAAACCAGCGCGCTGATTACCGAACATGTTAAAAAAGATATTGAAAAATGCATCGAATTGGCCCCGCTGCATAATCCGGCAAACCTGAAAGGGATTCTTTCCATTGAAGCCATTCTTCCGAATGTGCCTCAGGTTGCAGTGTTTGATACCTCTTTTCATCAGACAATGCCCAAGTTTTCATATCTCTATGCGATCCCGTATGAATATTATGAAAAATATAAAATCCGCCGTTATGGTTTCCACGGAACATCACATAAATATGTTGCCCTGAAGGCCTGCCGCTTCCTCGGTAAGGATTTCCACAAAATCAACATCATTACCTGCCACCTGGGGAACGGATCCTCTGTTGCTGCCATCAAGCAGGGTGAATCGATGGATACCTCCATGGGCTTTACCCCGCTTGAAGGATTGATGATGGGAACCCGCAGTGGCGATGTAGACCTTGGCGTTCTGTTATTTATGGCAGAAAAAGAAAACCTTAGCATTGCCGACACCAATGCCATGTTCAACAAGAAAAGCGGCATTTGCGGAATATCCGGCATCTCTTTCGACATGCGGGATGTTGAACAGGCAGCCGAAAACGGGAATAAACGCGCCCAGCTTGCCCTTGACATGTACGCTTACCGCGTAAAAAAATATATCGGAGCCTATGCAGCCGCCATGGGCGGAGTTGACCTCATCGTTATGGCAGGCGGTATTGGAGAGAATGACCTGGGAACCCGGCGTCGCATTCTGGAAGGCATGGAATTCCTCGGGGTTCAGTTTGATCCCGAACGGAATAAGACAAGAGGCAAAGAGGCCATTCTTACCCGGCCAGGTTCACCGGTTGTTTCCATGGTGATGCCAACCAACGAAGAACTGGTCATTGCCATTGATACTTTTAATATTGTAACAAACGCTGATTATAAAATTTAATTACCTGATTATGGCGCCAATTAGTTTGTATATTGTAGAAGATGAGTTAATTATAGCACATGACCTGAAGGCCAAACTGACCAACATGGGATATGAAGTGCTGGGCATTGATACCAAAGGAGAGAATGCAATTGAAAATATTGCCAATCTTCAGGAGAACAAGATGGAACCCGACATTGTCATCATGGATGTCAGGCTTGCAGGTAAAATGGATGGGATTGAAGCTGCCCGCATCCTTACAGAAAATTATAACTGCGGAATCATCTTCCTCACCTCCATGAATAAAAATGAGGTGTTTTCCAAATCATTTTCCCTGAAACCTTATGCCTATCTTTTTAAACCCGTAGAAATTGACCAGGTACGTGCTGCCATCGAGGTTGCAAATTATCAGCGCAACCTGGAAATAACCAATGAGCGCATCATCTCTGAGCTCAAAAGTGAAATTGAGCAGCGTAAAAAAGTCGAAAAGGAACGTAACCTGCGTCTTCAGGAACGTATCCGTGCCGAGCAGAAGGTGAATCAACTGCTGAAGCAGAAGCACCATATGGAGCTTGACCTGATCAACCGCGAACTGGCTACCTCTTCCATCTTCATCTCTCAGAAAAACAAGATCATCGGACTGATCAAAAAGGATATCAACCGGCTCCTGAAAACGGAAAAGAATGTCACAAAGGTTGAGATCGCCAGGGTGTTAAAAACCATCGATGAAAATATTAAGTTTGATAATGACTGGTACCGGATCAAGGCACACTTTGAGAAAATACACCCGGGGTTCTTTGACCGCCTCAGGAAGAAATTCCCGCAACTTACTCCCAACGATCACAAGTTGTGCGCCTTGTTACGCATGAACCTGAACACCAAGGAAATTTCTCATATCCTGAAGATAACGGCACCCAGTACCGAAATCTCAAGGATCAGGCTGAGGAAAAAACTGGACCTGCCCAAAGGAACCAACCTTACACAATATATCTGCGAGGTATAAATAAAAAACGCGGCTGCGAGCCGCGTTTTTTGTTACAATTTTTCTGCCATCTCATCGCTGATGGCCAGCGTATGAAAGACGTTTTGCACATCCTCATCCTCCTCAATAATGTCAACCAGCTTGAGCACCTTGCGTGTGGCATCCTCGTCGAGGTTAACCATAGTTTTCGGAATACGCTGAAGCGATGCGCTTTCAGGTTCAATTTGCAGATGTTCCAGCTTCTTGATCATGCTGCCAAAATCTTCCATGGCGGTAGTGATGGTGAAAAAATCATCCTCCAGTGCAATATCTTCTGCCCCTGCATCGATCATCTCCATCTCAAAATCATCCTGGTTTAAATCACCCTTGGGAACGACAAAGATTCCTTTGCGGTCGAACAGGTAGTTCAACATCCCATTCTGACCCAATTCCCCTCCGTGTTTATTAAAATAGGCGCGAATATTCGACACGGTACGCTGGAGGTTATCCGTAGTGCATTCAACAAAAATGGCAACCCCGTGAGGGCCCTTCCCCTCATAAGTTGTTTCGAGGAGTGCAGCGGAATCCTTGTCGGCACCCTTGCTGATCGCCCGTTGAATATTATCCTTGGGCATGGAGGCTCCCTTTGCATTGGAAATGGCCAGTCTCAGTCGCGGATTCCCATCAGGATCGGCTCCGCCATCTTTAACTGCAATGGTAATGTCCTTAATGATTTTGGAGAAAATCTTAGACCTTTTGGCATCGATTGCTCCTTTTTTTCGTTTAATGGTGGACCATTTATTGTGACCTGACATAGGGTAGCTGTTTAATGATTAACAATGTAAAATTAATAAAAAAAGGTTCTCTTATCAAAACGATTGGTAAATTTGGGGTCGCAAACTTACGAAAATCCTCAGCTCAGGTGCAACGAATAAACAGTTTATTTTACTTTTTTATTATTGTAACTGCTTTATCGCTGTATCGCTGTGCCAACCCCGTTACTCCGACCGGAGGACCAAAGGATACAGATCCGCCCAAAGTCCTTGGCTGTGATCCACCTAATTTTGCCGTTAACTTTAGCGGAGATAACTTCCGGATCGATTTCAATGAATTCATCAACCTGAAGAATCCCGCCACCGAAGTTTTCATCTCTCCTCCCTTAAAAAAAGCCCTGGACCCAAGGTTACGCGGAAAATCGCTGTTAATGAAATTTGACGACAGCCTGGTTCAAAACATCACCTATTCCGTCACCTTTGGCAATGCCATTGCCGATTTCACCGAAAACAATATCCTCAAGGGTTTCAACTACGTATTTTCCACGGGCCCCTTTGTTGATTCCCTCTCACTGCAGGGAACCCTGGTCAATGCATTTGATCACAAACCGCAAAAGGATGCCTTTGTGGAATTGTATCTCAACAACAACGACACTCTCCCCCTCGATTCGCTTCCGCTTCATTTTGCTCCCTATTACCTGACGAAAACCGATGAGAACGGGAATTTCATTTTCAAAAATCTGCAGGATAAACAATTTAAACTTGTGGCCTTGTTCGATCAGAACGGGGACCTGATCTTCAATCAATCAACCGAAAAAATTGCCTTCTTCGACAGCCTGGTCAAGCCCTACTATATTGCCATGGAAAAGGCTGATACGACAAAAAAGGACTCCTCGGAATTTGTTCCTTTGAAAAATCCAAAGCCAAAGGCCGTTAATCCCGAATTGCTGAAAAAAGCTGATTCAACGCGTAAAGCCGATTCTGTAAAACGCATCAGGGCATTGTATCCTTCCTATTCCCTGTTTCTTTTTGAAGAGACCGATTCCATCCAGCGGGTATCCAAGTCTGTTTCTCCCGCTGAGGGAGTCGCCCTGATCACTTTCCGTTTCCCGGTAAAGGACATCCGGTTCATTCCTTTGAATTTCGATTCCATTGCGTCCTGGCACAAGGAGGAATATTCAGCCAAAAGAGATTCCGTAACTCTGTGGGTCACGCGTCCGTCAACCGACTCACTCATCCTTAAAGTGATGACAGGAAATAAGGTGGTTGATACGGTTACGCTGGATATTGCCAAAAAACTCCCGCAAAAAAAATCAGAGAAAAAGGGAAACGTCACCCAGCTTGCCATTACCAACTCAGTGAAAGGCGCCGGGCTTAACCAGTTTAAAAATAACTTCCTGCTCACATTTTCTTCTCCCCTCACCCGGTGGGATTTATCCAGGGTCCTGCTGGTTGACAACAAGGACACGCTGCACCCGAAAATAGAGTTCACCGACAGTTTGAAACGAATGGCTGTCGTTCAGCATAAATGGGGGGAAGACCTGGCGTATAAACTGATCATCCCCGACTCGGTCTTTTATGGAATTAACGATATAAGTCATGACTCGGTCCTGATGGATTTCAGGTCCAGGTCGGAAAGAGATTTCGGGAACCTGATCCTGACCATGAACCTGGAGAAAAGGCCCGGACAATATATCGTCCAGTTGCTTGATGAAAAGGAGGTTATACTTTATGAAGAGTACGTAACATCACAATCGGGAAAAATCCGTTTTGCTTTTATGAACCCCGGGAAATACAAGATCAAAGCCATACTTGACCGGAATAAAAACAGGCGGTGGGATTCAGGGAACTACAGAAAGAACCTGCAGCCTGAAGAGGTTAAATACTTTCCAAAGATCATTGAGATACGCGCAAACTGGGATGTTGAAGAAACATGGGATTAATGCATGGTGCACTGGTTGATGCAATCAATTACATTCGCCAGAACATTGGTCTTCAAGGAATAAAAAATCATTTTGCCATTCCGTTTTGAATTCAACAATCCTTTGTTTTTCAATATATTGAGATGATGAGATGCAGATGCTTGTTCAATACTCAGCCGCTCATAAATTTCAGTTACAGTGAGTTCATTATTCACTGTCAGGAGATCAATGATAGCGATACGCATAGGGTGGGCCATTGCACGCAGTTTACTGGCAGCAAGTTCTAGTTTTTGAATGTCGAGGTTCGTTTTAGTCTTCATAGCGTGTTGATTATTGTTTCTGTTACAAAGATAACAATAACCTTTCAGAATATATGTACATATGTGTATTTATTTTTTGAAAAGGCTTGTAAACGCAAAACGCGTTCCATCAAACAAGCCTTTATCACTGAGCTTCAGGTCAGGAATGACCAATAAAGCCATGAAAGACAGGGTCATATATGGGGCTGACAAGGAACTCCCCATTTCTTTTGCCTTTTTATCCATTTCATCGTACAGTCGGGCAACCTCAAATCCTTCAACTCCCGTCATAATTCCTGCGAATGGCAACGGCAGCGTTATTTTTAATGCACCATCCACCAGGGATATGCCTCCTTTTGCTTCGATGATGAGGTTGATGGCAGTTGCAATGGATTCATCGTCAACGCCCACCGCAATGATGTTGTGGCTGTCGTGTGCCACGCAGGATGCGATCGCACCCCTTTTTAATCCGATGTTATGGATGAAACCAACGGCCGCTTTGCTTTCATGATACCTGTTTTTAACGACAATCTTCAGAATATCGCCGGCCGGGTCGCTCACGACATTATTTCCGACAATGGTGGGTACAACGACCATCTGCTCCGTAATCAGTTGTCCGTCAAAAGCCCCCTGAACAAGAATCTGGCCCTCCTCAGGGTTAACGCAAATCTCTGAAGGCACTATTTTCCCAATCTCAAATTTATTGAAGGGGACTTCAGAAACACTTGAGATCAATGTTTTTCCGTTTTCTGCCACCTTCTCCCCATTAACCCAGGTCGACAGGACATTCATGTCGGTAAAGTTATCAACCCGTATTAAATCAGCCGGGTCCCCGACCTGTAACAAACCAATATCCAGGTTGTAGTGCTTCACCGGGTTATAGGTGCAGCAGCGCAAAACATTCATGACATTCATACCCTTTTCAATGGCTCTTTTTACCTCCAGGTTGATGTGCCCTGCCACAAGGTCGTTGGGATGTTTATCATCAGAGCAGAACATGACAAGGTCAGGGTATTCATCGATCAACGGGTACAGCGTTTCAAAATTCTTGGCTGCGCTGCCTTCACGTATCAGGATGTGCATTCCGTACCTGATCTTTTCATGGGCTTCTTCAAGGGAGAAGCATTCGTGGTCGGTAGAAATCCCGGCCCTGATATATTTTTTAGCATTTTCACCGATAACGCCCGGGGCGTGCCCGTCAACTGGCTTACCTGCCGCTTTTGCCAGGGCAAGCTTTGACATGACTTCCGGATCGCTGAATAACACCCCCGGGAAATTCATCATTTCTGATAAATACCTGATTTCCGGCATCCGGAGCAGCTCTCCAACTTCATCGGGCCCGAGAATGGCGCCAGCCGTTTCAAACGGGGTAGCCGGCACGCATGAGGGGGCACCAAAATTAAATTTGAATGGAACCTTCTTCCCATTGTCGATCATGAATTTCACGCCCGGCACGCCCAGTACATTGGCAATTTCATGAGGATCAGACACCGTACCCACCGTGCCATGGATCACTGCCAGCCGTGCAAATTCGGATGGGATCAGCATGGAACTCTCAATATGGATGTGGGCGTCAACCAGTCCCGGGAGGATAAATTCTTCGGAGGATACTGGTTCCTCACGGATGGCGTTTATCCTTCCATCACGGATGACAACAGTTCCCTGGAAAATTCTTTTACCGACCACGTCAACAATATTACCCTGGATTTCAAATGAAGAACGGCTCATAACAGATTATTTAAGGTATAAGGTAAATGTTCAAGGATCACAAGTTTTTTCAGCTTTTAAAATGTTTCCCTGCAAGCTGCCCGCAAGCGGCATCAATATCTTTGCCCCTGCTTTTCCTGACATTGACCACCATGTTATGCTTTTCAAGAAAAGCAACAAAAGCCTTGGTGTTTTCAGGATGTGATTTCACAAAGGGGGTCTCCTTCACCGGGTTGTATTCAATAATGTTGATTTTAACAGGGAAATTCCTGCACAAAGCTGCAAGGTCTTTTGCATCGGCTATTGAATCATTAAAATTCCCGAACAGAATATATTCAATGGTTATTCGCTTGCCGGTTTTCTGATGATAATATTTCAGTGATTCAACTATCTCTTTAAGCGGGTGCTTCAGATTATACGGGATGATCTGGTTGCGCTTTACATCCGTTGCGGCGTGCAATGAAAGGGCAAAATGATATTTGGGATCATCATCTGCCATTTTTTTAATCATTTTGGGGATTCCGACACTCGAAACAGTGATTCGCTGAGGCGACATGCCCAACCCCTCCGCCGAAGTGATCTTTTTGATGGCAGCCAGCACATTTTCATAATTCAGAAAAGGCTCACCCATTCCCATGAAGACAATATTCGTCAGATGTTTTTCCCCGCTGAACTTTGGGTGCTGGATACCAGTCACCTGGTCAACAATTTCGCCGGCCGTCAGGTTACGCTTGAAGCCCAGCAACCCGGTAGCGCAAAATTTACATCCAAGCGCACAGCCTACCTGCGATGAAATGCAGGCTGTAACCCGGTCATCAGCCGGGATCAGCACCCCCTCGGCCAGAAGCCCGTCGTGCAGCCTGAACCCGATTTTAATGGTTCCGTCTGAACTTACCTGGTGCGAATCGGCAGCGGCTGAATGAAACGTAAAATGATCCTTTAATAATTGCCGTGTGGTTTTGTTGAGGTTGGTCATTTCGTCGAACGAGCGACACCCCCTCTGCCAAAGCCACGCATACACCTGGCCTGCTCGGAATTTTTTATCTCCCTGCTCAACAAAGAAATGTTCAATTTCCTCTTTTGTCAGTGCCCTGATATCCGGGTTGGTTTCACCACTCATCTTTTTTCAGTACAACGGGTTTCATTTTTTCTTTCAGCGTTGATATTAATCTTTGCATGGTGGTATCTACCTGGAAAAGATAGAGGTCCCAGTTGGGATTATAGGCCGGATCAGTTTTATTCATCCATTTTTCTATCGGGAAACGTGAAGTTCCCTTCAGGTTAAAGTCGGTAAGTGTATACCGGTATTTGTTTTCCTTGAATTCCATTTTGATCTGGTAAACAACCAGCCCGGCATCTCTTCTCACGCCTGCCTTTTCATCCATATAATAAATTTTCAGCCGTCCAAGCCCTTCAACCTTGCCATTCACCTTATCCTGCACTGCGTAGATCGACTGAGGGTTCAGATAGTAGTAGCCAAACCATTCAATGGCCTTGTCGTAAAGGTATGCCGGAGTTCCTTCCTGCTCGACCACGGCCCGGTACATAATTTTCTTTGACTCCGGGTCGGTGGGTAAGTTCGGCGACTGAACTTGTTGCTGGGCAAGTACCCTGGCGCTTATGGCCATAAGTATTAAGATAAAACTGAAAATGAACGCGTAATGTCTCATATACATGTATTTTGCTTCATACAATATTAACGAAATTCTAATAAAAAAGCCCTGAAAATTCAGGGCTTTTTTCACAAGATTGTTAACGATTAATACATGTCACCCATGCCACCCATGCCAGGATTCATCGGGGGCATGGCAGGTTTTTCTTCTTTATGGGTTGCAAGCACGCATTCGGTGGTCAGAAGCATGCTGGCAATGGAAGCTGCATTTTCAAGTGCAACGCGGGCTACTTTGGTAGGATCGATTACACCTGCCTTGTAAAGGTTTTCATATTCATCAGTGCGGGCGTTGAAACCAAAGTCATCTTTTCCTTCTTTTACCCTCTGGATCACGACAGAACCTTCAAGGCCTGCATTTTCCACAATCTGGCGGAGAGGTTCTTCGAGGGCGCGCTTAATGATGGCAATCCCTGTAGTTTCATCTTCGTTTGCACCTTTTAAATTTTCAATGGCTTTCTGAGCGCGGAGATATGCAACGCCACCACCGGGGATGATCCCCTCTTCAATGGCTGCACGGGTTGCATGCAAAGCATCATCAAAGCGGTCTTTCTTCTCTTTCATTTCCACTTCGGATGCAGCACCAACGTATATAACAGCAACACCACCGGCCAGTTTGGCAAGGCGTTCCTGTAATTTTTCCTTATCATAATCCGAGGTGGTTGTTCCGATCTGCGTCTTTATCTGATTGATACGGGCTGTGATGTCGGCCTTCTTGCCATTGCCATTGATGATGGTTGTGTTTTCCTTGTCAATGGTAACTTTTTCAGCCTGTCCGAGGTACTGCAGGGTAGCATCTTCCAGCTTGAAACCTTTTTCTTCACTGATGACGGTTCCACCTGTAAGAACTGCGATGTCCTCAAGCATCTCCTTGCGGCGGTCGCCGAATCCCGGAGCCTTCACAGCAGCCACTTTCAGTGTGCCACGGATTTTGTTCACGACCAGTGTTGCAAGTGCTTCACCTTCAACATCCTCGCTGACAATGATGAGTGGACGACCAGTCTGAACAACCTTTTCCAAAACAGGAAGAAGGTCTTTCATGACACTTACCTTTTTATCATAAATCAGGATGTAGGGAGTTTCATACACAACTTCCATCTTATCGGTATCAGTCACAAAATAGGGGCTGATGTAACCACGATCGAATTGCATACCTTCAACAACTTTTACGGTTGTCTCAATTCCTTTGGCCTCTTCGATGGTAATTACACCCTCTTTCTTCACCTTTCCCATTGCTTCGGCAATCATCTTGCCAATGAAGCTGTCATTGTTGGCAGAAATCGAAGCAACCTGCTCGATTTTCTCCATGCTGTCACCAACCTGCTTGGTTTGTGCTTTCAGCGATTTGATAACTTCTGCGACTGCTTTGTCAATCCCGCGTTTCAAATCCATCGGGTTGGCGCCTGCTGTAACATTTTTTAAACCTGTTGTGAAAATTGCCTGGGCCAGAACAGTGGCAGTGGTTGTTCCGTCACCGGCCAAATCACTTGTTTTGGAAGCCACTTCCTTCACCATCTGGGCGCCCATGTTTTCAACCGGGTCTCTCAGTTCCACCTCTTTTGCAACGGTAACACCGTCCTTGGTAACGATGGGGGATCCATATGATTTATCAATAATGACATTGCGACCTTTGGGGCCAAGGGTCACCTTCACAGCGTTTGAAAGTTCATCAACGCCTTTCTTCAACGCTTCTCTTGCTTTTATGCTAAAGATAATATCTTTTGCCATGGTTTTTCGTTTTTAAAATGATTGTACTTTATTTATAAATGTTTTCAGATGATCAGATCACAGCAACGATATCAGATTCGCGCATGATGAGGTAATTCTCGCCATCAATGGTGATTTCGGTTCCGGCATATTTGCCATAAAGCACGCTGTCACCAACTTTTACAGTCATGGGTTCATCCTTTTTACCAGGACCTACAGCAACAACAGTCCCTTTCTGCGGTTTTTCCTTTGCAGTGTCAGGAATGATAATTCCTCCGGCTGTTTTGTCTTCAGCAGCTGCTGCTTCAACCAAAACTCGGTCGGCCAATGGTTTAATCTTCACTTTTGCCATTTTACTTATGTTTTAAAGTTAAACAATACGAAATTCACCTTTTGAACAGGCTACACAGATAAGTCACATTTTATGCCAAAAGAATTCCTTGTAAAAAATCTGGACATTTTTTCAGTCCCGGGCTGAATTAAAATAAAAATGTCAGATTGTGCTGACAATCTGACACTCTTTAGATAAATAGACGGGGAGATGTTCTATTTCTTTTGGGTTGGTGGAGCTTGGAAATCCTTGATCGGGGCAGTTTTGCTTTCATCAATCTGTTTCTGGATCTCACTTTGGATGGTATCGGCTTTTACCTGGTTCTTTGGAATGATAAAAACAGAGAAGAGGCTCAGCAAGAGCAGTGTGACAGCAAGGGTCCAGGTGGCTTTTTCCAGAAAATCGGCGGTTTTGCGAACACCCATGAACTGATTTGAAGAGGCAAAATTCGAAGCCAGGCCTCCTCCTTTTGAATTCTGGACTAAAACAACCAATACCATCAAAACGCAGACGATCAGGATAAGAACGGAAATTAAAATGTACATAATGGTTAAGTATTTACGATTTCAAATTTTCAATTTGGGCCGCAAAGTAACGACTTTTTTCTTGATTAAGCAAGGATAATTTCTGATATATATGAATGGCCTTAGGAATATTTCCCTGTGAGGCATATAATTTTGCCAGTGTTTCACTCACGATCTCCTCATCATCGAAGTTGCTTTGCGTCGAACTGTCGGACGGATTGAAAAATGCAGTCTTCGGTTTTGAAATTTTTGGTTCATCCAATATGAACTTGTCAATGATGGATTCTTTGGCTTTACTGGATAAAACAGCAGGTTCTTTCTGTGCGTTTATTTCAGCAAGCCTCTTCTTTACGATAGAAATAAGTTCCTCTGTCGTCAAACGGTCATGCGTTACTGGTGTGGGATATTGGTATGAACGCACCACAGCACCCGGTTTTTTCACAGGGGTGACAAATGAAACAGGTTCCTTCCCCGGGAATTTGTCCAGCACCTGAAAAGTGGCTAATTCCTGTTCAGAAATCGCACCGAACATTTCAGGGTATACCTCCACCTTTGAATCCATCAGCGGCAATAACTCCGTGCCCACGACAGCCATTTCCGGTGTGGGTTCAGGCGTTCCGGCTGCGGCAGTTATTGGTAAACCCGCCGATTTGGGATCAGGAGGAACCGCAATTACTGTTTTATTTTTTGCAGAATCGATTAACTCCCTCAGTATCTTTCGGTCACTGGCATAGGCAGCTGCTTTTTTCAGCTGCAGGGGATATTGAAGATTTTCTTCCCTGAAGAGGTTATAGGTATACAACATTTGTCCCGACTGACAGTAGGGATAACGCCGTACAAGGTCCTCGAGCATCTTTAAACTCTGGGCATTGGTCTTCCCGGGGTTTTTGACGAATTCGGAGAATTGCTGGCGGTTCATGGGATTAAACTCTTGGTGATAATTACCAGTTGACAACAGCCTTATTGAAAATATCCTGGACCAGCTGATCCGTGATATCGGCAATCAGGCCGTCCTGTACAGATGAAAGGTTATATGAGCTGGCATAGTCCTGGTAACGCGTAAAGGATTGTTCCCAGTTTTGCTTGGTATCTGTTTTATTGACAAACTTTATGCTCACTACCACCGTCAGCCGGTTCAGGGCCGCTGTTTCATTTCCCTGAATGGCTACCGGCTGAACCGCATACTGGGTAATGATTCCGTCAAGGATAAGATCACCACCACGGTCAACCAGGACAAGATTTGTCTGCGAAGTAAAGTAATCCCGCAGGGCATCCGTGAGGGTTCGGGAAAGCGTTGGCACCACCAGGGATGCATTGTTCTGAAAATAGGTAATGGAAACTGTTTTGACATTTGGCGAAATGGATGCACCAGTTAATGAATAGCTGACGCGACAGGCAGGAAGGAATATCAAGGCAGGCAGAAGGATGGAGAACGCCCATCTCATAGAGATCAACCAAGGTTTCCGGTGAAATGCAGGAATCGGCATTTTTTTATTCATAAACAAAGATAGGCAATATTACTCGATGTCGTATTCCTTGATCTTACGGTAAAGGGTCCGTTCTGAAATGCCCAGTTCTTTTGCAGCATCTTTTCGTTTCCCTTCATGCCTCGTCAGGGCGCGTTTGATGAAATCAATCTCCTTCTTTTCGAGCGAAAGGGATTCTTCCACCTCAACCGGCTCCTGGATGGCCTCCTGGTCTGAAAACCGGTCTTCAGGACGGTGAACGATGATCGGCTGAACAGGCTCTTTTCCCTCTTCAAAATCCTTGTACAATCGTTTGATCAGGTGGGTATTCTCACCAAGGTTATTGCTGATGTCATCATCATTCTGCATCAGGTTCATCACAAGCTGCTTCAGGTCGTTCATGTCCTTTTTCATATCAAAAAGCACCTTGTAAAGCAACTCACGCTCATTGAACTTTGACCCGTCTTCCCCCTTGTAGAGCACCGGAAGTTCACTCGACAGTCCCTGCGGCATGTATTTAACCAGGTTTTCAGCATCGATCATCCTGGTTTTTTCAATGATAGATATCTGTTCTGTCAGGTTCTTAAGCTGGCGGATGTTCCCGGGCCAGCGGTAATTCTTGAGCACCTGCTGTCCTTCATCATCCACCTGGATGGCCGGCATCCGGTATTTTTCGGCTGCATCTGAGGCAAATTTCCTGAACAGCAGGTAAATATCCTCTTTCCGTTCACGCAAAGCTGGAACAAGAATAGGAACTGTATTCAGCCGATAATAGAGATCCTGGCGGAATTTACCGCTGGAAATGGCATCGGGAATGTTGACATTGGTTGCCCCAACCACCCTGACATTGGTCTTCAGCACCTTGGATGACCCCACGCGCATAAACTCGCCCGATTCAAGTACTCTCAACAAGCGGACCTGCGTACCAAGTGGCAGTTCAGCCACCTCATCCAGGAAGATAGTACCTCCGTCGACTACTTCAAAATATCCTTTACGCGCCTCATGAGCCCCGGTAAACGACCCTTTTTCATGTCCGAAGAGCTCCGAATCAATGGTCCCTTCAGGAATGGCTCCGCAGTTCACAGCGATATACGGGCCATGCTTCCGAGCGCTCAGCTGGTGTATGATTTTCGGAAAGAACTCCTTTCCCGTTCCACTTTCTCCGCTGATCAGCACCGTGATGTCAGTTGCTGCAACCTGTCGCGCAATGTCAATGGCCCGGTCAAGCAAAGGAGAATTCCCGATGATACCGAAGCGCTGTTTAATTGACTGAATATCCATACCGAAAGTTATCTGATCTGTGCGTTGAGCTGTGAATTCATGGCTTTGATAAGCCGTTCGACTGTTTTTTCGATCTCCTTATCAGTCAGCGTTTTATCTTTATCCTGTAAAATAAGACTGATCGCATACGACCGCTTTCCCGGGGCAATTTTATCTCCTTCATAGACATCAAATAACCCTACCTTTTTCAATAACCTCTTTTCTGTCTGGCAGGCAAGTTTTTCTATCTGGCTAAAGGTGATTTCCTTATCCACGAGCAGGGCAAGATCACGTCTGACTTCAGGAAATTTAGGGATCTCCTGATATTGTGCTACTTTTCCCGGAACAAGGGAAAAAAGCAGATCCCAGTTCACCTCTGCATAAACCACTGGTTGTTTACAATCGAATGCAGATAAAACGGGGCTGCAAATGTGTCCAATGTGAAGGATTTTTTTCCCGTTGACAAAATAAGAGAGTCCGTCTGCAATTTGTTTTGATTTGAACGACTCAATCACCCAATGGTCCTGTTTGACGGCCAGTTTTTTAAATATCGCTTCCATCATCCCCTTCAGTTCAAAAAAATCAACCGGCTTATCGCCAATATTCCAGTTTTCCGGTTGTGAACGACCCGTAATCATCATAGCCAGGTGATTTTCTTCATGATATCCCTGGACGGGATCATTTTTCTCACTGACCGTTGAATACACCCTTCCGAATTCAAACATTTTAAGATCGCCGTTCTTCCTGTTCTGGTTAAAAACACTGCTTTCAAGCACCCCGTAAAGCAGGGTCTGCCTCATAACATCGAGGTCACGGCTGGTGGGATTCAACATCTTTACGCACTGCTGTAAAGGAAAATCGGCATTGTCAGTATAATAGGCAGACCGGGTAAGTGAGTTATTCATTATTTCATTGAACCCATTGGCTGCAAGCCAGTTGGCAACCATGTTCTGGATTTTCTCCGGATCCGGGCTGATGGTATATGAAAGCGACGAACGCACCTCATCCAGGGTCTCAATATTATTGTATCCATAAACCCGCATAATCTCCTCAATCACATCGGCCTCGCGGGTTACATCAACTTTAAAGGCGGGAACCTGCAACTGGAGCCCCGATCCTGATTCTTCAAGGAGCTGAATTCCAAGGTCCGTCAAAATATTCGCAACCACATCGCGGGGAATTCGCTTACCAACCAGATGATCGAGATTATCATACGAAAGTTCGACCGTGGCAGGTAAAATAGAATTGGGATAAATGTCAACGATCTCGGATGAAATTTCTCCCCCGGCAATCTCCCTGATCATCAATGCCGCCCGTTTCAGGGCTGTCACCGTGATATCGACGTTGGCGCCCCGTTCAAACCGGAATGAGGCATCTGTTTGTAATCCATGGTAACGGGAGGTTTTGCGAACATGCACCGGATCAAAATAGGCGCTTTCGAGGAAGACACTCGTGGTTTCTGTTGTCACTCCCGATTTTACTCCGCCGAAAACTCCTGCAATACACATGGGTTCGGCCGTATTGCAGATCATCAGGTCGTTGGAAGAAAGCTCACGTTCAATATGATCGAGGGTGCTGAATTTCGTTCTTTCAGGATACTTTTTAATGATCACCTTCCCTCCTTCAATCTGGTGACTGTCGAAGGCATGAAGCGGCTGACCCAGCTCCATCAGGATGAAATTCGTGATATCAACAATGTTATTTATCGGGCGTAAACCAACAGCAAGGAGCCTGTTTTTAAGCCAGCCGGGAGATTCCTTCACCGTAATGCCTGAAACCGTGATCCCTGAATATCGCGGACAGGCCTTGGGATCTTCGATGATCACCTCAATGGGCATGTTGTGATTATCAACACTGAAACCCGACACATCGGGAAACAGGAGATGATTTTGATGTAAGGAATCACACAGATCCTTGCCGAAATTATTCACAACCGCAACGAGATCGCGCGCCACACCTAGATGTGAGGCGGCATCGACCCGGTTCGGGGTCAGTCCGATCGTAAAAACGACATCTTCCTCAACTTTGAAATATTCACTGGCCGGCATACCAACCAGTGCACCCTGGTCCAGAACCATGATTCCTGCATGAGATGAGCCAAGTCCCAGTTCATCCTCCGCACAGATCATCCCTTCGGATACCTCTCCCCTGATTTTAGTACGCTGGAGCGTTAACTCCGCGTCATTGAAATACAGGGTTGTTCCAAGGGTTGCTACAGCGACCTTCTGACCTTTAGCCACATTTGAAGCGCCACAAACTATTCTCAGAGGGTCACTTGTTCCAATATTGACCGTTGTGAGACTCAAATGGTCAGAATTGGGATGTTTTTCACAAGTAAGCACTTCACCGATTACCACCCCTTTCAACCCTCCTTTTACTGACTGGAACAGATCCATGCTCTCTACCTCAAGACCACACCCGGTTAATAATTCCGCCACCTTGTCAGGTGAGAGATCGGCATCATGATATTGCTTCAACCAATTAAATGAAATTTTCATTCGTCTTAGAGATTAAGGGAACAAAAGTAAGAATAAAAACAATTATTTTCAGGAAATCAGTCCCCAATTTTGCTGATTGCGGTCCATCTGGGCGAGATGTCGTGCCAGAATGTCATTTTCTTTTTTTCTGAGGAGGGG
The DNA here is from genome assembly GCA_037128705.1 of Bacteroidota bacterium. GTDB lineage: Bacteria > Bacteroidota > Bacteroidia > Bacteroidales > FEN-979 > CAIVAT01. The sequence goes on along the minus strand of JBAXVX010000001.1, from coordinate 189,097 downwards.
ATCATGCTGAATGATTTCAGAGGCTACATTCCGTGCATATTTCAATATTTTTTCATCTTTCACGATATCGGCGATCCTCAAATCAAGGATTCCGCTTTGCTGGGTTCCCTGAAGATCGCCAGGCCCCCGCAGTTGCAGGTCTGTTTCAGCAATTTCAAACCCGTCCGAGGTGCGCACCATGGTGGCGATCCGTTTACGTGCTTCGGCTGAAAGTTCAAACCTGCTCATCAGGATGCAATAGGACTGGTCGTTTCCCCTGCCGACACGGCCCCGCAACTGGTGAAGCTGCGAAAGGCCGAACCGCTCTGCGTTTTCAATCACCATTACCGAAGCATTGGGAACATCCACCCCCACTTCGATTACCGTGGTGGCCACAAGGATCTGGGTTTCCTTCGCCAGGAAGAGTTTCATGGCAGCCTCCTTTTCCTGCTGTTTCATCTTTCCATGGACCATTCCCAAGGCATAATCGGGAGGAGGGAATACTGTTGCCAGATGATCAAACCCTTCCATCAGGTTTTTCAGATCAAGCGTTTCCGATTCCTGGATGAGCGGGAAAACAATGTATACCTGTCTCCCCTCCTGTATTTTGGTTCTAATGAAACTGAACACCTTGACCTGGTCCCGGTCATAAACATGCTTTGTCACGATGGCCTTGCGGCCAGGGGGCAATTCATCGATGACCGAAATGTCGAGGTCTCCATACAGGGTCATGGCGAGGGTACGGGGAATGGGTGTGGCCGTCATGACCAGTACGTGGGGGGTGATGATGTTTTTTTCCCAGAGTTTGGCTCGCTGGGCTACACCGAAACGATGCTGCTCATCGATCACCACGAATCCAAGCTGCCTGAACTGGACATTTTCCTCAAGAAGGGCATGTGTCCCAATAAGGATCTGAACCTCCCCTTCATTGAGCTGATGCAGTATTTCACGGCGGATGGCCGGTTTCGTTGAACCTGTAAGTAACTTCACGGTAACATCCAGCCCGGTAAGCATCTTTGAAATCGTATTGTAATGCTGGTTTGCCAGGATCTCGGTCGGAGCCATCAGGCAGCTTTGATAATCGTTATCGAGGGCAATAAGCATGGTCATTAAGGCAACAAGGGTTTTTCCGCTACCCACGTCGCCCTGGAGCAACCGGTTCATCTGGGTTCCGGAACCCAGGTCGGCCCTGATCTCTTTGATTACCCTTTTCTGAGCGCTGGTAAGCTCGAAAGTAAGGTGTTGGTGGTAAAACTGATTTACGTATTCCCCAACCTTTAAAAACCGGTGACCTGACTGTTTTTTAAGTCTGAGCGATCGCTGCCTGGCCAGCCGCAACTGAATGAAGAACAGCTCCTCGAACTTCAGGCGTGTTTGAGCCTTCTTAAGTATTTCGGGAGAACGCGGAAAATGAACATTCAAAAATGCCGCCTGACGGTCTATTAATCGCAGGTTCAGCAGGATCTCCCCTGTGATATTTTCGGAGATGAAAAATTTCTCATGAAGGATCAGCCCCTTGATCAGTTTTCCGATGCCCCTGGAATCCAACCCCTTTGATTTCAATTTTTCAGTGGAATTATAAACCGGCCTGATGATTTCATTTAACGGCACCGGCTCGGTCGGAAGGATCTCCAGTTCAGGATGGGAGATATTCCAGTGTCCGTTGAACAAACTGGGTTTCCCGAAAACAACATATTCCTGCCGTGCCGACAGCATTTCCGACACCCACTTTATTCCCTGGAACCAGATGAGATCGATTTCGCCGCTTTCGTCCCGTACTGTCGCCACCAACCGCTGATGACGGGGTGCCCCGATGATCTGCATCCGGACCATCCTGGCCTTCAGCTGGATATAGGATGAATCGCCGGTGATATCTGCAATACGGTAGAATTTACTACGGTCAAGATAGCGGAAAGGGAAAAAGGTCAGGAGCTCGCCAAAAGTGAATATGTTCAACTCGCTTTTCAAAAGTTCAGCCCTCGAGGGTCCGACCCCCTTGAGATATTCAATCGGTGTATCGACAAAGGATGGCGTCATGAAAGTCCGTCAGTTTACAGCAAAAGTAGAAAATTTGCCCCAGCCAGGGCTGGATGAAGCGGAATAAAAAAAGCTGTCCCGGTTAACAGAGACAGCTTCATTCGATTTAACTTTTTTATCCCGATCCCAGGGTGAGTGAGTTTAGTATTCCCAGAGATTTGATTCAAATTCAAACAGGTTGTTCTTGGCCTTTTCAGCCTCCAGGAGGGCATCAACCCCGGTAGCATATTCATTGATCGCCCGGTCATAAACATTCTCCTCCTTGTAAATATAGCTTGCGAACATTCGTTTCATGAATACGTCATCGTAGGTCATTCTCCCGGCTGATCCGTTTTTCATGTTGAACATTTCATTCTTGGCAAAAAGGTTGCGGCATTCAGGGAAATAGATCCAGAAGAGATTTTTTTCAAACCTTTTTTCGCCGGTATTTTTATCAATCTCATCAATCACCGGGCATATTCCAAGGATCCTTACCTCCATAACCGATCTTTGCCTGTCTAAATACCAATCTTCTTTTATCTTCAGTTTCTTAACATTGGCAGGGTCAAATTCCGTTTTTATCACGGTATCGAATAAAATGTCAGGATTATCGGGGCGAGGCAGTCTTACAGTATCCGACCGCTCCATTTTGTCGAGCAGCTCTTTATAGGTCAGGGGGACCAGGAATTGATCTGATTCGCTGGAATAGGCCGTTACAGTGCCTTCCTTCAGTCCATCCATGATGATCTGAACAAAACTGCGCCAGCTGTTCTGAGGTTTTTCGGGGAAGTAAAATGGCTGGTTCATCTTTTCGCGAAGATCCATCACCCTCCATTCCCTGCGGGTCCAGACAATATCGGCCTCCCGGAGATAGGGATAAGGGATAGGCTGAACCTGGGTAATGGCGGTTTTATCATACACACCATCCCTGGGAGGGCCTTCCAGGACCTGTGCGTAGGATGTAAGGCTGATCCCTCCTAAAATCAGGGAGAACAGAACCAGGACAAGTGCTTTTTTCATATTACCTCCTTATGGATATTATCAGTTCAATTTCAAACTAAGACTGGTGTTCACTTTACGCGAGCCATCCGGGCCTTTAACATACACATCGTCAAACCAGATACGCTGTCCCCGGCGGGCATTGTTGATGATCTTAAGAATTTCAGGAGAAAGCCTGTTTCCCTGAACCTTTACATCATTTCCTTCACCTGCTGCGGTTGAAGTAGAAAAAACAAAAGATGTTACGGTATAACGAAGGTCGAAGTCAAAGCCGGCAGGCATTTCAGGCAGAAGCATCGGGCTGGCAAGCAGTAAGCTTTTTGAGATGAAGCCTTCATTCTTTCCTGCAATTTTTATCAAGGGATCGGGCACGGTTTTCAGCCTGAATTTATAGGAACCCATATTTTTGGATTTCCCTGAAAAAACCGCATTTACGCTGATAACGGCTTCACGTGCTCCTGTAGGTGTCAGATTTGAAACGATCCAATCTTTGCCCTCCTGGCGGATACTCCCGGTGGAGACCGTGGGAACGATCCGTTCGGGGCCTCCGGGAACACTGATTTCGACAGGATTATCCACGCCGATATAGAAAACATTCATTTTAGTCGGGGAGATCGTAATGGCAGGCCTGGCTACGATAAACTCATCTTTGAAATGAAAGGTCATCGTATCTCCAAGCGGGCTCACCACTTTAATAATCCCGGCAAATTTCTTTAATCCTTCCGATGAACCTCCCAGTTTCAGAATAACAAGGCCGTTTGATCCTTCCAGCGGAGTTGCATTTTTAAAGTTGCCGGGGGTCAGTGAATCAGATCCCAGGGTATAGCGAACATCGGGATTTTGTTTGGTATCATAGGCACCGACGAGAATTTCCGCCTGATATTCCTCACCCAGGAAGACATAACTGCTTCGCGGAATCACCTTGGCCTGGATTTTATCGAATTTAAAGTTCAGCGCATCGATGGACCCGTACAGGTTATTGACCACGTCAAACTCGGCATTGTACACTTCGGCTTTCATTTTATTCAGGATGGTCACTGTGGCAGCCAGGATGGTGCGGTAAAAATTATGCATTTCCCAGTTCTGCTTGGAGCCGTCGGCATCATAAAAAGGTCCTTCCGTATCCATTCCGAGCTTTATGGAAGCCCTGAATTTAGGATCAATCAACTCAAGCATTTGTTTTTTATAGTTTTCAACTTTAGCCTTCAGAACCTTTGATTCGCCACCTGAGCCATCAGGAGAACTACCAATAAAGAACCTGGTTGGTATATCATAGTTGTCCTTTCTTTTGGCATTGCGCAGATTTAATTTTTTGGCTTCTTCCAGGGTGGCCAGTTTATCGGTACGCATGATCACCACATACTTGATGCTGTCAATGTATTTGGCAAATTTATCAGAAAGGGAATGTGCCTTCTGGGCATTCTCCCAATAAGGGCCAACTTTGTTCGGGTTTAACTGATATTGAATCTTGAATTTAGCATAGGTGTTGTCCAGTTTCTTCGAGAAGTTTTCATTGGTGGTCTCCATACTTTCATTGACCACAAGAAAAGCATCCAGGATTTGTTTCGAGACGTTTAATGCGAGCAATGCCGTAAGAACGAGATACATCATCCCGATCATTTTTTGCCTCGGTGTCTCCTTATATCCAGCCATCTAGTTATATATTTTAAACAAGTAAGTTAATCCTGATTATTTTCCACCAACACTCATGGCCGAAAGCATGTTCCCATAAACTTTGTTAAGGGCAACGATGTTCTTGGTCAGGTTGTCAACCTCAACTTTGAATTTTTCCGTATTGGTCAAGGATTCATTCAGGTTAACTGCGAATTTATTCATCAAGGAATTCAGATGTTTCGTGTCTTCCATCTGCTGGCTTGATCCCTGGAGATGAAGCTCATACAAGGCATTGAGTGCCGACAGGTTGCTGGAAACGCGCTGGAGTTCTTTATTGTAACTGGCACCACCGGTTGCGGATGCATTCAGGGTTTCAGCAGTTTTTGACAGCAGGGCTGCCGATTCATTATATTTTTCAACAAACTGATTGGCTGCCGATGTCACTTTTCCAATACTTGCTGAGTATGCCTTGTTTGCAGAAAGATCTTCTTTCAGTGATTCTCCCACTTCGCTGAATACCACAGAGAGACTGGCTGCACTTTTGGAAGTGGATTTGATATGGGTCAACTGTTCCTGTGATGCGCTCACGTTCTGCTCCAGAGTTTGCGAAACTTTGCGGTATGACTCGTTCAGCTGTGTTGCCGACTCAGTTGCAGTTCTCATTGTTGAGATATACTTGTCATTGGTTAGCGAAGCATCTGAAATATTCGACAACTTTGATGTGGTATCTGAGAGCTTGGTTAATCCCGCGCCCAGGCTTGCAATCAGTTCAGGACCAATTTTTGCCTTTTCAAGCATATTATCCAATTCCTGTGTAATGGTATCTGTTGAATTGAAAGCCTTGGTCGGATCAACATCATCATTGTGGTAAATTCCGGCCAATTGAGGATAAACCAAACTCCAGTCAGGCTCCACATGGGGCGGTTCAAAAGCAGAAAAGAAAAAAATAAGCGACTCGGTCCCCAATCCGATGATGAGCATGGTGTCAGCACCGGTGTAATGATTGATTTTAAACAACGCACCGATAATAACAACAGCGGCACCCCAGCCATAGAGCTTGGCCATAAAGTTCTTATAATGCTTTGTTTTAACAAAATCGAGTAAAGCCATGGTCAGAAAGAATTAAATGTTTATGAAGAAGGTTAGTTTATTGAACTATCTGTAAACTTTGGAAGCCCTTGCAGGGTTATCATCACGTTGACGGCCAAGGTAACTCTGCACACAACGGAATCCCACGTAACATTTAGCTGTGTCCTGGTATTCATAGGAGCGGGTTGAAACGCGAAGGAAATAAGCAACATCTTTCCAGGATCCTCCGCGGGTGACTTTACGCTTCAGTGCTGGAGGATCGGCATCCTTGGCATTGTATTTATAATCGGGGTTCAGATCCCAGGAAAAATTGTATGACGAGGGATGAAAAGCAGTTACTGTCCATTCTGCGACATTGCCAGCCATATCATAAAGGCCGTAATCGTTGGCAGGGTAGTGCGCGACAATCACTGTCGTAGCGCCCCCGTCGGCTATAAAATCGCCGCGCATGGGCTTGAAGTTGGCCAGGAAACATCCTTTATCGTTCCTGGTATAGGGACCACCCCAGGGATAGGGGTTTCCGTCATATCCGCCACGTGCAGCCCACTCCCATTCACCTTCGGTAGGCAGACGGAAATCACTGATAAAGGTTTCCCCTTTTTTCCCAAACAGGAAACTGTTCTTTACCTGGGTACGCCATATACAGAAGGCGTTGGCCTGGCGCCAGTTTACACCTACCACAGGATAGTTGTCATAGGCAGGATGCCAGAAATATTTTTCAGTACTCGGATCGTTGAATGAGTAAGCATAATCATGAATCCAGCAAAGGGTATCTGGATATACGTTCAGCACCTCTTTACGCACATATACCGAGCGGTCTTTCAGCCCCTGCGGACGGTTGGCGAGACCAGCCTCCTTAGGATCAGGCTGTGCCGTGTAATCTTTGCGGGATGCAGCCTTCAGATCAACAAAATAATATTCAAAGTAGAGTTTCCGGGTATCAATCTCTTTTCTTCTGAAATAACGCTCATTTTCAGGAAGATATAATTGAGCGAGGGCATCACGGACATCCTGCTGATCGGAGTTCCATTCAAGTTTGCTTTCCCAGTTCAGAAAGGGTGGGTCAAATTGTTCACCAGTCTTCTTGTTTTCTGAAATAAAATAGAGTTCCGGTTTGGTTTCTCCAAGGATCCTTCTGGCAATTGAATCTCTCACCCAGTAAACAAACTGACGGTATTCATTGTTCGTTATTTCAGTCTGATCCATGTAAAACGCCTGAACAGTAACTGTTTTAGGGTTGTTGAGCTGAGCGTAGGGCATATCTTCATCGCTTACACCCATGGTATATGAACCCATGGGAACGTAAACCATACCAAACGGATCCGGAGAATAGTATCGCTTTCGGTTTTTTACTCCCGTAAGCTCACCACTTCCTGAGTTACCGCAGCTTCCAAGGAAAATGAGCAAGGCGGAATAAATGAGCAGTTTTTTCATTGGTAGTCCGATTAATGGATGAAAATAAACGCTACGTATTAAAATTTATTATACTAGAACAACTGTTTTCCCAAATCAAAGCGGCAAATTTACACTTTTATCTTACAAGAAACGTGTATTTCTGTAACTTTTCCTGAATTTATCGATGTCAATTTTGAAGCAGTAACTCACCATAATTTCAATGCTCCCACTATTATATTTACTGAGTGAAGAGGTACTGATATCATAGGCTATCCCAACACGAAGATTTTTAATATTTACGCCAGCCAGCACCGAAACTGCATCCTGCAGCCGGTATCCGAGGCCCCCATAGAATTTTTTGTTATACAATACCAGTGCGCTCAGGTTGAATTGGAATACAGCTCCATCATACATCAGCAGGGCAGATGGCTGTAGTTCAAATGCCGGGTTGTTTGGCAGTATCCACTCATATCCTCCTCCGAGATAGTAGGTTCGGCGATACTGATAGGCAATTTTTTTCGCTTTGGATTGTAACAGGTTGTCGGCCGAAAATCCTATGTAATACTTTTCGGGAACCTTATACAGGATGCCGGCACTCATATCGAAACCCATATCGCTGGTCTTTCCCGACATATCCCTCAGCACCGGGTCTTCAGATAAATTGCCAGGTCCCTGGCCGAGGTCCAGCTTGGAAAAATCGAAAGTGCCATTTTGGAAACCCACCTGCAGCCCAAATGACAAATCACCATTGCCGGCCTCCATCTTATAGGCGTACCCGATCTTTAAACCGATGTTCTTGTAAAAGCCCAGTTTATCCTGATAAAGCGAACCCCCGATTCCTCCGTGCAATGCTTTGATCGGGGAATCGACGGTGAGCAGAAATACCTGTGGGGCTGTTTGGGATCCATCGGGATCCTTAAAGCCGATCCATTGCTGACGAACGAGCCCGGTGGCACTAATACCGCCATTGTTTCCAGCAAATGCCGGATTAATGGCCATGTTGGTAAACATGTAATGTGTAATGAGCGTGGGTTGCTGCGCAAAAATGGAAGTACCACACTGAAAACACAGAGCAAGCAGGATAAAGAAAAATTTTATCCTGAATTTGGTTGGATATTCAGATATAGACAACGTCAATAACGGATTGTTAGGTTCAATGGAAAAACGGGATAAAAGTACATCAATTTTTATTACGAGCATCACGGCACTGCCAATTTAAACTCAGTCAAATCAACGGCAGATCCGGAATTGTCCGGGAACCGTTTTCTTATACCGTATTTTGTCTAAAATGTTTCATATAAACGCAATTTGTTAACTTGCATTGTTCTCCAATCAAATATCTTTGCTTTCTTATTAATCATCCATAACACTGTATCTATGTCATTCATTCTGATCAAGGAAAAACCATTTACCCGCAAATGGTTCATTTCCTATAGCCTGATAATTATCGGGGCATTTACACTGGCAACCAGTTTTGTACTGTTCATAACGCCCTATAAAATTATTCCGGGGGGTGTATATGGGATTTCGATCGTCCTGCATTACCTGTTCGGCACTCCGGTGGGGCTTGTGGCTCTTTGCTTTGATATTCCACTGACTTTAATCGGGATCCGGTTTTTAGGCCCGCGGTTTGGCATGAAAACAGTGGTTGGGTTTTCACTAACCGCCCTCTTCAACGACACCCTTACATTTTTCTGGGGTTTCGAACCCCTGGTGCAAGGAGATGCCCTGTTGTCATCCATTTTCGGAGGGGTGCTCGCCGGGGTCGGGCTTGGCCTGATATTCAAATCAAAGGCCACTTCGGGAGGAAGCGATATTGTGGCCATGATCCTGGCCAAGTATACCAGGCTTCCACTGGGAATGCTGATGATTTATGTGGATTCTGCCATCGTGCTGATCGGGCTGCTGGTATTTCAGGACTGGAAGATTCCGTTATATTCATGGATCGTTATCTTCATAACCGGGAAGGTGATCGATGTGGTTCTTGAAGGCGTCAGCTACGACAAAAGCTTGTTCATCATTTCCGATAAAAGTGAGGAGATCCGGGATAAGATCATAAACAACCTCGACCGGGGCGGAACCTTCATTGAAGGGAAGGGAATGTTCAACAATGCCGACAAAAGAATCATATTCACCGTGGTAAGCAGGCGGGAACTGGCCCTGCTCGAGGAATACATTCACGAAATCGATCCAAAGGCCTTTCTTACCGTAACCGATGCCACAGAAATACTGGGCGAGGGATTCAAGTCCCTGAAGGAAAAGGTAACTACCTGAAAAGCTTCATGATATCCTGCCCGTTCGCAAATATCAGCAAGCCAAAAAGAATAACCATGCCGGCAATCTGGGCATACTCCATGAATTTATCGCTCGGTTTTCTGCGGAAGATGATCTCATAAAAAAGAAACATCACATGTCCCCCGTCGAGCGCGGGAATTGGAAGGATATTCAGAATGGCCAGCATGATCGACAGGAATGCGGTAAGTGACCAGAAGGCGGACCAATCCCATGTGGAGGGGAAGATGTTGCCAATGGTGATAAATCCGCCCACCGATTCATATGCTTTTTCCTGGGAAAATAACAGTTTAATGGATTTGATGTAATTGCCTGCACCGTCAAATGCTTTCACAACCCCTGCCGGAATGGCTGTAATGAGGTTATAACTTTTCTCCCTGAAGGCAAAATAGCTGGCCGGTCCTTTGGGATATACCCCGATGAGGCCGGCTTCAGGAACCTGGACCTGCAACCGGAGGGTATCCTTCGCCCGCACCACAACCACATTAACTTTTTGATTTTTATACTTTTGAATACAAGCCCTGAACTGGTCGAAATAGACCATCAGGGAGTCGTTCAAGCCGATGATCCGGTCGTTGATTTGCATGCCGCCCGTTTTGGCCGGTGATCCGACAGTAAATTTCCCCGCTTCAAAAGGGAACCTGACGGCAATGAAATCCGCCGACTTGTGCTTGATCAGTTTGCTGATGAAATCCTTCGGGACCGGTATGTCCAGTTTCTGGTCGTTGCGCAGCACCTGTACTGTTTTTGCCTCCTCCAGGATGATGGTCTTCGGAATAGCGGCAAAATCTTCGACCAGCCTGTTGTCAATAGAAAGAATGTGGTCCCCGTTGCGCAATCCCATCTGATAACCCAGGGAATCAACGGTTATTCCGTATTTTACCTCTTTGGTCGGCAGATATTGTTCCCCCCATACCGACAGCATGATAATGTAAATGCCAATGGCCAGAAGAATATTGACTGTGACTCCGCCCAGCATAATGATCAGCCGCTGCCATGCCGGTTTGGAACGAAACTCCCATGGTTGGGGTGGAAGCTTCATTTGCTCTTTGTCCATCGACTCATCGATCATCCCCGAAATTTTCACATAACCTCCCAGTGGAACCCAACCCACGCCGTATTCCGTATCGCCTTTTTTAAATTTAAACAATGAAAACCACGGATCAAAAAAGAGATAAAATTTCTCAACGCGCGTTTTAAATATCCGTGCCGCAATAAAATGACCAAACTCATGAAAAATGACAAGAATGGACAAGCTGAGCAGTAACTGAACGATTTTTATAACAATTTCCATGGGATGCTGACGTGTTTAAGTAAATGCATTATAAATGGTTGATAAACTCTTTGGCCCTGATGATGGCCTCTTTGTGTGATGCGACATAATCATCGTAGAGCGGTTTTTTTACAAAAGAAACCGTTTGCATGCAGTGTGAAATTACCTCCGGCATGGCCAGAAAACCAATGCGGTCATCGAGAAAAGCCTGAACAGCAACCTCATTTGCCGCGTTCAGGATACATGGCATATTTCCTCCCTGCCTGAGCGCGGCATAGGCCAGTGACAAGTTCCGGAATAGTTCCAGGTCAGGTTTCTCGAAGGTGAACTTCGAATAATCGGTGAAGCTGAAACGGGGCTTTTCCGATTTCGTGCGTGCCGGAAAGGTCATGGCATACAGGATCGGGAGTTTCATGTCGGGAAGTCCCATCTGGGCTTTCATGGAACCATCGATAAACTGAACGATGGAGTGAATGACCGATTGAGGATGAATGATAACGTCAATCTGCTCGGGCTGAAGGTTAAAGAGCCACCGCGCTTCAATTACTTCAAGTCCCTTGTTCATCATGGAGGCCGAATCGATGGTAATTTTAGGTCCCATTTTCCAATTCGGATGCTTCAATGCATCCTCCTTTGCTACGTTTTCCAGATGAACGCGTTGCTTCCCCCTGAATGGTCCACCGGAAGCAGTCAGGTATATTTTTTCAACAGACCCCGGCATTTCACCCACGAGACACTGGAAGATGGCCGAATGTTCGGAATCGACAGGCAAAATAAGGACATTTTTCCGCCGGGCTTCAGACATTACGAGATCCCCGGCAATCACCAGGCTTTCCTTATTGGCGAGTGCAACATGCTTGCCGGCATTTATGGCCCTGAGTGTTGGTTTTAATCCGGCATAACCGACCAGGGCACTCAGCACCAGGTCGATCTCCTCCATCTCCACGATCTGGGAAATGGAATCCTCCCCGGCAAAGACCTTCACAGGATAAGATTGCAAAGCCTCTGATACCTTTTTGTAACATGATTCATTCCCGATCACCACGGCATTAGGCCGGAATTCAAGGGCCTGCTGAATGAGCATATCACAGTTGTTCTGAGCGGTCAATACCTCTACAGCAAAAAGGTCCGGATGACTGCGTACCACCTCAAGAGCCTGGGTCCCGATACTTCCGGTCGATCCTAAAATGGCAATGTTTTTTTTCAATGATCAGTGAATGAAATTAAAATGTAATATAATCCTTTGGATTGACCGGGGTGCCATCATTCCACAGTTCGAAATGAAGATGCGGACCCGTGATCAGTTCGCCGGTTTCGCCAACAATGGCAATGGGTTCGCCCGCCCTGACATACTCTCCGGTCTTTTTCAGGATCACGGAATTGTGCTTGTAAACCGAAATAATGTTTTGCGAATGCTGAATGATGACAACATACCCCGTCTCAAGTGTCCAGTTACTGAAGATCACGGTGCCATCCAGAACAGACTTGACTGCTTCATTTTGTTTCGAAACAATGTCGACCCCGTAATGTTTTTGCGCAGGATTGAACTCATTGGTGATGATCCCCTTCAGCGGGGTAAAGAACAGAACGCTGCCGACGGAGCTTTTTTTCTGAATGGCCGACTCCTTCGTCTCCATCTTATACAGATTATATTTGGTCTGGCTTTCAACATCCATCCTTAATAACGAATCCTCCCGCGACCTGGTGATTTTGATGTTGCTGTACTGCTTCAGCGTATCCCTGACCAATGGCTGGTTTTCTGTGAGATCCTTGCCATTGATCACATCTTTCAGATTCTGGATGAAGCGCTCTTTTTTTACCAGGTTGCGCTCAATCGAATCGGTCCTCAGCTGAAGGATATATAATTTTTTGGTCAATCCCACACTGGTGTAACCGGGAATGTACTCCCGCAAAGGGGTGAAGGCAATCAGAATACTGGTCAGGAAAATAAGGATGATGGTCAGGGTTCCCAGTGCGATGAAAACATTCATCCTCGAAAGCCGGAAGGTGAACCGCTCTTCGAGGGTATCATCTGTCATGAAAACAAGGCGATATTTATTCCGCCATTTTTCAGTCCATTTTATTTTTTTTTTATCTCTTCTCTCCTGAACCATATCGCTCGCACCAATCCTCAAAACGCTACAAATATCGTAAAATTATATGATCCGACAAATCTTCACCCTATTTCGGGCAAATTCAAAAATTTAAAATAATTTTGTAAAATTATAGTTTATACTCCTTTACTATCCTTTTTATATTGAGATCGACGAAGACATATTACCTCGCCGCCTGGGCCCTGATATTGTCAGGGTTTTTCCTGTTTAGCGCCTGTTCCACCAAAAAAAATACCTATTTACGAAGGGTTTACCACAACACCACTGCGCATTACAACGTATATTGGAACGGGATGGATAATATCCGCCAGGGACTCAAAGAATACCAGGCTGGTCTGAAAGACAACTATGCCGTTGTGTTGCCCGTGTTCAACTATGGTGACAGGGGCAACGCCACCAAGCTTTCACAATATGCCGACATAGCCATCAAAAAAGCTTCCAAAACCATCAACAAGCATTCGATGTATTTCAACAGGAAGGAGAATGTCCGGTGGATTGACGATTCCTATATGCTGATCGGCAAGAGCTATTTTTACAAGCAGGATTACCCGATGGCCCGCCGTACCTTCGAATTTGTGATCAAAACATACAACGACAACGACATCAAATATGAGGCGATGCTGTGGCAGGCAAAATCGAACATACAGATTGGCGATTTTAACCGGGCCGAACCCATGCTCGACATGCTCCAGAGCAAGATCAGGAAGGGAGAGGCGCCCGACAAGTACGAGACTGAACTAAATCTTGTATACGGTCAGTTTTTCATCCTGCAGAAAAATTATGAAGCAGCGATCCCCTTTCTGAACCGGGCGATCGAACTTAAGCCGTCGAAAGAGGTGAGAACACGTTGCAGATTCATCCTGGGGCAGATTTACCAGCGCAGCGGGGAGTTGAACGAAGCGTCAATCATGTATACGGATGTAGTGAAAAATGCATCAAGTTATGACATGGAATTCAATGCCAAGATCAACCTGGCGCAATGTTATGATGCCAAATCCGGGAACAGGGAGTATATCATCAAGAAGCTGACAAAAATGCTGAAGGATGAAAAAAACAAGGATTTCCAGGATCAGATTTATTATTCGCTGGCCCATATTGCCCTGAAAGATGCAGATACGGTAATTGCCGTCGATCATTTTAAAAAATCGGTGAGCACAAGCCGGACAAACAATTACCAGAAAGCCATTTCATCGCTTGACCTTGCTGACATTTTCTTTGTAACCCGCGATTATCCTGCTGCGCAATGCTATTACGACAGCACCATGCAGTTCCTGCCAAAAGATTACCCCACCTTCAAGGAACTTGCAAAAAGAACAGGCTCTCTCACCGATCTTGTCAAAAACCTCCAGGTGATCAGTTTACAGGACAGCCTGCAAAAATTATCGGCCATGACTGTGGATGAGCGGAACAGGATCATCGACCAGATCATCGCCAAGCTGATTGTCACGGAGATGAAGAAAAAAATCGAAGAGGCGCAACGCATGGAGAACATGAGTTTTGAAACCCAGAACCTTGGCGTTGACCAGCAGGGAACCGGTTCAAAGGAGGGACGATGGTATTTTTACAACCCGACCATCATGGCGAATGGTTTTTCCACATTTATGCGGAAATGGGGTCAGCGTAAGTTGGAGGACAATTGGTTTCTGAACAATAAAACCGTGATGGCCTTCGCCAATGAAGTCGAAGCTGCCGAGGCGTTACCTGAAAAACCAGGCGACACGGCCAACTTGAATATGAAACTGCTCGCCAAATCCAAAGATCCAAAGGACAGGGCCTACTACCTGAAGGACATCCCTGTTGGAGCAGAAAAAATTAAAGCCTCCAACGATATGATCATCGAAGCATATTACCAGGTCGGTTTTATCTATGTTGAAGGTCTGGGGGACTATGGTAATTCAGTGCAGTCGTTCGAAACCCTTCTGGAACGGTTTCCTGAGAATAAATACCGGATGCAGACCGCTTATGAGTTGTGCCAGTTATATAAACATCTTCAGAATCAGCCAAAGAGCGATCAGTACAAGAACCTGATCCTCTCACAATTTCCCGAGAGTGATTATGCAAAGCTGTTAGTCAATCCGAATTATTACAAGGAGTTAAATTCCAGGCAATCAGAAGCCTCCAAACTCTACAATGACACCTATAAAGCCTTCACCAACCAGCAGTATTACATGGTGATCAACAACGCCGACATTGCAAGGGTGCAATTTAAGGGGGATACCGCCCTGATGCCCAAGTTTGACTATCTCCGGGGACTGGCCCTTGGAAAGATCGAAGTGGTGGATTCACTGGTGGTCTCCATGAATAAAGTAATCAAGGATTATCCCAACAGCAAGGTCAGGAAGTTGGCGGAGGAAGTTCTTGCATTCCTTGGCACACAGAAAGATTCAAAAGGCCAGCCCATTAAAACTGACTCCGTGACCATTGTCGATAACACCATGAAACTCTACCGGTTTGATGCGAATGCCGTACATTTCTTTTTAATGGTCGTGGATGGAAACCTGGTCGATGTGGATGCATTGAAGATCAAGATTGCCGACTACAATGCAAAATTCCACGATCTTGAAAATCTGATGGTAAACAGCCTGATGCTGGATAACGAACGGCAGATGATCACTGTGAACAATTTTGACAACAGCGAAAGAGCCATGAATTACCTCCTGGGTATCCGTGAAAGTAAATATATCTTTACGAAACTTGAAAACACAGGTCAGTATTACGATTTTGTCATCTCCGTTGAAAATTATCCCATCCTTTACAAGAATAAGGATATTTCGCAGTATCTTCGTTTTTTTGAAAAGAATTACCCCGTTCAAAAATAATTTTATATGTCTAAAAACAGAGAAACTGAAATGCCGATCATCAACATACTCGGACCGGGAGCCATTGTGAAGGGCGAGATCCAGGTAAATGGTGATTTTCGGATTGACGGAACCCTGGACGGCACCATCCAGTGCAAAGGGAAAATTGTGGTTGGCCCCACCGGCAAGATCGACGGTGAAATCCAGTGCCAGAATGCCGATTTCTCCGGAGAGGTTAAAGCCACAGTGAAGGTCGCCGAACTCCTGACTTTAAAGGAAACAGCGCGTTTCAGCGGGGATATAACGACCGGGAAACTGGCCATCGAACCAGGCGCCAAATTCTCAGGAACCTGCAGTATGGAACAACCCGGATCAAAAGATATTCAGTTTCCCCCAAACACCTATGACAGCCGATCCGCGGAAAAACCTTAACGACTATGCCCGCTATTCAGGCATGGCCGTTCAAATGCTGGTAATCATTCTTTTGGGGGTTTTTGCCGGATTTAAATTGGACCAGTGGCTTCACACCAGGCCCATCCTGACAGTTCTACTCTCTATCGTTTCTGTGGCCCTGTCAATCTACATTGTGACCAAAGATCTCCTGCGGAAGTAGCAAGGTCTCAAAACAAATATTTTGTACCTTTACACCATGAAGTCAGCCTATATCAAATATCTCAAGCGTTTATTGATCTTCTCAGCCATTATAGGACTTGTGTACCTCCTTTGCCTGTTCATTCTGCCCAAAACCTATTTGTCGCCAGCGCTTCCATTCCTGATTTTCTTTTTTATGGCAACCTCGCTTCTCTCTTTTTATTACATGCTTCAGTCCACCGGGAAAAGATTCATCAAGTTCGTAAATACCTTCCTTTTATCCATCATCCTCAAGCTTCTCATCTATTCAGGCGTGATGATCGCCTATGTTTTTATCAACCGCCGTGATGCAGTAGCCTTCATGCTGGGATTTTTCATCCTTTACCTTTGCTATACCATATTCGAATCTGTCAGCATTATCACCTACTCCCAGGTGCCTGGCCAGGAAAACAAAGTTCAGAAATAAAATCATTACCTTTGCTTACCAATTCATTCTAAATGGTCTACATCATTCGCAGGGAACATTTCAGTGCCGCCCACCGACTTTTCCTACCTGAAAAAACGGATGAGGAGAATTTTGAGATCTTTGGCAAATGCTCCAATCCAAACTGGCACGGGCATAACTATATCCTGCTGGTCACGGTAAAGGGGGAGAAAGATCCAAAAACAGGGCTGGTCATTCATCTGCGGCATATAAGCAAGATGATCGACGATAAGATCCTGAAAAAAGTGGATCATAAAAACCTCAACCTTGAGGTTGATTTCCTTGCCGGACAAGTTCCTACCAGTGAAAATGTTGCCATTGGGATATGGAATGAACTGGAGTGTGACATCAGAAAACTTGGTGCAGCTTTGCACTGCGTTCGCCTTGAGCAATCTGAGAATAATTTCATTGAGTATTACGGAGAATGATTACTTAAATAGCGACCATGGCCCTAAATAAAAAACTTAATTACGAAAAATTAGAGGAATTCAACGAAAAAACGACGGAAGAATTGGCTTATCATTATAAAGAGATCCTTCGTCTGATTGGAGAAAATCCTGAACGCGAAGGGCTGGAAAAAAGTCCGCTGCGCGTGGCGAAGGCCATTCAATTCCTTACCCAGGGATATGCCCTCGACCCCAAAGAGATCTTGAATTCGGCCAAGTTCAGGGAAGATTACCGGGAGATGGTCATTGTCAAGGATATTGAGATCTATTCGCTCTGCGAGCATCACATGGTTCCCTTCATCGGAAAAGCGCATGTAGCTTATATTCCCGACAAATACATCACCGGATTGAGCAAAATAGCCCGGGTGGTTGATATTTATGCACGCCGTCTGCAGGTGCAGGAGCGCCTAACCATGCAGATTAAGGAGGCAATCAATGACACGCTGAAGCCCCTGGGCGTGGCAGTCGTAATCGAGGCACAACATTTGTGTATGGCGATGCGCGGCGTTCAGAAGCAAAACTCTGTCACAACGACCTCTGATTTTGTCGGCGCGTTTGAAAGGGATAAAACCCGGACGGAATTTCTGCACCTGATCAGCACAAAACTGCACTGATAATTTGAGAATTTGAAGATCTGGAGATTTTGATTTTGTTAATTAATCAACTAAAGAATAGGAGAATAAGTTATGTTTGGACAAACGGATAATAACAGAGGATATGTTGCGGCACAGCAGGGGACACAGGATGTAACTGTTGCAAAATCATTTATGACACAGGTATTTGGATGGATGACCCTGGCCATGTTTGTAACAGCCATTACGGCTTACTGGTTTGCCTCATCTGAATCGCTTATGAGCAGTTTGAGAAATGTTGAAACCGGCGGTATGACCGGCCTGGGCTGGATCGTTATGCTTGCACCGATCGGATTTGTATTATTGATGTCCTTCGGATTTCAACGGCTGTCACCTGCCGTTTTGACACTCCTGTTCATTGCATTTTCTGTTCTGATGGGCATGAGCCTGAGTTTTATCCTGCTGGTCTATACCGCCGCATCAGTATATAAAACCTTCGCGATTACAGCAGCCATGTTTGGCATTATGGCCGTGACCGGCTACACAACAAAGACCGACCTGACCAAGTTCGGATCGATCATGATGATGGGTTTGGTTGGCCTGATGGTGGCCATGCTGGTTAATTTCTTTATGAAAAGCGGCACGATGGACTATATCATCAGTGTGATCGGTGTTTTGATTTTCACCGGGTTAACCGCCTACGACGTGCAGCGGCTGAAAAGGATCGGTGCCGGAACCGGTGAATATGGGGAAGCGAATACCCGGAAAATGAGTATTCTCGGAGCCCTTACCCTTTATCTCGATTTTATTAACCTGTTCATGTTTCTCCTGCGATTTTTAGGAGACAGGAAATAAGCAAAGCGGAAGCGAAAAAATCGTAAATCGTAAATCGTAAATCGTAGATCGTAAATCGTAAATTAATGAAGGCATATGTATTCCCCGGGCAAGGAGCCCAGTTTGTCGGAATGGGTAAGGATTTGTTCGACCATTCGGCACAGGCCAGAGAACTGTTCAGCAGGGCCAATGATATTTTGGGATTCCCGATCACCGACCTGATGTTTGCAGGCACCGATGAGGACCTGAGGCAAACGAAGGTCACCCAGCCAGCAATTTTTCTGCACTCGGTAATACTCGCTGCGACTCTTGGTGATAATTTTAAACCCGAGATGGTTGCTGGTCATTCCCTCGGCGAATTTTCAGCCCTGGTTGCCTGCAAAGCCCTCTCTTTTGAAGACGGGTTGCGTTTGGTATCGGCACGGGCACGGGCGATGCAAAAAGCCTGTGAATCAGAACCCTCAACCATGGCTGCTATCCTTGGACTGGAAGATGCCAAAGTGGAAGAGATTTGCAAATCTATCGAGGAAATCGTTGTTCCTGCCAACTACAACAGCCCCGGACAACTTGTCATATCCGGGAGCATGAAGGGAATCGAGATTGCCTGCGAACGGCTCAAAGCAGCGGGAGCCCGCAGGGCATTGCCATTGAAGGTAGGTGGTGCCTTTCACTCGCCGCTCATGGAACCGGCCCGGATTGAACTCGCTGAAGCCATCAATGCCACCATGGTGAATACCCCGATCTGCCCGATCTATCAGAATGCAACCGCACTCAGGGTAACTGACCCGGCGCAGATAAAGCGCAACCTTATCGCCCAGCTTACTGCACCCGTACTTTGGACACAGATCGTGCAACATATGATCGCCGATGGTGCTGACAATTTTATCGAAGTCGGCCCGGGGAATGTATTGCAGGGGCTTATTTCAAAAATCGGGAAAGAGGTGACCGTATCGGGAGCTTAAAATCCCTATCGCTTATTATACTGGCTGTCGTAATATTTCTGGTAGTCGCCGGAGGTAACATTCTTCATCCACTCCTCGTTGGCCAGGTACCATTCCACGGTTTTTTCAAGGCCCTCTTCAAACTGGAGGCTGGGTTTCCATCCCAGTTCCTTCTGGATTTTACCCGAGTCGATGGCATAACGCAAATCATGTCCGGCACGGTCTTTTACATAGGTAATCAGGTTTTCGGATGTCCCGGCCGAACGTTTCAGCTTGCGGTTCATGATCTGGCAGAGCAGATTGATCAGGTCGATGTTTTTCCATTCATTGTTTCCGCCGATGTTGTATGTTTCACCGATTTTTCCGTCATGGTAGATCATGTCAATGGCATTGGCATGATCGTCAACAAACAACCAGTCACGGATGTTCTCCCCTTTTCCGTATACCGGGATAAGCTTATTGTGCTTGATGTTGTGAATCGCCAGCGGGATCAGTTTCTCGGGGAACTGAAAAGGTCCGTAATTGTTCGAACAGTTGGAAATCACTGTTGGAAGCCCATAAGTATGATAATAGGCCCTGACCAGGTGATCGGAACTTGCCTTCGAGGCAGAATAGGGACTCCGGGGATCATAGGCCGTATTTTCGTAAAAAAAGCCCTTGGCCCCCAGCGATCCATAAACTTCATCGGTCGAAATATGATAGAATCTCCTGCCGGTAAAATCATCCCAGATCAGGCGCGCTGCATTGAGCAGGTTAACCGTCCCCACGATATTGGCATAGATAAATTCCATCGGGCTGCTGATGGAACGGTCAACATGTGATTCAGCAGCAAGATGGATCACGCCGTCGAAACGATATTTTTTAAACAGGGCTTTCATCAGTTCACCGGCAGTGATATCAGCCTTGACAAATTCATAATTCGGCTCTTTTTCTATGTCACGAAGGTTGGCCAGGTTACCTGCATAGGTGAGGTTATCGAGATTCACAATTTTATAATCAGGATATTTTTTGACAAACCTGCGAACAACATGGGACCCGATGAATCCGGCGCCCCCGGTGATTAAGATTGTTTTCATAGCTAACTAAGTTCTATCGGATACAAGTATAATTTCACTATTTCTTTTTTGCCAGGGCAAGTTCCCATTTCCAGGCTGAACTGGTCATTTCATCCAGGGTTTTTTCCGCTTTCCAGCCCAGTTCCCTGTTTGCAAATTCGGTATCAGCCCAAACTTTCACAATATCACCCTGCCTGCGTTCCTTGATTTCATACTTCAGTTTTACGCCCGAAGTCCTCTCAAAGGAATTGATCACCTCCATTACGGAAAATCCGTTGCCGGTCCCAAGGTTGAAAATTTCAACTTGCTTTTTCCCCTGGTCCCCTGTCAGCCGTTCCACAGCAATTACATGGGCTTTGGCCAGGTCAACAACATGAATATAATCACGGATGGCGGTCCCGTCGGGGGTGTCATAATCATCTCCCCACACCCTCAGAAAGGGCCGTTTCCCGATGGCGGTCTGTGTAATATAGGGCATCAGGCAATTGGGAACACCCAATGGGAGCTCCCCGATGACGGCGCTTTCATGTGCTCCGATCGGATTGAAATAACGTAAAAGGATCGCATGGACATCCGCCTTCAGACTTGTGTCGGTGATGATCTCTTCAGAAATCTGCTTCGTGTTTCCGTAAGGGGAAGCAGCTGGCTGGATGGGGGTATCCTCGCGGGCCGGGAGCGTTTCAGGTTGTCCGTATACAGTACAGGAAGATGAGAAAACAATATCACGGATTCCGTTATCGATCATTCCCTGCAGGATGTTGATGAGCGAAAGCAGGTTATTCCTGTAATACATCAGCGGAAATTCCACCGATTCCCCCACCGCCTTGAAAGCTGCAAAGTGAATGATGGCGCTAATATCATTGTGCAATTTGAAAAAGGCTTCAGTTTTCCCGGAATCGGTCAGGTCAAACTTTTCAAAGAGCGGCTTTTTCCCGGAAATTTTTGCAATATTGTCCAGTACCTCGATGGTGGAATTGGATAAATTGTCGACAATGATCACCTCATATCCTTTTGCCTGGAGTTCAACAACGGTGTGTGATCCGATGTAACCCGTTCCGCCTGTAACTAATATTTTCATATGGTGTCTTATGATGACCTGTTCCCAAAAAACGGGGCAAGTTAATGAATATCGGGGAATGAACAATGCACGCTAAGTCCGAAAGCGGCAATCCTTACATTTTTTTGGCAATTGTTTTTAAAACAGGATGATAATCGCCCTTCAACCCTACCGGGCGATCATTTCGGATGTGGTAAACAATATTGATGCTCTGTTTGGCATCCATAAGGCCGAAACCACGACCCGCGATGATTTCGTGGTACATTTCGGTATGAAGGTCGGTAAAACCATCGCTGAATTCGATTTCCTGGTCACCCATCAGGAGCGACCGGTAGGTGCGTTTGCCGGTTTTCCTTATGGCTTCAGGAATATCATCATAGTCGATGCTGAGGAACCAGCGGATATTGGCATTTTCAAGTTTGAGGAGGCCTCCCGCTTTCTGATCATTAAGCACATGCACCACATTCTCCTTCACCTTCCCAAACACCCAGGTCAGCATATCGAAGAAATGGACGCCGATGTTCGTGGCGATCCCACCTGACTTGGACACATCGCCTTTCCATGAACGGAAATACCAGTTGCCGCGGGAGGTGATGTAGGTGAGATCGAGATCGTAGATTTTATCCTTTGGCCCATTCTGAACCTGTTCTCGTAACGCTTTGATGGATGGGTGCAACCTCAGCTGAAGAATTGTGAAGACCTTTTTCCCGGTCTCTTTCTGGATTTCGTTCAGCGCATCAAGGTTCCACGGATTGAGAACAATGGGTTTTTCGCATATGGCATGGGCATCATTCCTCAGGGCCAGCCTGATATGCGAATCGTGCATATAATTTGGCGAGCAGATACTCACATAATCCACTTTATTGTCATCCATCCGTTTCTTCGAAAGGGAAATCCGCCGCAACTTATCCAGGTGCCTGTCGAACCGTTCGGGTTCAATGAAAAAATCGGCATGAGGGAAGTAACTGTCGATGATGCCAACCCCGTCATACGGATCAAGCGCACATACCAGCTTATTTCCGGTATCTTTGATGGCCTTCATGTGGCGCGGAGCGATGTATCCTGCCGCTCCGATCAGCGCGAAATTTAATGGCCTTTGCAATTCTTTCATGGAAGATTCTTACAGTTTAATAACTTTCCCCTCTTTGGTAAGTTCATATTTTTCATGACTTTCAGGACAGACGGCAATACCCTTCTCATCAAAATGCAGCCGGTGTCCATATTCACTCATCCAGCCCACATGACGCCCCGGATTGCCAACAATCAAGGCATAGTCCGGCACATTCTTCGTGACAACAGCGCCGGCACCAATAAAAGCAAACTCCCCGATCTCATTTCCACAGACAATGGTAGCATTGGCTCCAATGGATGCTCCGCGTTTGACCAGGGTGGTCTGGTACTGGTCTTTCCGAAGGATATGGCTGCGCGGGTTTATCACATTGGTAAATACCATGGAAGGGCCAAGGAAAACATCATCCTGGCAAATCACGCCGGTATAGATCGACACATTATTCTGGACCTTTACATTCCTGCCAAGCACGACATCGGGCGAAATAACCACATTCTGTCCGAGGTTGCACTGTTCCCCGATGATACTGCCTTTCATGATGTGGGTAAAGTGCCAGATCTTGGTCCCTTTGCCAATCCGGCATCCCTCGTCAATAATGGCAGATTCGTGGGCAAAATATCCGGTTTCCATAATTATCGGTTTAAGAATTCCAATACATGCTGGGAAATAAAGGTCAGTTGTTCCTGATCCAGTTCGGTATGCATGGGTAGGGAGAAAACAGTTTCGCAGAGATGCTCAGTCACCGGGAAATCGCCGGGATTATACCGCGGATCAAGATAGGCTTTCTGCATATGCAATGGGACCGGGTAATAGATCATGGCAGGTATTTCCTTCGTGTTAAGAAACTCGATTAAGGCTTTTCTGTCAACATGGTTCGTCACCAGGGTGTACTGATGAAAAACATGGGTTGAATTTGCATACCTCACCGGCGTCTTAAGCCGGGGGTGGTTTGCAAAGGCTTTGTCATAGAAATCGGCTGCGGCACGGCGTTTCGCAGCATATTCATCCAGGCGGGCCAGCTTCACCTTTAAAATGGCAGCCTGGATGCTGTCGAGGCGGGAGTTGACGCCAATGTAATCATGATAGTACCGTACAGTCATTCCGTGGTTAACCACCACCCTCATCTGTTTTGCCAGCTCATCATCATTGGTAAAGATGGCTCCGCCGTCGCCGTAACATCCCAGGTTTTTTGACGGGAAAAACGAGGTACATCCAATGTGTCCGATGGTGCCGGCTTTTTTCCTCACGCCATTGGGGTAAATGTAGTCTGAGCCGATGGCCTGGCAGTTATCTTCGATCACATAGAGGTTATGTTTCCGTGCAAGTTCCATAATTTCTTCCATGGGCGCAGCCTGGCCGAAAAGATGAACCGGAACAATGGCTTTGGTTTTCGGAGTGATGGCCCGTTCAATTGCCTTCAGGTCGATGTTGAAGGTGTCGGGATCCACATCCACAAGAACCGGGGTAAGCTGGAGCAAAGCGATCACTTCGGCCGTTGCAATAAAGGTAAAGGAGGTGGTGATCACCTCATCGCCCGGCTTCAGGTTCAGCGCCATCATCGAAACCTGGAGGGCATCGGTACCATTCGCACATGGAATTACATGCTTGACAGCCAGGTAGTTTTCTAGTTCTTTTTGAAACGCATTTACAGCGGGGCCATTGATGAATGCGCAGGCATCTATAACCTCCTGTATTCCTTTATCGATTTCATCTTTAATGCCGAGGTATTGACTCCGCAGGTCAACCATCTGGATTTTCTTCATCGGATCAGTTTTTTGAGTTTTGATTCAATTTTGTGCAAAGTTAAATAACGAATTCGTTTTCATTAAATAAAAATCAGGGTTATTTTATTAACTTTGGCCATCAACATGAAAATCTAACCAACAAAATCAACTTTGTCATGAAAAAATTTGCGGTGGTTTTAGCCGGGTGCGGGGTATTTGACGGAGCCGAAATCCAGGAGGTAGTGCTTACCCTCCTGGCCATTGATGCAGCCGGGTCGACTTACCAGTGTTTTGCTCCGGATGTGTTGCAACATCATGTTCTCAATCATCTGACAGGTAATGAGATGCCCGAAAAGCGGAATGTTCTGATTGAATCAGCCCGGATTGCACGGGGAAACATCAAACCTCTTGCTCTTTTTAAGGCCAGGGACTTTGATGCCCTGATTTTCCCGGGAGGATTTGGTTGCGCAAAAAATCTTTGCGACTGGGCTGTAAAAGGCGATAACTGTACAGTGAACCCCGAGGTGGCAGAATCTGTTAAATCCATGTCTGAAGCCGGGAAACCCATTGGAGCCATGTGCATTGCCCCGGTCATCCTGGCAAAAATGTTCAGGGGGACCACGCTGACCACGGGTCAGGATCCTGCCTCCGCTGGTTTTATTGAAAAGATGGGAAATAAATCGGTCTTCACCAATCATGGAGAGGTGATCATTGATGAAGAGAGAAAGATTTTCACCACGCCGTGTTACATGCTCGACGCCTCCATCAGCCAGATTGCCCTGGGAACCGCAAATCTGGTGAAGGAGATGATGAAAGGTATGAAGTAATGGAGTGATGGAGTCATGGAGTAATGAAGTGATGTGTTGGGTTGGTTTTGGAGAGATCAGGTGTATTTCTTCACATCCAGTTCTCCCCGTGTCACCATTAGCCCATTGATGGCCAGGGCCTTCATTTCATCTTCGCCAGGATAAATATGGACCGGCGCGAGTTTGTAAATGCGTTCCTGGATCCAGTTCACGAATCCCTTGTCGTATGCAATCCCCCCGGAAATCAGGATGGCATCCACCTCGCATTTTAATACGGTGTACATTTCACCGATTATTTTTGCCACCTGGTATGCCATGGCATGGTAAATCAATTCGGCCCTGGCATCCCCCGCATCCACCATTTTTTCAACATCATAGGCATTGTTGGTTCCAAGATAGGCGACCAAACCGCCATCGCCCTTCACCATTTTCTGAACCTCTTTCAGCGTATATTTCCCGCTGTAACAGAGCTTGGCCAGGGCTCCGACCGGGAGGGTTCCACTGCGTTCAGGCGTGAAGGGGCCCTCTCCGTCAAGTGCCTGGTTCACATCGATCACCCGGCCCTTCTGATGGGCTCCTACTGAGATTCCACCACCCAGGTGTACAACGATCAGGTTTAGCTCCTCATATTTTTTCCGGACTGATTTGGCATATTCCCGGGCAACGGCTTTCTGGTTCAGGGCATGAAAGATAGAGATTCTTTCAAATAGCGGATGCCCCGAAATACGGGCAATGTCATCAAATTCATCCACAACAATGGGGTCAACGATATAGGCTTTGGCGTTGGGTAGGGATTTTACCAGGTCGTGGGCAATAAGGCCGCCCAGGTTGCTTGCATGTTCACCGAGGGGACTGTTTTTCAAATCAGCGATCATGGCATCATTCACTTCATAGATCCCGGATGGGATCGGCTTGAGCAATCCACCCCGGCCAACAACCGCCTGTAATTCATCAATACGAATATCGGCTTCATGCAGCTGCTGCAGAATGATCTCCTTCCGGAATTCAAACTGATCGGTGATTTTCGGAAATGGAGTAAGTTCTTCAGTTGTATGCTTGATATTCTTTAAAAAGATAGGCTCCGTGTTCTGATACACAGCAATCTTTGTGGAGGTCGATCCGGGATTTATTGCCAGAACCCTAATGTCTTTCATGTTTACATTCCTTATTTTTGGGTGTTGTTTATTGCCCGTTGCTTACTGTGACGGATGCCGTAGCTAAAGTAAATCACAAATCCGAGTGCCATCCACACGATCAGTCGTGCCCAGGTGTCAATTGGCAGTGCGGCCATCTGTATAAAGCAGATCAGCGCACCCAGGATGGGGATCAGCGGAACCCAGGGTGTCCGGAACGGGCGTTTAAGGTCGGGCCGGGTTTTCCTCAGGACGATGATGCTTATGCAAACAATGGCAAAGGCCAGCAGGGTCCCTATCGATACAAGTTCACCCAGGATACTGATCGGAAGAATTCCGGCAAGGATCATGGCCACAAACCCGGTCAGCAGGGTGCTCACATAGGGCGTTTTAAACTTCGGATGAACTTTGGAAAAAACGGGCGGTAGCAAGCCATCTTTCGACATCGAATAAAAAATCCGTGGCTGACCGAGCAGCATCACCAGGATAACAGAACTCAACCCAGCAATGGCTGCGATTTTCACGATGGGCCTGAGCCAGAACATCCCCTTTCCCATGGCATCAACGCCAACTGCCACCGGATCAGCAACATTCAGGGTGGTGTAGCTCACAATCCCTGTAAGGACAATGGCCACAAGGATGTAAAGCACCGTGGAGACAGAGAGTGAACCAAGTATCCCGATGGGCATGTCACGCTGGGGATTCTTTGCCTCCTGGGCCGCAGTAGAAACGGCATCAAACCCGATGTAGGCGAAGAAAATCACCCCTGCCCCCCTTAGGATTCCACTCCATCCGAAATGTCCCCATTCCCCGGTATTCTTCGGGATGAAGGGATGCCAGTTTCCGGATTTAACAAAGGCAACACCGATGGCAATGAACAATATGATCACCGAAACCTTGACAATCACCATGACGTTATTGAAATTGGCAGATTCTCTTATCCCGATGATCAGGAGCAGCGACAAAACGACTATGATGAACATGGCCGGAAGATTGATGATGGCCGTAACATGTGGCAATGCATCTACATTCACTCCATTTGAAACAAGGGTGGCGCTGAGCTGGCTGGTCAATTGCTGCCAACCCAGGTTGGGGACATCAATCAGCACGGATCCGGTTGCGGCTGTCAAAGCGGTGGGAATAAATATTCCGAAATCCTTCAGGAAGCTGACCATATAACCCGACCATCCGACTGAGACCGTCGATGCAGCGAACAGGTATTCCAGGATGAGATCCCAGCCTATAATCCAGGCTAAAAATTCACCCAGCGTGGCATAGGAATAGGTATAGGCGCTGCCGGATATCGGGATCATGGAGGAAAATTCAGCGTAGCACAGTCCCGCAAAGGCACATGCAATTCCCGAAATAATAAAGGAGATCACAATGGCCGGACCGGCATACTGTGCTGCTGCCTGACCTGTGAGAACAAAAATCCCAGCCCCGATGATGGCCCCGATGCCAAGCGTGGTAAGGTTCAGTCCTGTGAGGGTCTTTTTCAGGCCTGATTTGTTGTCTTTCGCCTCCTGGAGCAAATCGGTTATCGACTTTGTCAGAAACAGGTTATTCCGCATGAGGATGTTTTAAGTAAATGGAGCTAAATGGCGGCGGCCATAACAATACTTGCCTGTTTCGACTCTTCCGTGTCTGAACGTGAGGTCAGTACAATGGGAGCAGCAGCACCCAGGACCACTGCGGCGAGTTTTGCATTGGCTGAAAATCCAAATGCCTTGTAAAGGATGTTCCCGGCTTCGATATCTGGAACGATCAGCAAATCGGCATCACCTGCCACATCGCTTACGATTCCTTTATGCTTTGCACTGGCAGCGCTAACAGCATTGTCGTATGCCAGCGGTCCGTCGATGATACAATTTTTGATCTGGCCACGCTGGCTCATCTTCGATAACATGGCTGCTTCAAGGGTGGCAGGCATGGCTTCGTTAACCATCTCCACAGCTGCCAGTACGGCAACCTTCGGTTTCGCATAACCCAGTTTGTTCATAAAATCAACTGCATTGCTTGTCAGGGCAACTTTGGTTTTGAAATCCGGGGCAGGGATCATGGCTGCATCGGTAAGACCAAGAAGTTTATGGTAGGTGGGAATTTCAAAAAGGGCGAAATGCGACAGGACATCCCCTTTGCGCAGTCCGTTTTCCTTGTCAAGGACCCCCCGGAGGAAGACAGCTGTAGGCACATTCCCCTTCATCAGGATGTCGGCCTCCTTATTGCGAACCATCTTGACGGCGATCTTCACCGAATTTGCGTCCACCTCCTCGTTGATGATGCTCATTGCACTGATATCGAGGTGTAGTTTGCCTGCTATTTCAATAATTTTCTTCTCATTGCCGATCAGGATAGCCTGAACCAGACCCATTTTGTCGACTGAACAAATTGCTTCCAGGCAATGTTCATCATGTGCAACGGCAACGGCCAATCTCTTTTTCCCCGATTTTTTTGCCAGTTCGTTCAGATCGGACAGTTTTGTCAAACAAAACCCACCAATCGCTCCAGTAGTTGTAGTCATAAAATTGAATTAAAAATTAAAAAACATGAAATTCTTTGTCTGCTGTTACCTTTTCATTTGTCATCCCACCCCAATGCCTGTTAACATCTTCACAATGGTTTAACAGGGAACAAACCTACGTGATTTTTGCCAAACAGACAAACAGTTACAGAAAATTCATGAAAATAAAATCCTATCTTTGCTGCAACTAATTAATGAGGTGTCCATGGAACTTCCCTTTGCCGAGTCATACAAAATCAAGATGGTGGAACCCATCCGCAAAAGTACACGCGCTGAACGTGAAACCTGGATTAAAGATGCCGGATACAATCTTTTCCGGTTAAAAAGCGACCAGGTGTTCATCGACCTGCTTACCGACTCCGGTACAGGAGCCATGAGCGACAAACAATGGTCAGAGATGATGATTGGGGATGAAAGTTATGCGGGTGCAGCCTCCTACTTTAAAATGAAAAATGCCATCCGGGAATTACTTGGATTTGAGTACTTTTTACCAACACACCAGGGGCGGGCTGCAGAAAATGTGCTTTTTTCCGTGCTCATCAAGGAGGGGGATATTATTCCGGGGAATTCCCATTTCGACACCACCAAGGGTCACATTGAATACCGCAAGGCTATTCCTGTCGACTGCACGATTGATGAGGCTTTTGATACGACCCTCTCTCATCCCTTCAAGGGAAACCTGGATCCGGTAAAACTTGAAAATATTTTAAAGTCACATGGCGATAAAATCCCCTTCATCATTGTTACCGTTACCTGTAATTCATCCGGAGGCCAGCCTGTTTCTATTGAAAACCTGCGGATGGTCAGGCAACTCGCTGATAAATACGGGAAGATCGTTCTATATGATTCTGCGCGGTTTGCTGAAAATGCATACTTTATCAAATTGCGGGAAAAAGCATACCAGGATAAAACGATCCGGGAAATCGTCAGGGAGATGTTTTCATTGGCCGATGTGATGACCATGAGCGCCAAAAAAGACGCCATTGTCAACATGGGCGGGTTCATTGCCATGCGCAGTAAGGAGTTGCATACAAAGGCCAGTGTTTACAACATCATGTTTGAAGGATACATTACCTATGGCGGAATGTCGGGAAGAGACATGAATGCGCTGGCCCAGGGACTTTATGAAGGCACAGAATTCGATTACCTGGATACGCGGGTAAAGCAGGTGGAATATCTCGGCAAGCGCCTGATGGATTTTGGAATTCCTCTTCAGCAGCCTATTGGCGGTCATGCTGTTTTTATCGATGCCAAGCGGTTCCTGCCACTGCTCCCAAAGGAACAATTCCAGGCCCAGACCCTTGCTGTTGAACTTTACCGGGAGGCCGGGGTGCGCGGGGTTGAAATTGGCGCCCTGCTTGCTGACCGTGACCCGGTATCGCGGGAAAACCGTTACCCTGCGCTGGAACTCATGCGATTGGCTATTCCACGCAGGGTTTATACCAACAACCATATGGATGTTGTGGCCGTCGCCCTGAAAAACATCTTTGAACGGCGTGAGTCCATTCACAAGGGTCTGAAAATTATCAGTGAAGCTCCCATCATGCGGCATTTCACTGTTGAGCTCGACTTAGCCTGATTTTAATGGATCCAAAAAAAAAGCATGCCCGCTACATGCGGCTTTTCCTGCAGCTTCAGGCACTACTGGCCAAATCAACCGATGCGGATGCCCGAATGGCTACCATTGTGGCAGTGCTCCATCATAAAATGGAGTACTTTTTCTGGACGGGGTTTTACTTCCTGAAAGCTGGAGATCTCCTTGTTAAAACATACCAGGGACCGCTTGCCTGCCAGGTGCTTCAGAAACATGCCGGGGTGTGCTGGGCTGGAATCGATCAGCAGAAAACCATCATTGTACCGGATGTGCACCAGTTTCCCGGGCATATTGCCTGTGATTCGCATTCCCTTTCTGAAATTGTTGTACCGGTAATAAATCTTCAGGGCGAAATCACCGGGGTCCTTGATGTAGACAGCAAGGGGTTGAATTCATTTGACTCCGCCGATGCTGAATGGCTGGAGAAAATCGTTAATCTGATCTACCGTTGAACCTTACAGAGCTTTTTCTTATTTCGCTTGGCCTCTCTATGGATTGCTTTGCGGTATCCCTCAGTTTTGGATCCTCACAAAAATTGAAATGGAAGGATATTCTGAGAATGGCCATGCTTTTCGGACTTTTCCAGGGGGGGATGCCCCTGATCGGATGGATGGTCGGACATTCCCTTCAGTCGTTTATCACACCGGTCGATCATTGGATCGCTTTTGCACTCCTGGCTTTTATCGGGGTGAAAATGGCCTGGCAGTCCTTTTCCACCGGAGAGAACAAAAAGTCAGTTGACATCCGGAATTTATCCATTTTACTCACGCTTTCTGTTGCCACGAGCATTGACGCATTAATTACCGGTGTTGGTTTCGGATTTATCAAAGCCAATATCTATGAAGCCATCCTTATTATTTCGGTCATCACATTCCTCGTTTCTGTGGCCGGGGCCAAAATCGGAGAAAAGACCTCCTTTCTTCCTGCCCGATGGGCTGAATTCGCTGGTGGTCTTGTACTGATAGGCATCGGCATCAAAGTGGTACTTGAACATCTTGCCATCCTCTGACATAGTGGTCCGGATGCGTGTTTTTTGTATCTTTGCCACTCATTCATTCACCATGAATCAAATCAGGGTAACAAAAGAATTCAGGTTTGAGGCGGCCCATGCCCTGAAAGGGTATGACGGTCCGTGCCGGAATGTACATGGCCATTCATACGAGTTGTCAGTAACCATCATTGGTTCCCCGGTATGTGATCCCGGATCAGCCAAACTTGGCATGGTCATGGATTTCGGTGAGCTGAAAAAGATCATAAAAAAGCACATTGTTGATCCCTTTGATCATGCGCTCCTTCTCAATTCAGAAATGCTGCAAAAGGATCTTGAGAAACTCGGTGAACCTTTTACCAATATTGTGGTTCTTCCCTACCAGCCGACCAGTGAAAATTTCCTGATTGATTTTGCGAAGCGCATTCGTGAGTTATTGCCCGACGGGATCAAACTTCACAGCCTCCGTTTGCGCGAAACTTCAAACTCTTACGCCGAATGGTTCGCGGTGGATAATTAACCGGGGTTCTCGGTTATTTCTCCCCTTCACCTTTCCTTATCAAATGGACATCGGCATGAATGTCATCAGTATGAATGATGATAACATGCGATGAGTCGGGGCTTTCATGCTCATCAAACCAGGATGGCAGATATTTTTTCGCTGCTTCCGAGCTTGATTCGGGTGCAATTCGCAACAGGTAGGTTCCGGTCTCTACTCCGGAAAATTTATAATTCCCATTGTCGTCGATCATGGCGGAACGGTAATGTTTCACTGAATCCCACGGCTTTATTTTATCCTCGATCCGGAATAAAACGGCAGTTCCGCCGCTCAGACGGGATTCTCCTGCATGGGCCTGGCCCCTGACCGTATGCCGGTCGCTGGTGGCAAAATAAACAACAGCCAGGAACAGGAAAATGGCCACCCCGGCTATGGCAAGATAACGTTTCAACAGCCTTTCCTGAAAAACAGGATCCCTGGTAATCTGCGCCCAAAAATTCACTGTTTTCGGTTCGGGATGCAATTCACGCTGCAGATTCTCCCAAACACTGGCGGGGGGGTCCTTTTTGAAATCGGAAAAAGTCGATTTGAACTTTTGTTCTATGGGATCTTGATCTTCCATAATCATTCTCTCTTTTTTAATCGTTCTGTTTCCATTTCCTTCAATTGTTTTATGATGAGCCTCTTGGCCCGAGAGAATCGTGATTTTGATGCTTCTTCTGTTATGCCGAGCATCGCTGCGATCTCCTTATGCCTGTGTCCCTCTATTGCTGCCAGATTAAATACCACCCGGGAGCCCTCTGAAAGATCCTGAATAATGGCAAGCAACTCCTTTTCTGATATAATAGACAATGCATCCACCGAAAAGGTTGCAACATCATCAATTTCTTTTAATTCAATCTCCAGACGGAATTTGGCATTTTTTTTCCAAAAGTTGAGTGCTGCATGGATGATCGTTTTCTTCACCCATCCTTCGAGGGATCCTTCGTACCTGAACTGATGCAGATTACAGAAAACGTACATAAAGCCAGTCTGAAGGATATCCTGTGCCTCCGTAACACTTGCTGCATACCGTAAGCAGATTCCATACATGACAGAAGCAAACTTCTCATAAAATATTTTCTGAGAAGCACGCTCGTGGTTAAGACATCTGGAAATCAGGTCGTGATCGGGATGCATCAATGACACGTCGAAAAAATTCGGGGTAAATGTAATGGTTTTATAAAATTACTTTACCATTTTTTTTATCAGAATAACAGATCCCTCCATCGTTTTTATGGCAAACAAATAAATCCCGGAAGGAATTTGACTTACCGGCAGGGTGATCAGATTTGATCCAGCAAGACATACTTTTGTGGCTGAATAGAGGTTGCGACCTGTCATATCAAGGATTTCAAATTTCAGGGTGGTGGCGTTTCCGGGATGAATGATCACACTTACCGAACTCCCTGCCGGATTTGGGAATAATTCGCTCGAAACAATGGATCCCCTGGTGATATCATCTATCCCGGTGACATCATGTTCAAAGAGTTGCAGGTTCATGCCATAGGCTTCCGGTGTGGATGAATCGAGCCAGACTGACGTTAACCTGGAATATTTTCCCGGAAAGTCGACATACAGTTTGTATGCGCCAAAGGGCAAACTGCCTATTTCAAAATTGCCCGATTCATCTGTTACAGCGAACTTCAACGGAGTGGTTAAATATTCATCATACAGGATGACCTCAGCGAAAGGAATGCCCCCCGGATTATCCGCTTTTGCCGCTGGAACAACCGTGCCCATGATTCTTCCCGGACCTGAGAGCGTGTCAATGGTAGGTGAAAGATAAATATTGGACGAAAACATGCTGCTGTCATTCAGGTGCAGAACAGAACTTTCTTTCCACATCAGCTCATTTGGAAAATATCCTTGAAAATACTGTGAATAGCGGGCTGAACCGGGGGTAAGGGTTGCCCTGACGATGTAATTCCCTTTAAGAACATTGGGAAAAGCATAATAACCCAAATTTGTAAACCTGGCCATATCGAAAAGGACAAGGTTATTCCCGTTCTTCCTGTACAGGAAAGCCAGCCCCGTATCGCCAGTCGAAACAGGATTGTTTATCGGATAGGTCCCTGCAAACATATGCCCTCCCAGATTGAAATATTTCGCTGTAGTAATCTTATGACATACAGAATCTCTGCAAAGGATCACTCCCTGCTTTTCATTGATAATGCGAAGGCAGACCTCATGATCGCCTGCGGTCTGAAACTGATGGATTACATCTCGGAACGGATAGGTCGCACCGTCATCAAACGTCCATAAATAACTGGTAGGATTGCCGGTCGAATGATTGTTGAATTTAAAGGTGTTTGGCGCATGATTCATGGAATCGAGTTCAGCCGTAAAGATAGCATCGCATACAGGGGGAATCGTGACGGTTACCGGTTTACATATCGCATCATGACATGTGTTTCCAGGATCATTATTGAATACGGTAAGGCATACGATGTAGGTTCCTTCTGCCAGGAAGGTATGAACCGGACTTTGCTCTGTGGAGGTCACGCCATCGCCAAAACTCCACTGCCAATGGGTAATTTGTCCCGATGACTCATCTTTAAAATGGATGGTAAGCGGATCCTGTGAATCATGGTCAGCATGAAAGTTAGCAACACAAGCTGTAACATTATCTCCGTTATCTTCTGCCTGAGTCCAACCTGAAAAGGGGAAAATCATCAGCAGGAATATCCATAGCGCACTTCTCATGATTTTACTGTTTTTTTCCAAAGTTGAATTGAATCCCAACACCCAGGCCAACAGACCAGGGGGCTTTAAAACTCATATTTTCCTGCTCAACGATCGGTTTCAGATAATACTTGCAGGAAGGTTCAACATAAAGGCTGATTTTGCGGTTCAACCTGATTTCAAGATTGAGATTGGCCCATAATTGCCAGTTTGTGGTAACACGTGTCGGGGTATTATCTTCTATCTTGATAATCCGGGCGTTGGGATAATTGATCAAAGGATCTGACATTCTGGAAGAAACCAGGAATGAAACTGCAGGGCCTGCCTGGAAAGTGAGGCTGACAGCATTTGATTCGAATATCCGGTAGCCAAGTAAGAAGGGCACCTGTAGATAGGTATACCGGTTGCGGGTCCGGTCATCGGCCATGTGTCTCAGGCTGTCATAAACATTTTTTGTTTCCGTATTGTATATGATCTCATTGTTTGCTCCGGTAGCAAATGAAACCACATTGTTGAAATAACCAATGCTGTCGAGGCTCTGGTAATCGACGCGATATTTACCTTCATCGAAAACGTACCCAAGTCCAATACCGGTGGTAACGGAGAACCTCGAAATGTGATAGGCTATCCTTCCGCTTATCCAGAAATTAAAGGTTGTGTTCACATCAGGCTGTGCATTAAATGCCACTTCGGGGTCAACTCCCAGGCTGGCTGAATAAAACTGAACTGCTGACTGGCGCTCTTTCCTGTACTTCAGAATTCCGTTTGGCGTACTGATCGAAATGATCGTATCCTTGCCGGGTTGAATCCAGAACAGAGAAGATTCAATTGGCAACAGCCTGGAAATGTCGAAATGTGAAACCGGAAGAACCATGCCCGATTGCCCGGTCGTGACCGGGGTTGAAAACTCTGAAGTAGATTTGGCTTCATAGGAAACCGTTTTTCCGGTTCCTGCCGGGACAACGGCCAGGAGATTCCCCCGGTGGGGGGCCTGATTCACCTTAGAAGCGGGGACAGGTGTTGTTGTGCGGGTTAAATTGATGCCTGAAATAATATTTTTACCAGAACCAGCTGAAGGAATATCAATGGTTGACGGGTTGGTTGAAATTTTGGAGTCGGGCTGGACGGCAGCGGTGATATTACCGGAAGGCGTTGATTTTGTAACAGTTAAAACCGGAACAGTGGCAGGGTTATTTGAAGTGGTTACAGCGATCTGCACCGTGTTGCCGGGAAGGATGAGGTACAGGATGGAGGAGATAACAAGTAATCCGGCTGTACCGGCAACCAGGAACCTGGCGGGAACATTTTTAAAATTTAAATGTCTGATTTCCCTCCAAAGTAATTTCCGGCTTATTGTCTTCCAAAGGCCGGCTCTTGGTTCGATGCGATGACCATCCAGGGTTTGTCGCAGGAACCCATCCATTCCCCCTTCTTCAAAATCCTTGAATTTTAAATTTTTATTCATCGATCACTGCCGTATTTTTCAAAATATTTAATTCAAATAATTTATTCCGTAACATTCTGCGTGCCTTGAGTAGTTGGGTCTTAGAAGTATTTTCAGATATGCTCAGGACTTCTGAAATTTCTTTATGGCTATATTCTTCAAACACATACATGTTAAACACCATGCGATAACCAGGCGGAAGCATCTGGATCAGGGCCAGCAGTTTTTCAGCCGATACCGGTGGGCTCCCCTGCGGTTGATCGGAGATTGTTATGATTTCCGTTTCATTGATATTTTCAATGTCTTCATGAAAAGGTAATTTTCGGTTCTTGCGATAATAATTCAATGCATGGTTGATCATGATTCGTTTCATCCATCCTTCAAAGGATCCCTCTTTCCTGTAGGTGCCGATATGTTGAAATATTTTCACGAATGCCTCCTGAAGAATGTCCTCTGCTTCATCACGATTTTGGGCATACCGCAGACAAACCGACAACATTACCGAAGAACATTCACGGTAAAGGGCGCTCTGGGCACTGCGCTTTCCTGCAACGCAGCCCTCGATAATGGAATCGTCAATGAGCATCCAACATTAACTAAAATTTAGACGTGCTAAAGAAAATTTAGTTGCCTGAGGGGCGTAAAATTACTAAAAAGAGAGTGTTGCTTTGAATTTTTCAAAGTTGTTTTCAAAGAAACTGCGCCCTTCATGACTCAGTATACCCTGAAGGTGGTACACGAAGATTTCGTGAAACATCTTGAATGAGACGAGCTCCTCCTGTGTAAAAAGATCATTGTCAAAGAGATTTTCTGTCCTGATAAGGTGAAGTTTTGCAATTATTTTCGAGTTTAGATCTTTACGGTACAATCCCTCCTTCTTCCCCTTATTGAGGTTGTTGTAAACCGACTCATAAATCTGTTTGCGCCGCCCGGTTTTTATGGCCAGAAATAATCCGGGGTAATACTTTTTTAAATCATATTCCATGGAGGGATTGTGTTCCCTGAAAACGAGGTTGAGCGTATGATAAACCTCGAACAGCTCTTCAATTGCATTTAATTTCTTTTCCTCGATTGAACGAAGGAATTCGCACTGGTGATCGTGTTCCTGCATCATGACATTCCGCACCAGGTCTTCCTTATCGCTGAAATGTTCGTAAAGGGTTTTTTTTGATACGCCCAGGTGTTTTGCCACATCATCCATCGTAACACTCTTAATGCCATATCTCTGGTATAATTTTTTTACCAAATCAAGAATGTTAAGTATTTTACTGTCCATAGGGCAAAGATACACAAAACGGCTTCGGAAACGATTTTCCTTCAAAAAGTTTTTTAGGACAGGAAAATACCTATCTTTGCGCTCCTAATAATGATTTATCCTTGTCAATTCTAATCCATACGTTTGTATATATGAAAAAAATATTTTTCGTTACCGGCATACTGATTTTCCTGGCAGGTTGCAGCGGTAAAGAGGTAGATAAAAAAATCCAGCTGGAACAGCTTAAAAAAGATCACGACAAACTCACCCAGGAAATCATCAAACTCGAAAAGGAGATCAAACCTGACAACCTGGTTTCAGCGACAAAGGTGATTGTGGCCACCGTGACAAAACAAACCTTTGAGCATTATATCGAGGTCCAGGGACGCATCGACGGCAACGAGAATCTGGCTGTCAGCCCGCGAAACCAGGGAGGTGTAGTCACCAAGATCCTGGTTCATGAGGGAGACGCAGTGAAACAGGGCCAGGTCCTTGCAGAACTTGATGCCGAGGTGCTGAAGCAGCAGCTGAAAGATTTACAGAACAGGCTGGCCTTTGCTACCGATATTTTCAACCGGCAGAAGATTCTCTGGGATCAGAAAATCGGGTCGGAGGTTCAGTATCTGAAGGCAAAGAATGACATGGAATCAGCCCAGAACGGCATCGCCACGCTGGAAGACCAGATCAAAATGTCGGTAATTACCTCTCCCATTGATGGTACAGTTGAAGATATTCCCATCAAGGTTGGACAGATGGCCTCTTCGGCCTCACCCATTCCGGCCTTCCGCGTTGTAAATTTTTCAAGGGTTAAGGCCCTGGCCGATGTCGGGGAAGCTTATTCATCAAAGGTCAAAACCGGCGACCAGGTAAGGGTTTTCATGCCCGACCTCAACCAGGAAATTGAGCAACGCATCACCTTTGCCAGTAAGTACATCAACCCGGTTAACCGTACCTTCCTGGTAGAGGTTGAGCTACCTGTATCGAACCTTATCTATCGGGCCAATATGATTGCCGTGCTGAAGATTAAGGATTATACCAATCCAAAAGCCATCTCCATTCCTCAGAATTACATCCAGACCTCCCGTGATGACGGTCAGTTTGTTTTTGTAGCCGTTGAAGAAAACGGAAAGAAGACAGCACAGAAAAGAACCGTCATTCCATTCATTACCTTCAACGGGCTGACTGAAATCGTTGGCGGGCTGAACGAGGGAGATAAGATCATCACAGCAGGGTATAAGGATCTGTATCCAGGGCAGTCCATCGACTTTTAATCTGACCAGGTCATGAAACAAAAAGAACACAAACTCAAAGAGTTTTTTGCAACCAGCTGGTCGATCGATAATAAAACCAGCATTTACGTACTTACAATCATCATAACCACCCTGGGTCTGTTATCCTATTTCAGCATTCCGAAGGAGCAGTTTCCCGAGATTGTCATCCCTACCATCCTGGTAAATACCGTATACCCTGGAACATCACCCGAGGACATGGAAAACCTGGTTACGCGTCCCATTGAAAAACAATGTAAATCACTGGCCGACGTAAAAAAGATCACCAGCAATTCAATCCAGGATTTTTCAACCATTGTCGTTGAGTTCAACCCGGGCATTGAGGTGACCGAGGCGAAGCAGCGTGTTCGTGATGCTGTGGACAAAGCCAAAACGAACCTGCCGAATAACCTGCCGAAAGACCCGGATATCAAGGAAGTTGACATTTCCGAATTTCCTATCATGAACATCAACCTGGCGGGAGATTATGATCTGCAACGACTTAAAAAGTATGCCGAAGAGGCTCAGGATAAAATCGAAACCCTGAAGGAGATTACACGGGTTGACATCGTCGGGGCCCTTGAACGGGAGATCCAGATCGACGTCGACATGTACAAGATGCAGGCGGCCAGCGTATCATTTCGTGACATCGAATCGGCTGTTGCTGCTGAGAATGTTACCATTTCAGCAGGTACGATCACTTCATTCGGCACAAAATACACCATTCGACTGGCAGGCCAGTTTAAAACACCTGAACAGATCAAGACCATCATGCTGAAATCGGCCAGTGGGGCCAATATCTATATTCAGGATGTGGCTGATGTAAGGGATTCCTTTAAGGACCAGGAAAGTTTTGCCCGGCTGAACGGGAAGAATGTGGTCACACTGAACGTGATCAAAAAAAGCGGTGAAAACCTGATCAAAGCCTCCGAAGAGATCAAAGAGATCATGAAGGTCTTGAAAAAAACCGTCTATCCTCCCGATCTCAATGTAGCCATCACAGGTGATCAGTCACGGTTTACCGAGAGCACCCTGGAGGAGCTGAACAATACAATTATCATCGGGTTTATCATGGTGGTCGTTGTACTCATGTTCTTCATGGGGTTGAACAATGCATTTTTCGTGGCTCTTTCTGTCCCTCTTTCCATGTTTGTGGCATACCTGATCATGCCAAGCCTGGGTTTCACCATGAACATGATCGTGATGTTCGGCTTTATTTTCGCACTTGGGATCATTGTCGACGATGCCATTGTGGTCATCGAGAACACCCACCGCCTCCACCGGGACCAGCCGGATATTGTGAAGGCGGCAAAAAATGCCGCAGGAGAGGTATTCCTTCCCATTCTTTCAGGAACACTGACCACACTCGCACCATTCTTCCCGCTGGCTTTCTGGCCCGGAATTGTGGGGAAATTCATGCATTACCTGCCGGTCACGCTTATTTTGACTCTTTTTGCCTCCCTTTTTGTAGCCTATATCATAAACCCGGTGTTCGCTGTCACCTTCATGAAACATGAATATGACCAGACTGAACATAAATCGGACAAGAAAAGATTACTGGTCACCAGCGTCGTGATGTTCGTGCTGGCCCTGATCTCCTATATTGCCGGGAGTTTTGTCATGGGCAACATTTTCATACTCGCACTCATCCTCAACGCTCTTTACCGTTTGGTCCTGAAAAGCGCCATTCTCCGTTTCCAGAATGTAACCTGGCCCTGGGCACTGCAAATGTACGAGAAGACGCTGGTAGTGGCTTTGAAAGGCCGTAATCCCTGGTATCTCCTGGGGGTTGTCGTCGCTTTGTTTTTCTTCAGTATCTTTATTACCGGGGTCGTCAAACCGAAGGTGTTGTTCTTCCCGAACAACAATCCCACCTATGTCAGTGTATTCATCAAATTACCTGAAGGAACCGATCAGAATGTTACCGATTCGGTAACCCGGCTGGTTGAACAGAAGGTAAATCATGTGCTGGGAGAAAAAAATCCTGTTGTTGAATCCAT
The DNA here is from genome assembly GCA_037128705.1 of Bacteroidota bacterium. Taxonomy (GTDB): domain Bacteria; phylum Bacteroidota; class Bacteroidia; order Bacteroidales; family FEN-979; genus CAIVAT01. Next base: position 148,523 of record JBAXVX010000001.1, on the reverse strand, counting down.
CATTGCCAATGTCGGGCTTGGAGCGGGCGAAAGTATGTTTGACCGGTCTGTATCGGCCAACAAAGGGAAGGTAACCGTTAACTTTACCGAGAGTAAATTCCGGCGTGGCGTCTCGACCCAGGCCATCATGGATAAAATCAGGGAGAACCTGAAAAATATTCCGGGCGTCACCATCAGCGTTGAGAAGAACAAGATGGGTCCTCCCACCGGAAAGCCGGTAAACATTGAAATTTCGGGTGAAAATCTCGAATCACTCATCCCGGCCTCCATCGCCTTCAAGTCCTATCTTGATTCCTTACAAGTCCCTGGCATCGAGCAGCTGAAGTCCGATTTTGACAATAATAAACCTGAGATCATCATCAACATCGACCGGGTACGTGCAAACCGTGAAGGATTGTCACTCGGGCAAATCGGTCTTGAAATGCGAACCGCCATCTTCGGAAAGGAGATCTCTAAATACAAGGAGGATGAAGATGAATATCCGATCCAGCTGCGGTATTCTCATGCGGAACGAACCAATATCAACCAGATCATCAACGCAAAGATAACCTACCGCGACATGAATTCGGGGCTATTGAGGCAGATCCCTATTTCATCTGTAGCTACGATTCATTACAAAGACACCTACGGAGGGATAAAACGGAAAAATCTCAAAAGGGTGATTACTCTTTCTTCGGAAGTATTATCCGGTTACACTGCCAACGAGGTAGTCTCCAGTATCAACACTTCCTTACCCTACTTTAATATGCCCAAAGGGGTGGAGATCAACCTGACCGGTGAGCGGGAGGACCAGGCCGAAACCATGGTCTTCCTGTTGAAAGCCATGTTGATCGCCATCGGTTTGATCTTCTTTATCCTGATAACCCAGTTTGGCTCCCTGAGTAAATCGCTGATCATTCTGAGCGAAGTCATTTTCAGTGTGATCGGGGTTTTGCTTGGGATAGATTTCTTTGGCATGTCGATCAGTGTGATCATGACCGGACTGGGCATCGTCGCTCTGGGAGGAATTGTGGTGCGCAATGGTATCCTGATTGTGGAGTTTGCGGATGAATTGAAATCCCGCGGGATGAAAACCACCCAGGCAATCATCGCAGCTGGCAAAACAAGGATCACACCGGTAGCACTGACAGCCACCGCCACCATGCTGGGACTTGTGCCCCTGGCGGTTGGAATGAACATTAATTTTGTAACGCTGTTTACTGAACTGAACCCTCACCTCTACTTTGGCGGGGACAGTGTTGCTTTCTGGGGTCCGCTTTCATGGACCATCATCTTTGGGTTGAGTTTTGCCACTTTCCTTACCCTGGTCTTTGTTCCAGCCATGTTGCTGATTGATGCCAGGATGATGGCAAGGATAAAACGGGGAAGATCTAATCGCGAAGCAAAAAGAAGAAGAAGAAAATAAACAGACTGTTTATCAGAATTTTTCGAGGAGTTTATTCAATCTGATCTTCTGGGCCAGCAAGGAATAAATTGATTGCATATAATCATTATTGGATGCCAGAAACTGCTGGTAACGCTGATTGAGGTCAGTACTTCCGACCATTCCCTGTTTGTATTTTTCCATGGTTTTTTCGTAAATCTTCAGGGAGGTTTCAAATCCTTTTACCTTGTTCCGGTAGATTGCATAAGCATTGCTGAATTCAGTTTTAGCGGTGGCAACCTGCAGTTCCAGCCCTACACGCATTTTCTCATCCGTAACCTTGGTCTTTTCTACATTCAGCCGGGCCTGGTCAACGGCATACTTGCGGCCGCCACTGCTCCAGATCGGGATCTGAAGTGAAAATCCAAAACTGGCAGCCGGATACCAAACCTCGCTTGTGTTAAAAAAGTTCCATGTATCGCGCTGGGCGCTTGTTGAAGCATTCAGGTATCCGCTGAGTGTGGGATGGTAGGCTGTCTTTGAAAGCTTGTACTGCATCAATGTCAGGTAATCAGCCTTTTTCAATAACACGAAGTCAATGTTCGACTTGTAATCGAACTGTTGGTTGACAAGGGCGTCGCGGTTAACCTGGGCAAGAAAATAATTGAGATCATCCGTTTGAATCATCTCCTGGTTGTCTTTCAATCCGACAAGAAACTTCAAATTGGCATAGATCAAATCCCGTTGATTTTTTGTGTAGGTAATGGTAGCCTCCAGGTTCGAACGGTTCAGATCGGCCTGATCAACCTCAATATCTTCAATAAGTCCAACCTGGTAGCTCTTCCTGGCCTCTTCAACCAACCTGCTGACCACTACAAAGGTCGAATCCAGGATTTTTATTCCTTCGTCAACCACCAGCAGGCGAATGTAAACATCGGCTACCTGGTCCCTGACGTCCACTTTATCCTTGACATTTTTCTGTTTTGATGTCTCAAGGTAAGCTTTGGCTGTTTGTAACCCTACCAGGTACTGACCACTGTAAACCAATTGCGTAAGTGATCCTTTCAGTGTTCCCGTATATGGGGTACCAAACTGAACAGGCTGGGGAGCGCCGGGTTTTCCAAAGAATTCACCCGGGATCATTGTGGTTGGTATTACAAGATTGTTCATATAATCAATACCGGCATTGATTTGCGGAAGGCCAATGGCCGTATTCTGTTTTACCATTTTCCGGGCTATCTCCACATCGGTTGTCGAATTTTTCAGGTCGTAGTTATTTTCGTAAGCGTAAGCCTGAGCCTGTTCAAGTGAAAATTTCATGACCTCGTTGGGCCTGACAATGGCCGGATTTTGAGCCAGGGAAGTCTGGCCCAGACTGTAGCAAAAAATTATGATGATGGGAAAAATGTATTTCATTGTGATTGGTTGAATTTTTTAAAATTTACTTTCCGTTTCTGTTTTTCGTAATATTCTATCCCCTTCTGATTGGCAATACCCCGGATAAAATTGTCGAACATAACATCGAAAAGCGTTTGAAATGAAAATTTATCCGCCGGAAAAAATTCCGGGTTGTGCAAATCGATCAGGCGCCGCATATAAAGCCTTGCAACCAATTCAATGCTGAGGTCATCGCGGTAGATACACTGACTGATTCCTTTCTGAAGGTTGATCTGAATCTTGTTGTAAATAAATTCAATCCGCTCATCCACATGCTTGTGGTAGATGTCGGGGTAATATTTCTTAAGATCAAAGGTCATGGAAGGACTGATATCCCTGAATCTTTCGCCCATATCACGGCTGACTATCAGCAGGATATCAATGGCATTTACGCCTTCGAAATTATGTTTTTCAAAAATTACTTCGAAATTCTGGCGTTCCAGTTCAAGGAGCTTTTCAACCAGGCGTGTTTTACTGTCGACAAACTGGTACAATTTTTTCTTCGACATTCCCAGATCCCGACAGATATCATCGACAGAAACACTTCTGACTCCGTATTTATAGAAGAGTTCCCTGACCCTGTCCAAAATATCGACCAACGCTTTTTCCATCCGTGAATTTTACCAAATCATAGGTATTTAACCTATCAAGTAAGGACGCAAAGTTAGGAAAATATTGCACGAAGAAACAAAACCCGGGTAAAAAGTTTCTCACCGTCATCAGGATTTTTGATTTTTTAAGGTCTGTGTGTAACCAAGGCGGATGTAACGTATATTTGACAATTTCTGACCTATGAAACGATTCAACCTGACATTGTCAGTCTGCATGATCCTCACCGCAGCCACCGCTCAAAGATTTGACTGGCAGACATTGTATGAGAAATCGGGGACACTGGAGACTCCGAGATACCAGGAAACCATCGATTACTGCAAACAGCTTGCAAAAGGATCGAAAATGGTGACCTATACTACTTTTGGCCGGAGCCCCCAGGGGAGGGATCTCCCGCTGCTCATTCTCGACAAGGATGGGTTGAGCAATCCTGACGACATTCACTCGGCCGGACGGACGCTGCTCCTCATTCAGGCATGCATCCATGCCGGGGAGTGTGAGGGAAAGGATGCTGGCCTGATGCTTATCAGGGATTTGGCCATCGCCGATGCCCGGCCCAGCTTTCAAGATCCGGCCACTGTGACCCATGATCAAAACTCCGGTATTCCCGATCGGATCACCGGACTGTTAGACCATGTATCCATCCTCTTTATCCCGATTTTCAATGTTGACGGCCATGAGCGCTTTGGCCCCTTCAACCGTATCAACCAGAACGGGCCGAGGGAGATGGGCTGGCGCACAACGGCCAACAACCTGAACCTTAACCGCGATTATCTCAAGGCTGATGCACCGGAAATGAAGGCCTGGTTGCAGATGTTTAACAGGTGGATCCCCGATTTCTTTATCGATTCACATACCACCGATGGGGCCGATTACCAGTACGTGCTTACCTACCTGATGGAGATTTATGGAGATATGGATGCGGGGTTAACCAACTGGTCGGAAAACACCTTTATCAGCCAGATGCAAAGTCACCTGAATAAATCGGGATACCCTGTTTTTCCACATGTCGATTTCCGCAACTGGCATGATCCCCGAAGCGGACTGATTACAGGGGTTACTCCACCCATGCTTTCTCAGGGATACACCGCTCTCCGCAACCGCCCCGGGCTGTTATTAGAAACGCATATGCTGAAACCATACCGTCAGCGTGTTGAAAGCACCTACGCATGCATGCTCACGACCATTGAAATTCTGTATAAAGAGTCGGACAATCTTCACAAACTGATCAAAGCAGCCGATCAGTTCGTATCGAGCCCGAAATTTCTGAATGCTGAATTCCCGCTTGAATTTGAAACGAGCATAGCTGACAGCAGCATGGTTGATTTCCTCGGATTCGATTACACCGCTGAAAAAAGCGACCTGAGCGGAGGTGCCTGGTTCAAATACAGCAACAAGAACGCCACCTTCACCCTCCCCTATTTTTCAAACGCCAGGGTGGTCTCTTCCGTAAAACTACCTTATGCCTATGTCATTCCGGCTGAATGGAACGCTGTGATCGACCGTTTGAAAATCCATGGGATCAAAGTCTGGGAACTTTCGAAGGATGCCACCATCACGGTACGAAGCTACCGGTTTAAAAATCCGGCATGGCAGCAAAATCCGTATGAGGGACGTCATCCGATGACCCACATTGAGTGCGAGGAAATGGAAGATACCATCTCATTCCCGGCCGGGTCGGCTGTGGTCGAGGTCATGCAGCAGGCAGGACGTATTATACCTCATATCCTGGAGCCAAAAGGAGACGGATCGTATGTTTACTGGGGGTTTTTTGATGCCATTTTTGAACAGAAGGAATATGGAGAATCGTATGTGATAGAAACTATGGCACGCGAAATGATGACAAAAAATCCCGTGCTAAGGCAGGAATTTGAAGCGAAAAAGCTGGCAGATTCCACATTTGCAAAGAACCCGCAACTCATCCTGAACTGGTTTTACGGTAAGTCGCCCTACGCTGACAAGCGGAAAATGGTCTATCCTGTCGGGAAAATATATGATGCGAAGCTGGTCGAATCGCTCAGACACTGATCCCTGGCTCCCCGGTTTCCATAGTTCCTATGATCGCAGCATGCGTGATGCCTGCTTCCCGGAGCCGGGTTACCAGATCGTTTGCCTGCTCAGCCGGCAAAGAAATAAGTAAGCCGCCTGATGTTTGGGCGTCGGCCAAAATGAATTTCATCATCTCCGGTGTGTTATCCTGCCATTGAACAATCTCCTCAACATAGGCCAGGTTATTTTTTGTCCCCCCGGGAATTGTACCGGCAGCTGCAAAGTCCCATGCATCCTCCAGAACGGGGATGGAAGCCATATTAAGGTTGGCCCGCAAGCCGGCCCCCTGAACCATCTCCTTTAAATGACCCAAAAGGCCGAAACCGGTGACGTCGGTGCAGGCATGAACCCTGAATCCGGTCATGATTTCAGCCGGGATCCGGTTAAGTTCAGCCATCATCTTCATTACCCTGTCAATCGTTGCTTCACTGGCGAGGCCGCGTTTGATGGCCGTGGTGATAATTCCCGTTCCAACCGGCTTGGTTAGAACCAGCGCATCTCCGGGTTTTGCGGCTGAATTCCTTAATATTTTTTCCGGACGGATCAGTCCGGTCACAACCAGTCCGAATTTCGGTTCGCTGTCTTCAATGCTATGCCCGCCTATCACCTGGATCCCTGCCTCGGCAACTTTGTCATTCGCTCCTTTCAGGATTTGCTGCAGAACCTCTATGGGCAGTTTCCTGTCGGGAAAGCCAACAATACTCAGCGCAAAAATGGGTTTTCCTCCCATGGCATAGATGTCGCTCAATGCATTGGCAGCAGCGATGGCCCCGTACATATATGGATCATCCACTACAGGAGGGATGAAATCCACTGTTTGCACGATGGCCCGGTTCTCATCGATCTGGTAAACTGCAGCATCATCCGATGTTTCATGACCAACCAGGATGTTCGGGTTATTCTTCCCTGGTATGGATTTAAGAATTTTATCAAGCAACTGCGGCCGGATCTTGCAGGCACAACCCAGCGCATGGGTGTATTCGGTGAGCCGGACGGAGGTCGGCAGAATGCCTGATGCCGTGTTCGTCTTCAAATTTTTATACGCATCAACGATGACCGGGATGGCCTGTTCGACCTCCTGTTGCGTGGTCATTCTTCCCAGCGAAAACCGGATGGTTCCCATGGCATATTCCATTGGGACATGCATGGCGGTGAGAACCCCAGAGATATCGGACTGATCGGCATGGCAGGCAGCCCCGGCCGATGCGGCAATGCCTTTCATCTCACCAAGCAATGTTGCGGCCTCCACTCCAGGAAATCCAAGGCTCAGGGTGTTTGGCAACCTCAACTCGGGATGCCCGTTCAGCCTGACTTCGGGAAGCTGGGAACGGATGCCTTCGTGAAGCATATTCCGAAGTGCCAACGTGCCGGAGGATGATTTGTAATTGGAAATTAGCTCGGCCGCGGCTCCCAATCCTACAATCTCCATCACATTTTCAGTACCTGCCCGCTGATCCGATTCATGATCGGCACCATGCATCATCTTCTCAAGTTTCACGCCCCTCCGGATGTAAAGTGCGCCCACTCCTTTCGGAGCATAAAGTTTGTGCCCGGCAACCGACAGCAGGTCAACATGCAGCCTCTCAACGTCAACCGGGATCTTTCCTGTTGACTGGGAGGCATCGGTATGAAACAAAATCCCCCTCGACCGGGCCAGTTTCCCAATGGTCTCTATCGGCTGGATACTCCCCGTTTCATTGTTGGCATGCATCACCGAAATCAGGATTGTCGCAGGGGTAATGGCCTTTTCAACTTCCGCCGGATCAACAATCCCTGATTCATCAACGGGAAGCCAGGTAACATTGAACCCTTCCCTTTCAAGAAAATGGCAAACCTCGGTAACTGCAGGATGCTCAATGGAAGTAGTGATGATGTGTGCTCCTTTTGCCCGTTTTGAAAAAGCGACCCCCTTGATGGCAAAGTTATTGGATTCAGTGCCCCCGCTTGTAAAAACGATTTCGTTACTTCTTGCATTCAAAAGTGATGCAACCAGTTTTCTTGCTTTTTCAACGGCGGTTTTGGTCTGAACTCCAAATGCATGGGTGCTTGAAGGGTTCCCGAAATGATGTTCAAGGAATGGGCGGATCGCATCAATCACAATCGGATCGACCGGGGTCGTGGCATTATAATCAAGGTATATCGGGTCCATTTTCAAGGCATTTATAAGCAAAATCGATAATCTGCAGTGCATCTGCTTCCAGATCAGTTCCTGAGATGCGGATTCCCCGGATGTTCAGGTTCTTTCTGCGGTTAATTGAAAAAAGGTATGCCTTATCATAGTAAGCAAGGGCAATGGAGGCGACTGTTTCAAAATCATCGTTCTCAAGCGCCAGGAACGCCTCCTTAGTCCGCGTACCTCCCAGCCTTTCACCAATGCGCAGAATGGCCTCCCGCAGCAAATGTTTTTCAAACCCGGCGTAGTCGCGCACAAGCCTTCCTATCCTGATCGATTGATCCAGTTCAACCTTTACCAGCATGCTGTTTGTGAGCTGTTCAATCAGCGGATCAGGTAGCGTTACCCGGCCGATCATCCGGCTTTCATCTTCAATCCAGATTTCACGGGAGAGGTCAAGCTCCGACCACCGTGCATATAGCTCATTTTCGAATTGCTCATTGGTGGGTTGAGGCGGTTGTCCCAATGCTCCGAATACAGATCCTTTGTGACAGGCAAGTTCTTCGAGATCAACAACCTGCTCCCCTTTGCGCGCGATCGCCTGGAGCAACTCTGTCTTCCCGCTGCCTGTGAATCCTCCGAGGACAATGAACTTTACCGGACCGGAAAGCTCCTGCCGGATGGCATGGCGGTATGCTTTGTACCCTCCATTCAACACAAGCACTTCATAACCTGCCTTGCTAAAGACTTCAGCCATGACGGTGCTCCTGATCCCGCCCCTCCAGCAATGTAGTATTATCTTTCCTGGACGGACCAACTTCCGCAAGGATCCAATATACCAGCCTGTTTTTGGCAAAGCGAAATCCAGCCCTTTCAGAATGGCCTCTTCCCTGCCCGACTGAACGTAAAGAGTTCCCACGGTGGCGCGCTCAGCATCAGTAAACAGGGGAATACTGATGGCTCCGGGAACATGACCCTGGCTGTACTCACCTGGGGACCGAACATCGATTACCGGGATCTGAGCTGAATATCTCAGAAAGTTGGTCGGTTCAATTTGCCTGATCATCGTCTTGTTTGGAGCATTCGTCAAAATTAGTCTGCTTTCACAAGCAAAACAAGGAATTGTCATTACTTTTATCATTCAAATCATTCTCCCGAATGCCAGTTGGTAAGTGGATATGGCCGCTTCTGCTTGTTTCATTGCTTGTCTTCATCCTTTCACTCAGGCAACTTTCTGACCCCGATCTCGGCTTCCACCTGAAATATGGAAAGTGGATCGTTGATCATCAGCGCGTTCCCGTTTCCGATTTAAGCACCTATACTGTTCCGCAACATCCCTACATCGACCTGCACTGGATGTTCCAGGTTGTTCTTTACGGGGTGTTCCGGCTTACCGGTTATCCCGGCATCAGTCTCTTCATCTGCTTGCTGAGCTTGCTGCTGTCCCTGTTGCTGCTGTTTCGCCAGCAAATTTCCGGCATTCCGGTTCCGGTTACCTGCACCATGCTGTTAATAACCTTCCTGATCATTGATCCCAGGATAGCGCCCCGGCCAGAAATGTTTACTTTTCTCTTTCTGAGCCTACTCATATTTATCCTGGATTTATATCATGCAGGACGGAAGAACCTGCTTTTCCTCCTTCCATTGATCATGCTTTTCTGGTGCAACATGCATGCACTTTTCATCCTCGGCATCATCACCGTTTCCGTCTACTTTTTAAGCACCCTGATCCGTGACAGAAAGGCCGATAAAACGTTGCTGTCATGGGCGGTCGTTTCCGTTTGTATATGTTTTATCAACCCTTATGGTGTAAAAGGTTTTACCCTCCCCGTTGAACTCCTGACCCGTTTCAACCCAAACAACATCTACAATCAGCATATCCAGGAGTTTATGCCATTTTTTGCCCATAAATATTTTGTTCTGCGCGATTACCTTTTTATCATGCTCCTTGGATTAACCCTGGTCTTTACGGCACTTACTTACAAAAACCGGAAATTTCATGAATTCATCCTGCTGGCACTTTTTGGATTTCTTTCCATCGGCTCAATCCGGAACATCCCGCTGTTCGTTTTGGTCGCGATGCCCATCGTAAGCCAGGAGATATCCGAGCTGACAGGAAGGATCGGATTATGGCGTGATAAAGTGGAGAGGATATTCTATATGCTGCTGATAATAATTCCCCTTTTCTTCATTCCAAGGATACTGACAAACGCCTTTTACATGTGGAATAACTCCTTCAATAAAACAGGGATGGGAATCAATTCGTCGCATCAGCCCCTGAATGCATCGGCATTTTTGTTGGAGAAACACCTGGATGGCCGCATCCTGAACAGCATCGGGTTTGGTGGCTGGTTATCCTGGACCCTTCCCCAGCCTGTTTTCATCGACGGCAGGCTGGAGGTCATTCAGGAACCGTTATATCAGGAGGTGACAAAAAGCTGGGATGGAAGGCTACCGGAAATGATCGGAAAATATCATCCGCGGCTCATTGTGTACAATTACCTGAAATATTATCCATGGACGCTGCAACTGAAAAACATGAAGGACTGGCGGCTGATTTATGCAGATGGCATCGCAGCCGTTTTTGCTCACAGGGATTATGCATGTGAGATTCCTGAATTGGTGGTATCAAACCTTTCATTATCCCGTATGGCCGACATTGATAAATCCATGAACGATTGGCTGCAGGGATTCTACCGCCCGGCCAATTATCCCTCCATTGACCTGATACATCTGTCTTTGCTCAGTCTTCAACTGGATAAGGGAGCTCAGGGTAAAACGGATGCTGAAAAAGCTGTAGCCTTCTTCAATTCGGCCAACAAAAAATATTCGGATGGGAATTTTCACGGGGCACTGGCTGACTACGATACTGCGATCCTATTGCGCCCGGGATATTCAAAAGCATACAACAACCGGGGCATCCTCCGGGCTTCTGCATTTTCGGATTATCCTGGAGCGATCGCCGACTTTAACAAGGCCATAAATCTGAATCCCCATTATGGCGACGCCTATCTCGGCCGCGGAACCAGCAACTTTCTGCTTAAAAACCTCCACGAAGCCTGTAATGACTGGGCCACTGCACATTCACTCGGAAATCAACAGGCAGCCCGGTTAATGGATTTGTATTGCAATCAGTAATATTTCGTAAATTCGTGGCCTAATTCAGATGTCCAGATGAGCGATTCCATCCATCACGAGTGCGGCATTGCCATGGTCCGCCTGCTAAAACCGCTCGAATTTTACCTTGCCAAATACGGAACTGCATTTTATGGTTTGAATAAGCTGCATCTGCTCATGCAAAAGCAGCATAACCGGGGTCAGGACGGGGCCGGAATTGCCAGCATTAAATTTGACCTGGATCCCGGGAACAAATTCATCAACCGCATCAGGTCGGTTGCCAATGCACCCATTCAGGACATTTTCAGTAAAGTGAGCCATTCTGTGAAAGAGGTCGAGGATCGTCATCCCGCCCGGCTGAATGATGTTCAGTGGCTGAAATATAAGGTGGACATGCTGGGAGAGCTATATCTCGGCCATCTTCGTTACGGCACATACGGCAAAAACAGCATCCTCAACATTCATCCGTTTGTGAGGGAAAATAACTGGATGACCAAAAACCTTGTTCTCGCAGGTAATTTCAACCTCACCAATGTGGATGAGCTTTTCGAGAAACTGATCGACCTTGGGCAGTACCCGGTGGAAACCAGTGACACGATCACCATCCTTGAGAAGATGGGTCATTTCCTGGATGAGGAAAATGAGGAATTATACCAAAGATTCAAACAGAAGGGATTCCCGAAACGAGAAATCACCTACCAGATCGCCAAACATCTGAATGTTCAGAAGATCCTCAGGCGGGCAGCAAAGACGTGGGACGGCGGGTACGTGATTGCCGGAATGTTCGGGCATGGCGATGCCTTTGTCATGCGTGATCCTTCTGGGATCAGGCCGGCCTATTATTATAAAGATGAGGAGATCGTCGTTGTAACCTCTGAGCGTCCGGTCATTCAAACGGCATTCAATGTAACTTTCGACACCATTCATGAGTTGACACCGGGTCATGCCCTCGTAATCAAAAAAGATGGAAAGGTTGCCGAGAAAGAGTTCAGCAAGCCCCTGGACAAAAAGTCCTGCTCGTTCGAGCGCATCTATTTCTCGAGGGGAACCGATAAAGATATTTACCGTGAGCGCAAGAAACTGGGAAAATTTCTTACCCCGGCCATCCTCAAGGCCATCGACCATGATGTCGAGAACACAGTTTTTTCCTACATCCCGAATACAGCCATCGATGCCTATTACGGCCTGATTGAGGAGATGAATCTTTTTTGCGACATGATCAAAATGGACCGTATTCTTGACGCCGGCAAATCGCTTAATCCTGAGCAGCTGAAAACTATTTTTCAACTGAAGCCCCGTGCAGAAAAAGTGGCGGTTAAGGACATGAAGCTGCGAACCTTCATCACCCAGGACTCACAGCGCGACGACCTCGCCGCCCACGTGTACGATATCACCTATGGCAGCATCCGCCGGGGCATTGACAACCTGGTCGTGCTCGATGATTCGATCGTGCGGGGAACCACCCTGAAGCAAAGCATTCTTCGCATCCTTGACCGGCTTGGGCCCCGGAAAATAGTCATTGCCTCTTCAGCTCCTCAAATCCGCTATCCGGACTGCTATGGGATCGACATGGCGAAGATCACCGATTTCATTGCCTTCAAGGCTGCCATTGAACTGCTGAAGGATACGCACCAGGAGCATATTATCAATGAGGTTTATCTCAAATCGAAGGCTCAGGAAAAGCTTCCGAAGGAAAAGATCGTCAATTTTGTGAAGGAAATTTACAACCCTTTTACCGCAGAACAGGTTTCAGAAAAGATCTCCGAACTCCTTACTCCGGTCACCTGCAACGCAACGGTAAAGATCGTCTATCAAACCATTTCCGACCTTCATGAAGCCATTCCTGACCACAGGGGAGATTGGTATTTTACAGGGAATTATCCCACACCCGGAGGTAACAAAGTTGTAAACCGGGCCTTCATCAACTATATTGAGGGAAGGAATGTGAGAGCCTACTGACAAATGACGAATGACGAGTGACGAATGACGAGTGATGACTTGGGGTTGTCGGATCGTTTGTTTGCTGGCTATTTCTCGATTGCGGCGGTAATTTTCTCCGCTATTCTGTTGAACTCTTCGGGGGTGAAGGAAAGTTTGGGCCTGCGAAAATCCATGTCGTACATTCCTTTCAATGGAATCAGGTGAATGTGGGCATGGGGTACTTCCAAACCAATCACCGTGATGCCAATCCGCTGACAGGGCACCACCTTTTCAATGGCCTTCCCGATTTTCTTGGCAAAATTCCACAATCCTGCGTGAAGTTCATCCCCGACATCAAAAATGTAATTGATCTCTTTTTTGGGTATTACGAGGGTGTGCCCCTCCTGCAGGGGGTTTATATCAAGAAAAGCCAGGTAGTTTTCATCCTCGGCCACCTTGTAACAGGGAATTTCTTTATTGATAATCCTTGTGAATATGGTTGCCATACCTTAAACTGTTACTCTTGTTATTTCAATAATTTCAAGGGTGATTTTTCCTGCAGGAACACTGATCTCCACTTTTTCCCCGATACTTTTTCCAAGCAATCCTTTGGCAATGGGTGAACTGACCGACAACTTTCCAACTTTGATATTGGCTTCATTTTCAGGTACGAGGGTGTAGGTCACGACCGTTCCGTTCAGGGAATTTTTCAATTTCACGGTTGAAAATATCAGAATTTTCGAATTGTCAAGCCGGCGTTCGTCGATCAGCCTGGCATTTCCAAGTACCTCGCGCAATTTCGAGATCTTGAGTTCAAGCATGGATTGAGCCTCTTTGGCAGCCGCATATTCTGCATTTTCCGACAGGTCACCTTTATCTCTTGCTTCTGCAATCTGGCGTGAAATCGACGGCCGCTCAACAGTGGTCAGGTGATGCAATTCTTCCCTGAGTTTTTCCAAACCATCGGGAGTATAGTATTTTAATTCAGACATTTCAGATAATGTATTTGATTTTATAATAAGGCAAAAGACCCTATACAGGGTCCTTTTGCTTAAAGAAACGAAGTTAACGAAAACTGTAATCCGAAAGATTAAAAGTTTAGCTTAATACCAACACTGTGTGTTCCCTGGAACGGATTGGTTGCCCGGTATGAATAATCGATGCCGATACCAGATCCCTTTTCCTTGTTAAATGGCACTGAAACTGTAAAACCCGCACTTGGTCCGGTGAATACTGTTCCGCGTTCAGCAACATCGGCATTGAACATTCCGCCCTGATAGGTATAGCCCGCCCTGAGTTGAAGATAATATTTCAGTTCATATTCCAGGCCTAAGGTAAACTGATCTTTGGTGAATGAGTTGGAGGTAAAGTTACCAGCCAGGGTGATGCGGTGCATGTCGCCAATCAGAAAATCGTAGGATGCCCCGATGCGCAGGGTTGCAGGAAGTTCGTAGGTTGCTGAACGTTGCTCGACCGTAAACTGGTCATTGTCGTTACCATGACCTGGAATGACCCCTCGGAATGACAAACCGTCTCCGCTGAAATGCATGGGGGCTCCGACATTCTTAAGGGCAATCCCGAATTTGATCTGCTCCTTTTCACCGGTCACATACTGAATCCCCGCGTCGATGGCAAGTGCAGTTGCCGTGGCATCGGAAATGGTCTCCGTGATCAGTTTCACTGCCAGACCTCCATAAATACTGTTGGAAAAGGCCTTGGCATAAGCCAGATTGATATTCATATAATTCGGGCTGAAAGTTCCCTGTATGGGTTCCGGCGAGTTGGTGGTGGTAACCTGGATATCTCCAAAACTCATGGACATCACTGCAGCAGTGAGCACGCCTCCGTTCTGACCCAATTTCTGGCTTAAACCAAAGGCCATAATGTTGACCCCGGATCCTCTCAGCCAATTTGTGTAGGAGAAAATGATCTCAGTCCCCTTGGTGAAACCTGTTCCGCCTACATTCGTGTACAAAGCCTCAAGGCCTTGTCCGCAGGAGGTACCTACAGAGCCCCACCCTGAACTCTTTGCCCAGGGGTTAATCAGCAGTTCTGAAGCGCCCGCCTGACCAGAACGGTCTTTATTTCCAGCTGTCACCTTATCGAGGGGAATCAGCACCAACCCCATTAAGAATATTGCAACCAAACAGCTATATAGATTTTTCATAATCCTGAAATTTATTGTTGTGTTCATATTATAAACCATAAATGCCATTACAATGAGTTCAAGTCAACAGGCCGCAATATTCCGAACCATTTGATGACACGTTCGCCCAAACCTTCAGATTTTACGTGGATCAGGTAAACTCCGCCGGCGATGGGTATGCCGGCAAAATTCTTCAGATCCCAGTCGAGTGAAGTCTTTGCATCAGTATTCAACCCCGCCGTTGAAGAGCGTGGTTGCGGGATACCCGATTTATCAACCGTAAACTGACGGATCAGGGTTCCGCTCATATCAAATATTGTGACGACACACTTTGATGGCAGGTTCACGATCTTAATGCGGTTATCGAGCTGATTCCTTTCATAATCATCGTAGGCATAATAGGGATTTGGAACAACATTGATCAGGTCGAGATCAGATGAAGCCTTTTCCTGGTTGTTTTTCGATGTTGAGATGGTGTTCGTATTGAATACATACAAAGGATAGTTGCGGTTCAGGGTATCCGTTGACCCTTCAGGCATCGGGGTTGAATAATAACGCTGGTAGGGTTTCGAGATGCGGATCTTCGTAGTAACCGTATTGCTTAACCAGGGTTGTCCGGGGATGGACAATGGCATCGACACATACATCGCTGAACCATAAGCGTTCGATTTGTAGATCGTCGGATTGGCCGGCAATCTCATCAGGTTATCCCTGAGGTATGCACCACCGTCATAAGCCGGGAAATTCAGTTTGATAACTCCGCCGCCGATCGTTTTGGCCGTGTGGTTCATGATGTAGACAAAATGCTGACCTCCGAAGACCGACACCCCTGCAGCATCATTAACCCTGCTTGAAGGATTCCAGATCATGTCGCGGCCATTATCGGCAACAAGCCATGAGTTTTCACCAAACATGATGTTTAACCGCTCACCGGTTTCGAGGTTGATGGCATAGCCAGGGAACCAACCCATACCAGTGGGACTTATGTAGGATGAATTTTGTTGCGGGTTGGTACTAACAACACCCGTATCGCCATCAATATTGACGGAAGGAGCAGCACGGAAATCAAACATCTTTGCTCCGCCCTGTGCCAGTTGCGTTTTCGGACACAATTCAACCACCGGACAGCGCGTCCATAAATCCTTGTTTGGGGTGATGACGATATCCACACTGGCCAACTGATCCAGAGAGGCATATCCCTTCGAATTTTTATCGAAGGCTGCTCCGGCATATAATTCTCCACCGGAGAGGGGAGTGTTGACATTGACTGCCGCAAGACAATAAGGAGACCATATTCCTGCCTGGATTTTCTGGAAATTCTTATTTGGATCAAATGGCTGATTTCCACCCATGTTCCAGTCATACCACTGGGGCGTTGATCCTTTGTATGTCCCTGAACGTATCCAGTTCACGGACGACTCGGGTGTATCGGAGTCCTTCACACCATCCAGCCACACCTTGGTACTGTCATCATAAAGGGCCGGAGAGGCGTATAGCAATCCGTTATCCGATTTCAGTCCGCCCCTGATTGAATCTCCTGCATTTGGGACCTGGGCAATGGTAAGTGCCAGCCCGAGATCGAGGAAGGTTTGTTCGTACTGGTAAATGGTTGTGGTATCAGAACGGTAAGTTGCTCCGGTCGAATTGTTGATCAGGGTCCATTTTCCGAACTTGATCTTCTTTGTATCCGGCTTGACAACTCCAATGGCGAAGGGGTTATTTTCCTTGACTTCGACCATCGAATCAAATTTAACGGTATACTCACCTGCAACAACGTTCAATGGATCAATAACTTTTACGTCTAATGGCCCCTTCGATTCAAGATAGGTAGGTGTGTATGATATCGGATAATCCGGATCGCCCAGCTTGGTTTTCGTTGAATCGATGGGCGGTTTTAACATGATTTCATCGATGGTTGCCTGAGAAAGGTCGAGGATCATTCCTCCATTTCCCTGTCCCTGGATCCTGGTAATCACCGGACCTGTGCCGTAATCTGAGTGGGTGATTTCAGCCAGCGGAATATGCGGAATCCCGGTATACACCTTGATGTTACTGCGGCCCCTCAGGTACGGGAGCTTCTGACCGTCCAACGCGGTTGGGTCATTTTGGTTATACTTTTTATACTCGTTATAGGCATAAGCAATGGTGACATAATAATACTGCTTATGGTTTATCAGCCTGTCATCACCTGTCGCAAACATGTCCTTTGTAAATACGAAGGAGTGATTTATTCCCTTATCTTCACCATTTACCTCAAGGATCCCTACGTTTCCGCCCAGATTCTGATCATAATTCCAGTTGACCAGTTTACTTACCCCATTCTCAACATCGCACTGGGCAACAAGACGAGCCTTGGTTGCATCATCAATATCAGCAGCCGACACCGTGGCATCCTTTAACTGGAAGATCTGGTATCCTTCAAAATGATACAACGAGTCATTCCGCGGTTTCAAACCTTCAGGATTGGGGATATTCGGGTCAAACTCTACATATTTTTCTCCATAATTGTTTCCTCCGTCGTTGGTCTTACGGTTTGAAAGATAGATAATCAGCTGTTTGTCCATCTCTTCGATGGTCATGTCGGGGGCATTCGGACCATTCAGAACGGCAAAACAGTTATCGAAAAGATTCTGACACTTATCGTCCACGATCTGCAGCAACTGGACAGACTCCAAAGGTGTTCCTGAAATGGTGCGGGCCCAGGGAATACCAACGGTAATATAGTTACAGGCTCCCGGCATGAGGGTGAAAGGACCTGCAGACTGCATAAAACGGCGGTCCTGCGGGTTGTTGCCGGCAATCACTTCAGTCCATTTTTTCTGCCCGTTGGGCGGTTGTCCCTTTGTTCCCCAGTCACACAGGTCGGTTTCATCCGGGAACATGAAGTCGCATTCAGGTCCGTAACCACCGGCTGAAAAATGGGCATTTCCTCCATAGATCATTTTTGAATTATCTTTCCAGATACCTCTGAGGAAGAGATAATACTCAGGTGCATACTGTGGGTCGGTCATATAATCCGGAACACCGGCGTTGCTGTTATTATGGTATACAAAACGGCGCATGCCATAACGTTCATTGTCAACAATTCCGTCACCAAAATTCACACCGTTGATTGCTTCGGAACGAACCATGAAGTTGGCAGAATCCTGCCCTCCTGGGCCATATCCCATTTTAATCACAGTACCATTCATGCCAACGATATCGCAACTTCCAGCAAACGTTGGCCCTTTCAGATTGCTTCCCTTGAATGAAGGGTTGTCATATCCGTCGGGATCCATGTAAGGACCCTGGAAAAAGTCAACCCCGATTGCAGGCGGATGAGCACCATAGGCCCAGGTCTGACCTGTACCGTCGATGGGGGTTCCATTGTAACAGTAGCCCAACCCACGGTTTACATCACAGCCAACATAGTCATCGTTTGTATAACCCAGATCCGGGTCAACCCATTGACTGAAATAAGTATTGGTGAGGGTATAGGTTGACCGGTTGATCAGTTCGTAAGAATAAAAGGTCATGTTGTTGATTTCGTCATTGGTGGCGAAAGCAAAATACTGGGCCCTGATTTCCATCCCGATGGGTTCACCGGTAGTTTCAGAGTGATAATTTCCTTTATCATTGTAAACGCTCCAGAGTGTCTGGTCACCTTTCAGTACCTGGTCCACGAGGATACCCATGGTATCGGCCGAACCACCGTTCTTGATTTTGGCGCGGGCAACGCGTTCGCCCGGTTTCAGGTTTTTCGGACAAAGTTTATTGCCCAGGTCGTAATAGGGATAATCTCCCAGTTTGGGATCATATAAACCATCACCGTTTACATCCATAAAGGGAGCAAGGTAGAATGCCTGTCCTTTGCTTTTGTTTCCATGTGCAGGCCAGTCTGTGATCGACTTTGGAATGACATAATTCGGATAGGCTGCCTTGTTTTCCCACCAGGCCAGAAATTCCTGTACCTCACCTCTTGTAATGGGGAAAAGTCTGTCGTACTGAGCACAGGTTTCGGCATCAATGGCTGCGGTTCCATCAACGGTAAGGGGGCCGGGCCAGTAGTCATTTTTTACATGCGACGGGTTCCCTGTTCCCTGTCCGTAACGGTAGGCGGCCAGTTTAAGATTGTTGTTGATATCGATACCCCCAATCCAGAGAGAGAATGAAAACATCGAGGTTTTTTTTGATCCTTTGGGAATTTCATACTCGGCGTTCTCAATAAACCAACCGTTCCCATAGGAATAAACAATAGCCCTGACGTTGTTGATATCAAGTGTTTTGGAATTTGACCCTGAAGCACAACCTGCAGCAATTTCCTTAATTGAGTTGGTGCTTTTGGTCCCACCCACCTTGTGAACTTCCTCTGCAAGGAGACCATTTGTAACCATTAGACAACAGAGTGCAATCACTAAAAAGCGAAGTATATTTTTCATAGTTGCATTATTTATTAACATACCGGTATTTCTTCTCATTTTCCTTGTCAAACATTAGAAATTAAACTTAACCCCTAAACGGATGGTCCGTGGTGAACTGTAGCGATATGGGTTATTCATGTTGATCGTATACAAATCGGAATATGATTGGGGATTCACCTGCTGGCTGATGGCATTCTGCCATTCCGGTGCGGAAAGGTATCCGTCATCACTTGCTGATCCCGTTGCAGGGTAAACTGCAGTAACATTCATCGTATTTAACAGGTTTGAGAATTCAATATAAACATTGATGGTTCCGTACTTCTTTTTGTTAAGGGCAAAATTAAAGTCCTTGTCAACTGCAGCATTGATGAGGAACTGCCATGGCAGGCGAGCTCCGTTGATACTTCCCTTGATTGGGCCCATGGCTCCATAAGGCAGGATTGTGCTGGTTTTGGTATAGGGCGTTCCGGATCCACCGGTGAGGGTTACGTTGGCTCCAAAATTGGAAAGGAACTGAACAGGGGCCTTTCCGCTCTTCTTGCGGTTGATAACCGGTCCGTTGTAATCCTTGCCACTACCCCAACGATAGTCAAGGCTGATATTGAACTGGTGACGGCGGTCGAAGTTCAACGGATTCAAAGTACGAAGGTTGGGCTGGTCGGAACGGACAATCGTGCTGGCGGCATTCGGATCAGAGCCGGTACCGTCGGCAAACTGCAAGGTATAGTTAAAACGCACCCGGGCATTGCCTGAACGACGCAGGTCATAGGTCAGGGTCAACCCTTTGACGGTTCCAAAGTCAATGTTGGTGTAAGAATAATAGGTCTTGGGATAGGCTCCGGTCAACCGGTATTGTTGAATCTGATCACGCATTTCGCGGTAGAATACCGATAGTTTCAGGGAAGAGGCGTTGTTGATCTTCTGCTGGAATCCCAACTCATAGTCGATTGTTTTTTCCGGTTTCAGTGCAGGGTTATTGATGGTACCCGATGCACCGGTTACACCGATAAAGTAATAGCTGATGGGGTCAATCTGAACTTCGGCCGAAGAGGGACGCTGGGTCAAAATGTCATAGTGGGCATAGAACAAAGCATCATCCGAAATCGGGAAGGAGAATGAGATACGGGGCATCCAGTTGGTTTGCGGGTCATAATCCTTAAACACCGCTGAATTGATGGTTTTATTTGACGGATCAACCAGGTAAGGTGTAATCCCGTTTCCGCGGTCAAGGGTACGCGGGTCGGTCACCGGGCTTCCTTCGGCATTGTACCATGAGTTGTTGGTACGGTAACCGGTGATAGAGCTTGGATTGCTGGCATCGTCAACATAAACCACATAATCGCTGCCCATTCCGGAAGGATGGTTTACTTTTTGACCATTCAGCTGGTTGACTTCACCCACAGTCTTGGCAGGATAGAATAAATAGGGATCTTTCAGTACCATCTGGTTTGCATCAAAACGGTCAACACGAACACCGATGTTGAAGATCAGGTCTTTAAAAGCAAATTTATCCTGGATGTACCCGGCGATGTAGATCGGCTGGTAGGCAGCGATCGGACGGGTATAATTTCCGCTGGCATCCTTGGCGTTGAAGAAATCATCAAAGCTAGGGTTGCCATTTAATTTATTTCCCATGTAATCATAGCCTGAATAACCTACGATCGGGTCACCGTTGGCCAGCAACTCATCGGCACTGAACATATCAATGGTCAGGAGGGTGCTGCCAGGTGTCACGGTATGCAGGTTCATCTGGTTATCGTAATAGTTGATCGAATTTTTGTTAAAGTCATAGGAATCGAGATCAATCCATTCCGTTCCATTCGTTGGCAATCCCAGTTTATTACGCAGGTTGACATCAAAGTTACGTTGCAGTGTGGCAACATATTTACGGTTGTAGTTGATCGTATCCATGAAAACATTGTTCCTGTAGACGGGTTCCGGGTTGGCAAGGTCGAGGTCGTGCAACTGGGCGTTGGTGAATCCGCGCATGGCCTCCCAGAGGCGTGTGCCTGTAATGCCGTAAGCAGAACTTTTCCGCTGCTGGTATTGCAATCCCAGCTGGATTTCATGATTGCCGAAGTCGGCGGCAAACGATGCATTCACCGCGATCTGGTCGCTGGTGTTTTCGTTGTAGCCATTGGGCCGGTTACCGGGAACAGCAAAAATGTTATACGCACCGGCAGGTTCCATCCCATTAATGAGCCCCTTGCCTGAAATGATTTCGTCGAGGTTCTGGTAGTGGTCTGTCGGGTCACTAAAAAATCCAAAATATTGATTGGTCCAGTTTGTCGACTCGGAATTGATATCCGAACCTTTGAAAACGACAATGGTATCCCGGTGGCCATTCTGGAGGTGTCCCCATTGTTTCAAAACGGAGTCATAAGCCAGATTCGGGGTATAGGCCCGAATGGTTTGGGTGGCATAACTGCCGATATATCCGTATTTAAAAAAGTCGTTTTTGTGCTGGGCGTCTTCGGTCTTCCCAAAACTGCGGGTAAAGTCACCTCCAATAGAATAATAGATATTCTTCACGAAACTTTTACTGTCGGAACCTGTCGGGAACCGCTGGGTAAAGCGGCCGTTCACACGCCAGGTATACCCGTTGGAATGGGAGTTGTTATCCCAGTTCATCAGGGAGCTGCCAAAGGCGAAATTGCGGCTGTCGTACCATGCAAAGGTACCGCCGACCGAGATATTGATGGTAGGAGTTACACGGAAATCAAGTTTCCCCGAAACATTGATCGTCGTTCCGGCTGAATTCAGGGTTGATTTGGTTTTTTCCATCTGGTCGAAGGTCAAAAACTCTGAATTATAAAAGACAGAATTGTTTTGACCATATAGGCGAAGGGGATTGGTTTTAAGATTCTCCAGGACGTTATCGGCAACCTTATAATTTGAGAAAGCAGCAGGAGCGCCGTCTTTCTGATAGATCAGGTCCCCTGCGATAAAGAACCCCATGATCGGGGTTTTGGTTCCACGAACTGTATCTTTCTTAGAAACCAGCGGGCCGGTAAAATTCAGACCCAAACGGTTATAACCGAAGGCATCGAGATATTGTGAAGTTTGAAGATCAATTCCACCCGAAAACTCTTTGGAAGGGCCTTTGGTCGTAACATTGATGATACCACCCGTGGCATCACCATAAGCAGCGGGAGTTCCGCCAAGAATAACTTCAACCTGTTCAATGGCGCTCTGGGGCAAGGCCTGGCTGCCTGTAACGCGCATCCCATCAATGTAATATACGGTCCCGGTTGAACGCGCACCACGCATACTCGAGATACCCCCATTGGCATCGGTGGTAACACCCCCAACAGTGGTTGCTACGGCTGTAGCTGACTTGTTGGCCATCTTCGAAATTTCTTCCGAGGTTACGGTACCCCCTGAGGTGGTCTGGTCTTTGGAAATGAGGGGAACCTTGTACTCCACCACTTCAATTTCCTGGAGCGTTGTGGTTGAGACCTCCAACTGCAAATCCTGGAAAGTGATCTTATCGGGCATGATAATCACGCCCTTGTACATAAAAGGCTTGTAACCTACAAAACTGGCTTTCAAATCCACTTTTCCCGGGGGAATCGGTTTGATCTGGAAATTTCCATCAAAATCGGATGTAGATCCTCCAACCTGAACGCCTCCTACTTCAACCACAATATTGGCGAAGGAGATCGGTTCTTTAGTCTGCTTGTCAACGATTTTTCCCTTGAGGGTTCCGGATCCGGTTTGTGAAAATACCAACAAACTTGTTGTCAGTACAAAACCAATAGTCAATAGTAAATTTCTTAACATACCATACAATTTTATGTTAGATTATCAATGCGCGTTATACTTAAAGGCGGTAAAAATAGTAATTTTTTAAAACAGAATTAAAAAATATTTGACGGCTTAATCAAATATATAACCATTCTAAATTAGTTTATATTCTTTTGTATGAACCGTTTTAGACGATCGGTAAAACAGGAATAAGGGAGGGTCAAAATCAAAAAATCAGCGGTTGATCGGGGTGGCGCTTTTTGATTCTTTTTTTGTTTGTTTCATCCTTGCTTTGGTCTCTTTTGTCTGCATGTTATGGTGCCGTTTCACGGCATCATTATATTGTTTTTTAGCCTCTTTTTCCTTTTTTGCCCGATTTCGCTCAATTTTTTTCTGGTTTACACGGGACTCCTGAGGGGAGGTAAAGGAGATCAGGAACGGAAGGACTGCAACCATCCATAAAAAAAGCAACCATTTTCTTTTGAAAATCATATGCCCTTTCAAGTTATATTCTGAAAAATAAAGGGTAAAAATATACTTTTTGTATAGACACTAACGTTTATTTGACGATTTTTGTATGATGTCAAACCGTATTTTCCCTGTATTTTTAAATTTATTCCTGGCAGCGGGAATCCTTATTTTCGTTTCGGCTTCCTGTACAAAGGAGGAGCAGCAAACCGAGATTCCCTACGTTTATGTAAACTTCAGCCTGAACCCGAACGGAACCCAGTACATTCATCTCAATTCAGTAAATGGCTGGGAAACAGTGTACGGAGGGTACAACGGAATACTCATTTTCCGCAAGTCGATGGATGAGTTTGTCGCTTTTGAACGGGCCTGCCCCAACGATCCGCTTACCACCGGGGCCCAGGTCAAGGTGGAGGCCTCCGGGATTACCTGTGCCTGCCCCATCTGCGGATCAAAGTTCATCATGACCGACGGAACTCCTTACGAAGGGCCTTCGCATTTCCCCCTCAAACAATATCAGACGATGTACGACGGAAACCTGTTGTATATAAACAACTAGATTTACTGCTCGAAAATTTAGTACCTGTAATGTTCCGGTTTGTACGGTCCATCCACATTCACATTCAGATAGTCAGCCTGCTCCCTGGTGAGTTTGGTTAATTTCACGCCGATCTGTTCGAGGTGCAACCTGGCCACCTCTTCGTCAAGACGCTTGGGCAACCTGTAAACATCCACCTCATAGGTATGCTGCCAGAGATCGAGCTGTGCCAGGGTTTGGTTGGTAAATGAGTTCGACATCACGAACGATGGATGTCCGGTAGCACATCCCAGATTTACCAGTCGGCCTTCGGCAAGAAGATATATGGCTTTACCGTCGGCGTAAACATACTTGTCGACCTGGGGCTTGATGTTGATCTTGTTGATGCCGGGCCAGTTGGTCAGCTGTTCAACCTGGATCTCGTTATCAAAATGGCCTATGTTGCAAACAATGGACTGATCCTTCATCCTGGATAAATGTTCCGCAGTGATGACATCCTTGTTCCCGGTGGTGGTTACATAGATGTTACCTTCGCTGAGCGCATCCTCGATGCTGGTTACCTGGAATCCTTCCATGGCAGCCTGGAGGGCGCAAATGGGGTCGATTTCGGTGACAATCACGCGGGCGCCATAGGAGCGCATCGAATGGGCGCATCCCTTTCCGACGTCGCCATAGCCGAGGACCACGACCACCTTGCCGGCGATCATTACATCGGTTGCACGTTTAATACCGTCGGCCAGTGATTCGCGGCAACCATAAAGGTTGTCAAATTTCGACTTTGTTACGGAGTCGTTTACGTTGATGGCCGGAACCAGCAACGCCCCTTTTTCCTTCATCTGGTATAACCGGTGCACGCCGGTGGTGGTCTCTTCCGACACCCCTTTCCATTCGGCAACTGTACGGGACCACCGGGTCTTATCCTCAACATAAATGTCCTGCAACTGTTTCATGAAGGCCTTTTCATCGGCATTTTCAGTTCCATGTTTCAGCAAATCAGGGTTCTTCTCCACTTCAAAACCCTTGTGGATCATCATCGTGGCATCACCCCCGTCATCAACGATCAGGTTCGGTCCCTTTCCTCCCGGAAAACTCAGGGCCATGTGGGTACACCACCAATACTCACCAAGGGATTCACCTTTCCAGGCAAATACGGGGATCCCTTTGGCCGCAATGGCTGCTGCAGCGTGATCCTGTGTGGAAAATATGTTGCAGCTGGCCCAGCGTACATCGGCACCCAGTTCGATGAGGGTCTCAATCAGTACGGCCGTCTGTATGGTCATGTGAAGGGAGCCGCTTATCCGGGCGCCTTTCAGTGGTTTTTCTACAGCATGTTTTTTACGGATTGCCATCAATCCCGGCATCTCTTTTTCGGCGATTTCAATTTCTTTGCGCCCCCATTCAGCCAGGGACATATCAGCTACCTTAAATTTCAGGGTGTCCGATAAAGTGAGGTTTTCCATATAGAGTATCGTTATGTTTATTGGGCCGCAAAAGTAATAATTTTTTCAATATCAGGATGGGATTATATCGTATTTTTGCCGGGTTTTTGTCCTTCATTCAACCTAAATAAAATGCCCTTTTTACGGGAGATAAACCCTTCAAACGGGATCACGGCCGGCATCTGGCACATCACTGAAACCTCCGGGGAGCTGCGTTCACTGGTTCATCTGGATAAAACGGAAGAGCTCCTTTATGCTTCATTCAGCCATGAACTGCGGAAGCGTCATTGGCTGGCCTACAGGGTTCTGCTCCGGGAACTCCTTGCACCCCATTCCTCCGCCCTGTACTATGATGACCATGGCAAACCCTGCCTGACTTCCGGGAGCCATCACATTTCAGTATCCCATGCGGGAGATTATGCAGCAGCAGTTTACAGTGAGAAATTTCCTGTCGGGATCGACATTGAACAACTGAAGGAGAGAATTGAACGGGTTAAGGAACGGTTCATGCAGGAAGTTGAACTCAGGTCCCTGTCAACCCAAAACCGTCTTGAACACCTATACGTTTATTGGTGTGGCAAGGAGGCGCTCTATAAACTGAGAGGAACTCCCGAACTCGATTTCCGCAGGGATTTTCATATTCATCCATTTGAGTACCTTTGCACCACAAATCAAAACTGCAAGGCCACCATTGGGTTGAATGACATTCCTCAGGACTACACCCTGCACTATATTAAAACGGGGGATTATATGCTGGTGGTGGCGTACTAATACATGCAATGTAAGCAATGACAAACGATCTTTATAAAGCAATAAAATCACGCGTTCTGGTGCTTGATGGCGCCATGGGGACGATGGTCCAGCGTTATAAACTGGATGAAGCTGCATACCGGGGAGAGCGGTTCAGGGATTTTCCATACAATCTCAAAGGAAACAATGATCTTCTTTCCATAACGCGGCCCCAGGTGATCCGTGAAATTCATGAAGCCTACCTGGAAGCAGGTGCCGACATCATTGAAACCGACACCTTCAATTCCAACCGGATTTCCTTATCCGATTACCATCTTGAGGAGCTGGCCTACGAACTGAATGTTGCAGCAGCCGGCCTTGCCAGGAAAGCCGCTGACAATTTTACCAGGCTTGATCCAAAAAAGCCGAGATGGGTAGCCGGATCGATCGGCCCTACGAGTAAAACATCGTCTATGTCGCCCGACGTGCAGAATCCGGCTTACCGGGCTGTCAGCTTTGATGATCTTTACGCCGCTTACCGGGAACAGGCCAGGGGGTTGCTCGACGGGGGTGCTGATATTTTAATGGTTGAGACCATTTTTGACACCCTGAATGCAAAAGCAGCCCTGATTGCGATTTTCGACGAGATCAGCGACCGGAAAAAGGCCGGGAACGCCACCCGGATACCGGTCATCGCCAGCGTCACCATTTCCGACCAGAGCGGGCGTACCCTTTCGGGCCAGACCCTCGAGGCTTTTCTCTGTTCCGTGATCCACTTTGATCTTTTTGCGATCGGGCTGAACTGTTCGCTCGGAGCGGCTGAATTGCGCCCCTATATTGAAGAATTATCTTCAAAGGCGCCATTCCCCGTTATTGTGTATCCGAATGCAGGACTCCCGAACCAGTTCGGGGAATATGACCAGTCCCCGACCGAAATGGCCGGGTATGCCGGGGATTTTCTCGAAAACTGCTTTGTGAATATCCTGGGCGGGTGCTGTGGAACGACCCCGGAACACATCCGCGGTTTTGCACAACTGGCGATAAAAGCCCGGGTGCGGCCTGTGCCTGAACGCACACACGAACTCAGGCTCAGCGGTCTCGAGCCCCTTACGTTATTTAAAGGCAGCAACTTTATCAATATCGGGGAGCGCACCAATGTGAGTGGTTCGCGGAAATTTGCCCGCCTCATCAAGGAGGAAAAATATGAAGAGGCGCTCTCGGTTGCCCGCCAGCAGGTTGAAAGTGGCGCCCAGGTAATTGATATCAGTATGGATGAAGCCATGCTGGATGCCGAAAAGGCGATGGTGAATTTCCTCAACATGGTTGCCTCCGACCCCGATGTGGCCAGGGTTCCGATCATGATCGACTCCTCCAAGTTTTCGGTCATACATGCCGGTTTGAAATGCATCCAGGGGAAACCGATTGTGAACTCCATCAGTTTGAAGGAGGGCGAAGATGCCTTCAGGGAACATGCCTCCACGCTCCGGAAATTCGGAGCCGCCACCGTCATCATGGCCTTTGACGAAGCGGGACAGGCCACCACGCTCGACCGGCGCATTGCCATTGCCCGGCGTGCCTACGACATTCTCACCAATGAACTTGATTTTCCTCCCGAAGACATTATTTTCGATCCCAACATTCTTACGGTAGCTACCGGAATCGAGGAGCATAACAACTATGCCATCGAATTTCTGAACGCAGTGAAATGGATCAAGGGAAACCTGAAATATGCCCATGTGAGCGGGGGCATCAGCAATCTTTCCTTTTCATTCAGGGGCAATGACCCGCTGCGTGAAGCCATGCATTCGGCCTTCCTGTATCATGCCATCAAGGCTGGTCTCGACATGGGCATTGTCAATGCCGGGGCGCTGCCCGTGTATGATGAAATTCCCAAGATGCTGCTGAAGCTGGTTGAGGATGTGATCCTGAACCGGAGAAAGGATTCAACAGAGCGGTTGCTCGCATACGCCGACCAGGTAACCGATTCGGGGAAGAAAGAAGAAACTGAAGCCGAATGGCGCGCACTTCCCATTGTTGAAAGGCTCAGGTATTCCCTGATCAAGGGCAATGCAGAATATATTGACCAGGATGTCGATGAAATCATGCCGCTCTTTGATTCCGCCCTTAAAATCATCGAAGGTCCCCTGATGGATGGAATGAACCAGGTAGGCGACCTGTTTGGCAGCGGAAAAATGTTTCTTCCCCAGGTTGTGAAAAGCGCCCGTGTGATGAAAAAGGCGGTTGCCCGGCTCACCCCGAGGCTGGAAGCTGAAAAGGCTGCGCTGAAAGGAACACCCCGGAATAATGGCAAAGTGCTGCTTGCCACTGTCAAAGGCGATGTGCACGACATCGGGAAAAATATTGTGGGGGTGGTGCTGGCCTGCAACAATTATGAGGTGATCGACCTGGGCGTGATGGTTCCGGCCGAAAAAATCCTAGCTGCTGCGAAAGAACACCAAGCTGATGTGATCGGACTCAGCGGATTAATCACCCCTTCGCTCGAAGAGATGGTTCATGTAGCCAAAGAGATGGAACGGCTGAAATTTACAGTTCCCCTTCTGATCGGGGGCGCCACCACATCCGACATTCATACGGCTGTTAAAATTGAGCCCTGGTATTCGCAGTCGGTCATCCACGTGAAGGATGCCTCCAAGGCGGTAGGGGTTGTTTCGAACCTGCTTTCACTTGAAGTAAAAAAAGATTTTACCGATTCCATCCGGAAGAAATATGAGGGGATCAGGAACAGCTATGATAAAAAGGCGGACTACAGTTACATTTCACTTGCTGAAGCCCGTAAAAACAGGCTGAAGGTCGACTGGAAAAACCACCGGGTTTATAAGCCGCAATTCACCGGGAACAAAGTGTTTTTTGATTTTCCGCTGGAGGAGATCCAAAAGTATATCGACTGGACCTTTTTCTTTCATGCATGGAAAATGAACGGAAAGTACCCGGCCATTTTAACCGATCCTGTCAAGGGAAAGGAGGCACGCAAGTTATTCGCCGATGCCCAGCAGTTGTTAAAGGAGATCACCGAAAAGAAAATGCTCATCGCCCGCGGGGTGATTGGTTTCTATCCCTGCAATTCAGTCGGTGACGACATTGAGATCTATTCCGATGAAACCCGTTCGAAGGTGGTCTCAACCTTCCGGTTCCTCCGGAACCAGCAGCTCAAGGAAGCCGGTCAGCCAAACCTCTGCCTCTCCGATTTTATTGCCCCAAAGGAGGCTGATGTGGTCGACTACGTCGGGGGCTTTGCCGTAACGGCCGGATTGGGGGTTGAAGAATGGGTTACCCGATTTGAACAGGAGCTGGACGATTACAATGCCATCCTGATCAAGATCCTGGCCGACCGGCTGGCCGAAGCCTTTGCTGAGCTGATGCATCACCGCGTCCGTACCGAATTCTGGGGATACGACAAAAAGGAGGATCTCGATGTTTTCAGGATGATCAGTGAAGAATATCAGGGTATCCGGCCTGCACCGGGATACCCGGCCTGCCCTGAACATTCGGAAAAGCGCACCCTGTTCGATCTGCTCGAAGCAGACAAGCAGATAGATATCAACCTGACTGAAAACTATGCCATGTACCCGGCTGCCTCGGTGAGCGGATTCTATTTTTCCCATCCGCTTTCAAAATATTTTAATCTTGGTCGTATCTCAAAAGATCAGCTGACCGATTATGCAAAGCGAAAAAACTTTAGTTTTGAACGCGCAGAAAAATTGTTGAACACAAATCTGAATTTTTAAACATGAAAGTAATAGACCTGATCAATAAATCGGACAAAACCCTATTTTCTTTTGAGCTACTACCTCCCCTCCGCGGGAACAACATCAGCAGCATTTACCGCACCATCGATCCTCTGATGGATTACAATCCGTCGTTCATCAACGTGACTTACCACCAGGAAGAGGTGGTCTATAAAAAACATGAAAACGGACTGCTTGAGAAGAGAACGATCAGGAAAAGGCCCGGGACAGTGGCTATCTCAGCCGCCATCAAATACAAGTACCCTTCGGTTGAAGTTGTGCCCCACATCATTTGCGGAGGTTTTTCAAAAGAGGAAACCGAATACGCCCTCATCGATTTTCATTACCTGGGGATCGATAACATCCTGGCGCTGCGCGGCGATGCCCCGAAAAACCAGCGGACCTTCATCCCTGAAAAAAACGGCCATGCCTTTGCAAACACGCTGGTGGCTCAGATAACTGACATGAACAAGGGTAAATACCTGGATGACGAGCTGCTGAATACCTTCCACACAAACTTCTGCGTCGGGGTGGCCGGTTATCCCGAAAAACACATCGAATCGCCAAACCTGGCCTACGATATGAAATATCTGAAGGAAAAGATCGACGCGGGAGCTGAATACATCATCACCCAGATGTTTTTCGACAACCGGAAATATTTCGATTTTGTGGAGTCCTGCCGGAAGGAGGGTATCAATGTTCCCATTATCCCCGGACTCAAGTCAATCTGTACCATAAAGGAGATCAATGTCCTGCCCCAGATATTCAAAATTGACATTCCAAACGACCTGGTCAAGGAGGTCATGGCCTGCAAATCAAATGATGACGCCTTTAAAGTGGGGATCGAGTGGAGTATCAGGCAATCGGAAGAACTGGTGCGGTTCGGGGTTCCCGTGCTCCACTACTTCTCGGTAGGCATCTCTGAGAACATCCGCCAGATTGCAAAAGCGATATTTTAGTCTTTTTACCAATGCACAATTTAACTGACATGTCCAGACTGTCACAACTCCTTTTTCTTGTCATCCTCCTGCCATTCAGCGTTCTGGCTCAGTCCAGGCTGCTTACCGTGGAAGAGGCCACCAACATGAACCCGAAACTCAGTGTTGCGAACCTCAGCCAGCTTCAATGGATTCCGTCGACCCGGGAATATGTCTACGTCGCAAAAAACAGCCTGGTTCACGGGAACAAAGAAGCAGCGACAGACACCCTGCTGAGGCTTTCCGCACTTAACCAGCTGCTGAAAACCAACAAGCTCGACACTTTGAAGCGATTTCCCGGTATCACCATGGTGGGGGTCAACCAGTTCACCTTTACCACTGCAAACAAGATGTTGCTGGCAGATCTTCTGAAAAACACGCTTGAAGTTGAAAATTCCTGGACTGAGAAGGCGGAAAACCCGGATATCGACCCGGCCAGCTTCCTGGTTGCCTATACCAGGGACAACAATCTCTATATCGCTGAAAAAGGGAAGGAGACAGTCCTCACCGATGAAAAAAATCCCGGGATTGTTTACGGATCAAGCAGGGTGCACCGCAACGAATTCGGCATCAGTAAAGGAACATTCTGGTCGCCCGACGGGAAATTCCTGGCCTTTTACCGTATGGATGAGACCATGGTGGCCGATTACCCCCTTGTTGACATCTCCACACGCATGGCCACCCTCATGCCAACCAAATACCCGATGGCCGGCATGACCAGCCATAAGGTGACCCTCGGGATCTATTCGCTGGCCACAGGAAAAACCATCTATCTTCAAACTGACTCGGTAACCGAGAACGACCCGGTTTCCGGGACACTGAAGAAGCCATTGGAAATTGAATACCTGACCAACATCACCTGGGCTCCCGACGGGAGATCCATCTACATTGCCACCCTGAACCGCGACCAGAATTTCATGCAGCTGAATCAATATGATGCATCTTCAGGAAAACTGAATGCAACCTTGTTTGAGGAAAAAAATGAGACCTACGTCGAGCCCCTGCAGGGTCCGAAATTTCTGAACAGGTCTCCTGACAAGTTCATCTGGGAAAGCAGGCGTGACGGTTACAACCATTTATACCTTTACGACACCAAGGGGACTCTGATCACACAGCTCACGAAAGGGCCCTGGGAGGTCACTGATTTTCTGAAATTTGATGAAACCGGTTCTCGTGCATTCTTCCTGTGCAATAAGGACAACCCTCTTGACCGGCAGTTATATGTGGCGGATCTCAAAAAAGGGGAGATAGGTCCTGTTACCGGAAAACCGGGAACCCACACGGATAAAGTTTCGGATGACGGCTTGCTGGTGCTCGACAGTTACAGCAATACAACAACCCCGCGCCAGGTTGAGCTGCTCGACATCCGGGGAAATTCACTCCGGGTTCTGCTTTCTGCCGAAAACCCCCTGAAAGATTATAAATTGGGTGAGACCTCTATCTTCAAACTGAAAAGTGAGGACAAGGATGATCTCTACTGCAGGCTGATCAAGCCCGCCGATTTCTCACCGGACAAGCGGTATCCTGTCATTATTTATGTCTACGGAGGTCCGCATTCGCAGCTGGTTACCGATACCTGGCTGGGTGGCGGGGGGCTGTTCCTGAATTACCTGGCCGATCTCGGTTATGTGGTATTTACACTCGACAACCGCGGTACTTCCGACCGGGGGCGCAATTTTGAGCAAGCCATCTTCCGGAACCTGGGGGTTAAGGAGATGGCCGACCAGATGACCGGGGTACAATACCTGAAATCGTTGCCCTATGTCGATTCCACGCGGATCGGGATCAACGGATGGAGTTACGGAGGGTTCATGACCATTTCGATGTTCCTGAAGAACCCGGGCACCTTCAAGGTTGCCGTTTGCGGCGGCCCGGTCACCGACTGGAAATATTACGAGGTGATGTACGGAGAGCGATACATGGACACCCCCGAAGCCAATCCCGAAGGATATAAGAATGCCTGTTTACTGAATTACGTGAAGAACCTCCGGGGCAAACTGCTGATCATCCACGACGACCAGGATAATACCGTTGTTCCGCAGAATTCGTTTACTTTTCTGAAAGAATGCGTGGATGAAGGCAAACAGGTCGATTTCTTTATGTACCCGGGCCATGAACACAATGTGCGCGGAAAGGACCGTGTTCACCTCAACCAGAAGATGGTGCAGTACTTCCAGGAAAACCTATGATGGTCGGTGCCTGCATGCAGATGATGCAGAAAAAGCAGGAAAGCAGGTGCGGATACAGCCAGAATGCTGATCATTCATGATAGAATTCACGCAGGGCTCCAAAATAGCTTTCATTCCACCCGCTGACGAAATCCTGGTACTCTTCATCAGGGATATTTGTATGAATTAATTCGACGGAGGTGCCTGATTTATGCGGATGAAGTAGGATGGTAACCATTGACTCTTCAACCTGGTCTCCAAAGTACCATTGCTGCACGATCTTTTTTCCCTCTTCAAATTCAACGTTTTTTCCGACAATGCTGCCATCCCACAATGAGAATTCTGATCCGGGTTCAGTTGACATTTCTGCAGCTTCACCGGTCCATAGCTGAATCGAGACCGGGTTTGTCAGCGCATTGTACACATCCTCCGGCGAAGCGGAAATTGAATAATATTTTTTAAAGTCTTTCATAACTGTCGCTGTAAAAATGAAAATCCAGAATTAAATTGAGTCAAAGGTAATAAAGTTTTAATCCTCCTTCTCCGGGAAAAAACAGCTTCTCCGAATTGAAATTTATTGCCAAATCATAACCGGGAAGGCAGAAAGAGACAAAAAAAGGGTCGCTTAATCCCTGACACACCGGATGGATGCGCCATTCCGCTTTGGCCAGCCGCCGGGGTTGGCAGATTCCTGGTCGAACCGCAACCCCCACACCCGGGCATTCACGGAATCGTAATCCGTTGCAGTCCACCACACGCCCTGCTGACCAAGGAGACTGAAAAAAATTGTATCCCCGCACACTCCCCCGGGAAGCGCTTTAAACCCGAATGAATCGGTCGCCCCTTTGTTGGGGCTCTTCCAGTGTTTCGTGCCGGTTTCCTTCATCCTTCCACCTGTATTGGCAACCGATCCGCCGACATTGTTCATCAAACGCCACCAGTCCTCATCGGTCGGGACATGCCAGCCTTCAGGGCATATTTGCCGTTTATCCATCGCTGCATTCCAGTTGTAAAGACGGCCATAGGTGTCTGCATTCATTGCATCCGAATCGTAGTTGCACCAGGCATCGCTTTCGGTTTTCGCCCATAATTCAGAATCGGGAATATTGGTTACGGGATCACCATTGCGATACCTGGTTGTTTTCAAATTCTCAACCAGCCAGGTCTGAGAGCTGATCCTGATCGTATGATACACATTGCTGTCTATATCTGTTACGGTTTCACCCGGAGCAGGGACAAAATCGGGTTCACCCGTCTCCTCACACCCGGATGTTGTCGCCAGGATAACGCCTGTAACCAGCAATATACTGGACGACAGATAGGTTAACCTTCTGATTTGCTTTAACAAGGATCTTGAATTTGACAGATAAAATTACGATAAAAATCCGATGAAATCACCACCAATGATTGGCCAGGGGGGAAATAAAAAACTTTGCGGTTACTGAATAACGGTGCTGCAGCAATCAGGCACGCTTGTTCAGACATGAAGTCTGAATTATAATCCGTATTGGAAGAAAGAGCGATAAATGGGCAGCCTGTTTCAGTTCATTGGAAATGGCCTCTTTAGGATTCGTTGATTACCCTCCACATCCGTAATAATTCTGTGTTGATTCGGGGGGAAATATAAGGATTTCTTGCTGCCCGCCGCTGACTTTCATCAGTTCTGCCTCAGTAAGTTCATCCTCGGTTTCAGGATTAATTTTTTCAGGAAGGACAAGGTAAAAAGTTTGTGCATCTTCCTCAAGGATTTTAATGTTGAAGCTGTCAGGGATTTTCATTCCCGTTTCTTGTTCCAGAATGAATCTGGGGTCTTCAATGAGTTGCATACGAAAAGACTCATCCTTCATCGCTTTTTCGATGATCTGCTGTTCAAGTTGTTTGCGTTGTTCCATTAGACTGGACTTTCTGTAAATACGGTGGAATTGTGAAAAGTTGAATATAAATGTAAGGATAATTTCGTCTTGTGTCAGATAATGCCTTTTTGAGGGCATCTGGTGACAATGGAATAACCATCAAATAATTCGCCGGATCAAAATAAAAAACCGCCCATTTTGGGAGCGGTT
Organism: Bacteroidota bacterium; assembly: GCA_037128705.1. Taxonomy (GTDB): domain Bacteria; phylum Bacteroidota; class Bacteroidia; order Bacteroidales; family FEN-979; genus CAIVAT01. Next base: position 113,494 of record JBAXVX010000001.1, on the reverse strand, counting down.
TCATTAAATCAATCGGGGAATATGTCGGGATTATTCGAAAGAGGCTTCGGCGGGTGTTACAGGTACAAGAGTTCCATTATCAATGACAAATGGTTCAACGACTGTCTCAAATTCAGCGATGGTCGGAGTCAAAGGAGCCAATTCGAAGGTTGAAACGGTTTCAATGGCCACATCTTCAAAGGAGGCCTCGGTTGGCATTATTGGTGCCAAATCGGCAAAGTCATTTATAATTACGGATTCCTCAAAGGTTGCTTCAACCGGGGCTGCCGGGGCAAGGTTCATCGCGTTAACTGAATAGGTCTCGTTTGTAACGGGGGCTGATGAATTATTGTTATCTGCCAGAAGAACATTGATTTGAAGGGCCAGAACCGCTGCGAGGATGATTGATTTTGCTTTCATTTTTTTTTGTTTGAAAATTTGATGAAGCAAAAATAATACGGATTGACGGAGTGGTCGATCAGTTTTCGATTGAAAGGAATAACTTCACGACGGACAGCGGAAAATACACGATGAATATACAAATGGGGAAGTTGGAGATGAATTCCAGGGTCTCAAATATTCTGCATTCCTATTTTGTCCTTTCAAAAACCTTGAAATACGTTTTCACAATGGGTATAAAATTATGATCTTTTGTAACGATGATGTTCCGCATCTTGCTTTGTTTAACCCCCTAAATCATTGTCATTCCTGTGCTTTGGTTGGCAAAGTGAAAGAAAAAGTGCTTCCCTTATCAACTTCGCTTTCCACCCATATCCTGCCCCCGTTCATTTCAACGAAGTCTTTGCATAGGAGTAATCCCAAACCGCTGCTGGGTTCGTTTTCTGTGCCTCTGCGGTTTGTTTGAACATCGAGCCGGAATAAATCGTGAACCATTTCAGGGTTCATGCCGATGCCTGTGTCACTGACTGAAATTTCAACTGAATGGCCGGGAACTGACTTTGCTGCAATGGTGACTTTTCCTCCTTTGAAGGTAAATTTCACGGCATTGGAAGCCAGGTTACGGATGGTTGAAGCTAACATATACTCGTCGGCAAACACTTCCAGATCGGCCTGGATTTCATACCAGATTTCAACCCCTTTTTTGTCAGCCAAATCAATTACCGGGTGCACACTTTCATTCATTATGGACATCAACCAGATTGATTCAGGATTAAAGATGATGCCGCCCTGTTGCATCCGTGACCACTCCAGCAGGTTTTCGAGCAGGTTGAACAGATTGGTCGCGGAGTCTTTCATGGCCCCTGCCATTTTTTGAATTTCCTGCTGCGACAAACCTGGTAATTCCTCAGCCATCAACCTTGTCAATCCTAAAAATCCATTGAATGGGCCGCGTAAATCGTGGGAAATAATGGAGAAGAATTTGTCTTTTTCGGTGTTGATTTTTTGTAAATTCTCTTCGCTCTCGCGTAACTTTTTATCGGCAAGCTTCTGGACAGTAATATCCCAATTGGTTCCGAAAATGTGCACTGCCTTCCCAGAGTCATCGCGTTGAACAACCGCAAGCGCTCTGATATATCGAACAGTTCCATCGGGCCAGACGACCCGGAACTCTGTATTAAACTCTTTTTTTCCGCTGATCGCCATTTGAATTTCCTGGTCGCCCCGTAACAAATCGTCAGGATGAAGACCTTCCTGCCAGGCTTCGTAAGCGCCGCTGAAATTCTTTTTGTCAATGCCATATAGTGCAATCATCTGATCGTCCCAAACCAGAACATTGTTGACGATATCGAATTCCCAAATACCCACGCCACCGGCAGTGGTAGCCAATGCCAGACGGGTAGCGGTTTGTTTTAGTTGCTCCTCAATTTGCTTTCGGGCTGTAATATCCCGGTAATTCAATAATACGCCATGAATAAACGGATCATTCAAAAGATTGGCCGCTGTAAGTTCTATTGGCTTATAACTTCCATCTTTACATAGATACCTGAATCCCAATGTTTTTACCGAGTTATCTTTATCGAACAAAGAATAAAAGACTTTTCCAACACGGTCCAGATCATCCGGATGGACTGTTGAAAAACCGCTGGTGCCGACACGGTCTTCAGGCAGCCATCCAAACCATTTTTCGATATTCGGGCTTTTGTATGTCATGATGCCATCTGCTCCCATAATGCCGATTACGTCTGATATATTGGATATCATTGAAATGTATCTGGCATGGCTCCGCCGCAATTCATCTTCGGCCTGCTTGAGCTCTGTGATATCGCGTGCAGCAGCGAAAACCCCAAGTATTTTTCCATGCTCATCCTTGAACACATTTGCATTGTACTGTACATCGATCAATTTGCCGGATGCGTGGCAAATAGTGAGCGGATAATTAATCACCTGCCCCTGTTCAAACACTTTCTGATAGCTGGTTTTTGCTTTTTCAGGGTCAGTAAAATAATCAGAAAAGTCTGTCCCAATCAGTTGGTTCCTCAATAATCCGGTAGCATTTTCAGTTGCAGAATTGACGTCCGAAATTTTTCCGTCAGTATTGATAGTTAACAAGGGGTCAAGACTTGCTTCAATGAGGCTTCGCGTATAGAGATGAGCGATTCGCAGATTTGCTTCGCTTTCACGCAGCGCTACCTCCACCTGCTTGCGCTCTGTGATATCGCGCATGGCAGCATGAATACACGGGGCTCCGTCGTATGTAATTGGTGTTCCCTGTACTTCTACATCTATGATCGTTCCATCGAACTTGAAGTATTTTAACTCGGTCAACGGTGCATTGATGCCATCATCAATCCCCCTGCGTATTCGATCCAGCACGATTTGATGGCAATCAGGATGAACCCGATCCAATATTTTAGTTCCAACAAAGTCTTCCGCAGATGATGCGCCAAACATTTTAATGGCTGCGGGATTGACATAAATTATTTTCAAATCCCGGTGAATGACAATCGAATAAGGTGACCACTCCACAACGGCACGGAAACGTTGCTCGCTTTGTTGCAATGCAGTCATAATCCTGCTGTCGGTGATGTCAACCATGCTCACCAGGCATTGTTCTCCATTTTCGCTAACGATGCCCGTAAGATGAACAAACATCGGCAAGTTTCCCCTGGTCGACAGGGTTAGATCACAGGACTGATTTGCCTTGCTGCTAAAAACCTTATCCAGAAACAGATTGAAAATCGGTTTTGTGTCGTTGGAAACGAAAAAACCAAAACGGTTGTCTGATAATTGAGCGCGAGCTTTGCCAAGCAGAGTTGCCCCGCTTAGGTTGACCTCGGTAATCGTTCCTTCATTGGAAAGCGTAAAATATCCTGAAGGAGCGAAATCGTACAATTCAGCATATTTTTTGGCATCAGTTTCAGCTTTTTCTTTTGCATAGGAGAGCTCTTTGTTTTGCATTTCCAACTCGACCTGGTGCACCTCAAGCTCATGCGTGAGTCTTATCGCTTTGTTCTTTGCAATGATTAACTCTTTCTGAAAAGCAATTTCTTCATTGGCAATGATTATTTCATCGGCACGCTTTGCTTTTTCTTTGTTTTGAAAGGCAAGTTCTTTGTTGGCAATGAGCAGCTCATCGGCCCGCTTTGTTTTCTCTTCGTTTTGAAAAGCAAGTTCTTTGTTGGCTATGATAAGCTCGTCAGCCCGTTTTGCTTTCTCTTCGTTTTGGAAAGCCAGTTCCTGAATAAGCGCAAGCATTTCAGCTTCGGAAAAAGGCTTCAACTTCAGCAACGCTTCGGCCTTCTGGCGAAGGGTTTCGGATTCGGACTTGGTATGGGTGTTTTTCATGAGCTGTTGGTAAGCACTATGTCATTGGTTCGCTGGTATGATGTGGCGACAGAAGAAAAAGGGCGTGAACCTCCGCACCTTTCAACTCATGGAAATATTAGCAACGCAATATTTTGAATATGTTAAAGAACGATGGCTGAGTTTTGTAACATTCCACAAAGCTAATTACTATTTTCTTTTTTGATGCATTATGTGCAATTATTCCGGAGGAATGATGGAAAACCGGTACATTTGACCTCTCTTCCGCCGATTCAGCCTGATCATCATATTCGTCTGACCTTAAAACATTTGAGCTGGTATTGTTAAATCGGCCTATGGATAATCAAATCATCCGTTTGTCCCTGAATCTCACCGAACCATTGTAAAAAAGTCCTCCCGGAAAATGTACTTTATATGGCCACCCATTTCACTTTGTCAGGTGGGATTGGGGAGGTAATTTGTCTTGGGATATCAGGGATGTTGTTCTAAAATGTTCAACTTCCTGTCACCTATAAGGAAGGTAAAAAAGTGGAAAATTTCATCAGAAGCTGGCAGGAAACAAAAAACCACTCACAATTTTACTCGTAAGTGGTTGAATATCTGTGAGCCTCTCAGGGGACTTGAACCCCCGACCTGCTAATTACGAATCAGCTGCTCTACCAACTGAGCTAAAGAGGCATGAAATAAAAAAGTCGGGATGAGAAGACTCGAACTTCCGACCCCCACGTCCCGAACGTGGTGCGCTAGCCAACTGCGCTACATCCCGATGTATTGCTATTATTTGAAAAGAACATTCTCTGTTTCCGGGGGTAAAGCCCCATTCTAAAGGGCTGCAAATTTACAAATATATTTTAGATATAAGCAAAGGGTATTTTCAGAACCTGAAAGATGAGATAAAAAAGAATAAAGTCCCTTACAGGAAAGGGCTCCTTTGCCATTCTTTCTCTTGTATTAAGGGTTGATATTTTGTATATTTGTATAAATCCACCAATAAATAAGGAGGAGTTATGGAAAACCTGTTACGTGAATATTTGGACCGCGCCTTTGCTGAACGGGGAATTGAAAACCCATCGCACCCCGGGCCGGTCATTACCATTTCCAGAGAGTTCGGGTGTCCTTCAAAACTGATCGCCCAGCAACTGACCCTCACACTGAACAAAAGGAATGGTGAAGGAAAACCCAGAAAGTGGCGGTTTATCAACAAGGAGGTGGTTGAAGTGACAGCCAGGCGACTGGAGTTAAACCCTACCGATGTGAATTTCCTCCTGAGTTCAGGCGGGAAAGGGATCCTCGAAGATGTGTTGGCATCTTTCACAACGACGTATGTCAGCAATCACCGGATGCGCAAGACTGTTTCCATGGTGGTTCGTTCCATTGCCGATCAGGGATATGTGGTCATCGTTGGCAGGGGCGGTGTAGGAATTTTGCAGAAATATCCAAACACAGTCCATATCCGTTTGCAGGCTCCGCAGGAATGGCGTGTTTCTGAGATCAGTAAAACAAGGAATCTTTCCACATTGGAATCATCCAAAATGGTGGTTGAAATGGATAAAAAACGTAAGGCCTTTATTGAAATGATGACAGGTGGAAAATTCCATCCCTATCTCTTTGATGTCACCTTTAATTGCAGTTCCCTCACGATTGACGAAATTGTGGGGACCCTCATTGGGCTTTTGGAATCAAAAAAAATGATTTGATGAGAACGAAGAGTTGCCTCTTATTTCTAACAACGATTTTCATTGTATTTTCAATTCATGCGCAATCGCAGAAAGCCTATACCACACGGGAGAAGGCTGTTCAATGCAGTCAAATCAGGGAGGCCTGCAGATATGCCTGGAAGGGTTACAAGAAATATGCATCGGGCTATGATGCGCTCATGCCCATCAGTAAAAAAGGGCATAACTGGTATCGAACCTCCTTCCTGATGACTCCGATGGATGCTTTTGACACCTTTTACCTTCTCGGGTTAAAAAAAGAGGCAAAGGAGGCCGGGGAAATGGTGGTCTCCGGGCTGAGGTTCAATGTTGACCAGGAGGTTCAGCTGTTTGAGATCAATATCCGGATGATGGGCGGGCTGTTGTCGGCCTATGAATTATCGGGGGATATGAAGTTGCTGGAGTTGGCCACCGATCTTGGGCGCAGGTTACTCCCGGCATTCAACTCACCAACCGGAATGCCCTATCGTTATGTAAACCTGGTAACCGGTAAAACCCGTGATTCGCTGAGTAACCCCGCTGAAATCGGAACCTACCTGCTCGAGTTTGGCAAACTGACCCAATATACGCACGATTCAACCTTTTACCAGGTGGCAAAAAAGGCTGCTTTTGAGGTGTTTAAAAGGCGCAGCGACATCGACCTGGTGGGCACGACCATCAATGTAAATACCGGAGAATGGCGGAATACCGAAAGCCAGATCGGGGCCCGCATCGATTCCTACTACGAATATCTGTATAAGGCGTGGCTGCTTTTTGGAGACAGGGATTGCAGGCAGGCCTGGGAGATCCACAACAAGGCCATCAGGAAATACCTGTTAACAGAGGTGCCTTCGGGCTGGTATTTTACACGGGTGGATATGAAATCGGGCAGGGAGACTCATCCGTTCTATGGGGCCCTGGATGCATTTTATGCCGGGATCCTGGCCTTGTCGGGCGATACCGCCACGGCCGCAAAAATTCAACGGGGGAATTTTTACATGTGGACCACCTTCAACATCGAACCCGAAGAGTTTGATTTCAGGAATGACTCCATACGCTATCCTGAATATCCCCTCCGGCCAGAGAATATCGAAAGCTGCTTTTACCTTTACCGCCAGACGCACAACGAGGAATATCTCCGGATGGGACAGCGCATGATCAATGACATCCTCCAAAAATGCAGGACCGACGCCGGGTACGCCGAAATAAAAAACGTAAGGACGCTGGAGAAATCCGATTCGATGGAAAGTTTCTTCCTCGCCGAAACGCTGAAATATGCCTACCTCCTTTTTGCCCCCGAACACACCCTTGATCTGAAGAAGGTCGTGTTCAGCACCGAAGCACACCCGTTGAGAATGACAAATGACGAATAACCAATAACCAATTACGATTTACGAATTACGATTTACGATTTTTCCGTCACGCGTCACGCGTCACGCGTCACGATTTTTCCGTACCTTTGTCCAATAATTTAGCAATTTGACATTTCACGATTTTGGTTTTGAGGCGCGTTTGATCGAAGGGATTGATGCTCTGGGGTATGAAAGCGCCACCCCCATCCAGGAACAGGCAATTCCCGCAATTTTAGCCGGCAGGGACATCATCGGGTCGGCCCAGACCGGGACGGGTAAAACGGCAGCATTCCTGTTGCCCATCATCCAGAAAATCATTTCGACGCCCCACGATGATGCCATCAAGGCGCTGGTGATTGTTCCAACGCGGGAACTGGCCCAGCAGATTGACCAGCACATGGAGGGCCTCTCCTATTTTACCCCGGTGAGTTCGATCCCGGTGTATGGCGGCACCGATGGGGCCTCCTTTTCACGAGAAAGACAGGCCCTGGCCAACGGCGCCGACATGGTGATCTGTACCCCGGGAAGGATGATCGCCCATTTGAATATGGGTTATGTCAATCTTTCCAGTCTGCGGTACCTGATCCTTGATGAAGCCGACCGCATGCTCGACATGGGGTTTTACGACGACATCCTGAAGATCATGTCGTATGTGCCCGCCGAAAGGCAAACCCTGTGTTTTACGGCCACCATGCCCAAAGATATGCGTGAGCTTGCACGAAAAATCCTGAAGGAGCCTTTGGAAATAAATATTGCCCCATCCAAGCCTGCCGAAAACATCCTGCAGATGGCCTATGTGGTATACGACACCCAGAAGATCCCGCTTGTTCAGTATCTTTTAAAAGACCTTAAACTGCGCAGCATCCTTATCTTCTGCTCCACAAAAAGTTCAACCAAACAACTGAGTGCCTCCCTGAAAAAACTGAGGCTGAATGCCGAAGAGATTCATTCCGACCTTGACCAGCAGGCCAGGGAAGGTGTGCTGAACCGCTTCCGGAGCAAGGAACTGAATATCCTGGTGGCTACCGATATTGTTTCACGGGGCATCGACATCGAGGACATTGACATGGTGATCAACTATGATGTGCCCAACGACGGGGAGGATTACATCCACCGAATCGGCCGAACGGCACGTGCCCAGGCAAAAGGGGCCGCCATCACGCTGATCAATGAAAAAGACCAGGGCAAGTTTGCGGTCATTGAACGGCTCCTGGGGAAATCCATCTATAAAGGAGCCATTCCTGTCCATCTTGGCGAGGGTCCTGTCTTCGATCCGCAAAAACACAAAGGTACTTTCCGCAAAGGCGGATTCAGAAAAAAATAGACCGACAATAAGTTTTTTAATTATTTTGTTGATCCTATTAATTTTATATCTACCTTTGCGGATATTATTTTAAATTCGATTATTATTATGAAAAATGGAAAAGTAAAATTCTTTAATGAGTCAAAAGGATTTGGATTTATTATGGACTCCGAGACAGGCAAAGAATATTTCGTTCATGCCTCTGGTTTAATTGACCGTATCCGGGAAAATGACGAAGTAACATTCGACCTGACCGAAGGTAAAAAAGGATTAAATGCTGTAAATGTTAAACTGGTATAAGCTTAACCAAAAACGATTTTAATCTTAGAGGCTGTCTCAATTGGGACAGCCTCTTTTGTTTTTATCAATGCCACTTGAATATCCGCATGCCGGCGGTAAAGAAAACGATCCCGATGGCTGAGAGGACGATGATCGGCATGGAAAGTTCGGCAAATCCGGCTCCTTCAATAAAGGCGCTCCGCATCCCGTCGGCCATCATGGTAAGCGGAAATTTCTGAATGACGGGGATGCTCCATTCTGGAAAATTATGATAGCTGAAGAATATCCCTGACAGGACCATCATGGGCATGCTCAGCGCGTTGATCAATCCATTCCCGATTTCGGTCTTGGCCGTATGCGAGGCGATAAATATGGCAATGCCGGCAAAAGCCACATTTCCGGCAATGAACAGAGCCAGCAAAGCCGTCACGCTTCCCTGGATCGTAATATTGAAGGCGAGCCAGGCGAACAGGAAGAGCAATCCTGCCTCCACGAAATTCATCAGCATGCGAACCGCAATCAGGGCAATGAGGAAGTTTGAGCGCTTCATCGGGGTGGCGACCATCCGCCTCAGCAGTTTTTTCGACCGGCGCTCAATGATGGCATAGCTCACCCCCCACATGCACGACATCATCACCCCCATGGCAATCAGCCCGGGAACCAGGAAATCGATGTAACGCGTGCCGCTTACCGTCAGCGGGTTGATCTCCGTGTTGGCAGCCTGTACAACCGGGCCGGACGCATTCAAAAGTTTGGACAATTTCAGGTAGGTAAGCTGCGCATCGGGATTCATCGGGTCAAAATGATACTGGACCCTCCCCATTCTTTCATCCAGCACGATGTTCAGGTTCCCGCGCTTGAGCAGCACCATGGCCTTTTGCCAGTTCATGGCCAGGAAAATGAATGTTGTGTTTCCAAGTTTATCATCCGGAATGGTAAGCCTTCGCCCGACAAACCCCTGGTTATTTCTTTCCAGTGTTGCCCTGTTATTCTGAAGAAAGGAGAGCAGGACCGACGTTGTATCGGCCGGATGGTGGATCACATGGTTTTGCCCGATCACCGCAATGGGGATGACGACATCCTTTTTCTTGGTAAAGGCCACCCCCAGTCCGAGCGACATGAGGATCGGGAAGACAATTCCCCAGAACAGCACACCCGGTTCACGGATCAGCTCTTTGATGTTGGCCATGATCAGTTGATACAGCTGGCTGTTGGTGACGCGTTCAATCATTGAGATGGCGGCCGGTTAGTGAAGTAAAAAGGTCATCAAGGGTGATTTTACGGGTTTCGGCGGGTTTTACAGGAAGATCCTGAATTTCACCCAGCAATTCGGTCAGCGTTCCCTGTTTCAGGATCTTTCCGTGGTCGATGATTACAATGTAATCACAAAGTTGTTCGGCCTCTTCCATGTAATGGGTTGTCAGGATCAGGGAGGTTTGCGACTGATCCTTCAGTTTATGCAGGATGGCCCAGATCTCGCGCCGCGCGTTGGGATCCAGTCCGGTGGTCGGCTCATCGAGCAGCAGGATCTTCGGCTTGTTCAGCATGGAGATCCCGAGGGCAAGACGCTGACGTTGTCCTCCCGAGAGGTTCACGACCCAGGCCTTTCTCTTCTCTTCCAGTGCTACCAGGGACAATATCTCCTCGCAACGCTCCTTCCCGATCCGGAAAAAACTGGCGAAGAGCCGGAGTGTTTCCCATACTGTCAGCTTTTCAATGAAATGGGTCTCCTGCAGCGAGAGTCCGATCATGCGGCGAAGATAGTTCTCATTGCCTTTCCATGATTTGCCCAGGATGAAGATCTCCCCCTTGTCGGGCTGCTGGATTCCCTCGATCATCTCAACCAGGGTTGTTTTACCAGCCCCGTTCGGCCCCAGGATGGCCACAAACTGTCCCGGGCCGATGCGAAGGTCAATTCCCCGCACGGCATGCACTGCCTTAAAGGATTTTTGGACGTTTTTTACCTCAATGACCAGGTCGTTCTCCATCTCATACATCATTTTTCCATCTGGCCTCAAGCACCCGGTAGGGGTATCTGGTAATCAGCTGGTGTGCATTTTTACAGGTCGTTTTATGAATCCTGATTCCCTGTAAAACACTGACAAAAGCAAAAATGGAGCTGCCCGGCGAAGGGGCACAACATTTGGCGAACTGATAATGCAGTGATTTAATCAGGGGATCGATGATCACATAGTCCTCTTTTCCCGCCATCATTTCCGAAACCCTTTCGGGAAAGGTCTCCTCCCTGGCAAGGGCGGGTGGCACTCCCTGATCAGGTTCCAGCAAGGCTTTCTTTATCTTGCTCGGATCTATCTTTCCTTCGCCAAAACGCTGGTACAGATCCAGGATGGTCTCGCAATTGAAATAGGCGGCAACCTTGTTGATGACCGGATCGGTAAATTCAACCCCCAGCTGGGTCAGCTTATTTTTAATGATCTCCTTCCCGAAATCGGCCTCCTTATACAACTCCATTTTCAGCGCGTGTTTGACGCGTGCAATGTTTCGCGGGCTTTTCAGGATTTCAAGCCATCCCGGGTTGGGCTTCTGGGTTTTCGAGGTCAGTATTTTTACGGTATCCCCGTTCTGAAGGATGTATTTCAGCGGAACCATCTTCCCGTTGACAATGGCGCCTGTGCAGGTTGATCCGATCTCGGAGTGCACTTCAAATGCAAAGTCCAGAACGGAATATCCCAATTTAAGTCTTTTAAGATCACCTTTCGGGGTAAAGATGAAGATCTCATTCGAATAGAGTGCCTTTTTATCGCTGCTGACCGATTTTTCATGTGAACTCTGGGCGGGACTTTCCAGTAGTTCCCTTATCCGGGCATACAGATCGGATCTGGCCTGGGCCTTGCTTGCTTCCTTATACTTCCAGTGGGCAGCAAAACCCTTTTCAGCTACTTCATCCATGCGGCGCGTTCTCACCTGAACTTCAACCCAGCGTCCTTCAGGACCGATCACCGTAGTGTGCAGCGATTCATACCCGGTGGGCTTCGGGAATGATATCCAGTCGCGCAGGCGGCGCGGGTTCGGAGCATAAATATCTGTAACCAGCGAATAGATCTTCCAGCAGTCGGCTGCATCATTTTCAACTGTTTGATTCAGGATGATCCGGATGGCAAATAAATCGTACACCTTTTCGAACTCAACCTTCTGGGCGAGCATTTTCCTGCGGATGGAGGAGATCGATTTCACCCTGCTTTTCAGTTCGCACTGGAAGCCGCTCTCAAGCAAACGTTTTTCGATGGGCCTGATAAAATCGGCCGTATATTGATCCCGGTCGGCTTTGGTCTCCTTCAGCTTGGCTGCGATCACCTCATAGGTTTCCGGGTCGGTGGCGCGCAATACCCGGTCTTCCAGTTCATTTTTAATCTGGTAAAGCCCGATTCGGTGGGCGATGGGGATATACAGGTCCATGGTCTCCCCAATGATTTTCTGCTGCTTTTCAGGAGGATAGTCCGACAAATGGCGCATGTCGTACAGGCGCATGCCGAGCCTGATAAGCAGCACCCTGATATCGTCGGACAGGGTGAGAAGCAAGCCGATAAAATTTTCCTTGTTGGTGCTGTACTTCTTGGTATCCAGCCTTTCGAGCTTGTGAATGCCTTCGATCAGCTCCCTGGCCACCTTCCCGTATTCCGATTCAATGGCTTCGGGCGATAAAATTCCCTTGTCGGACAAGTTTTTGAGAATAAGACATTTGACGGAGTCCGGCCCGAGGTTCATGTCCTCCAGGATAATTCTTGCTGTTTCAAGCACCATCCGGGCATAGCCCGGTTCATGGTCACGCTCCGACTGGTTCAGCATGAGCATGAAAGCCTTTCTCACCGTGGTTTTTTCCCCGTTCAGCTGCTCAAATTCAAGCAGCGATTCCAGGGTCAACTCCTCATAGACAATATCGATAAGGTTGTTCAATCCGGATTTAATTTTCTACAAATTCAACGCAAAGTTACGGTGGATATTTCAGATAAGTTTGTATAATTTAGAATTATTCTTAATTTAGTAGGCGATAATTTCGGGTGGAGCGTGTTGGAACGAATTCCGCCAATTCATCATATTTCAGATATAACGCATGTTTCGGATAGAAAGCAAGATCAAGGTCGGCAGCCGGGAATACCTGCAAAACAGGGAAGAATACATGAAGCTGCTTGGACATTACAGGGAGATCATGGCCACCATCAGGAAAGGCGGGCCCGAGCAGGCTGTGCAGCGGCACAAGGAACGCGGTAAGCTGCTGGCCCGCGAGCGCATCGACCTTTTGATCGACCGCAATACCCCTTTTATTGAACTCTCCACGCTTGCCGCATTTGGCCTGTATGACGACGGGTTCCCTTCGGCAGGGATCATTACCGGCATCGGGGTGATCCACGGCAAGGAGGTGATGATTGTGGCCAACGACGCCACCGTCAAAGGGGGGACCTATGTGAAGGAGACCATAAAAAAACATGTCAGGGCACAGGAGATTGCCATGGAGAACCGGCTTCCCTGTGTTTACCTGGTCGATTCGGGTGGGGTATTCCTTCCTGAACAGGCCAATGTGTTTCCCGACAAATATGATTTTGGCCGGTTTTTCTTTAACCAGGCGCGGCTTTCAGCCCAGGGAATCCCCCAGATTGCCGTGGTGATGGGTTCTTGTACTGCAGGCGGGGCCTATGTCCCCGCCATGAGTGATGAAACCATCATCGTACGCAACCAGGGAACCATCTTTATCGGAGGACCTCCCCTGGTAAAAGCGGCGACCGGTGAAGTGGTCTCCGCCGAAGAACTGGGCGGCGCCGAGGTACACACCATGGTATCGGGCGTGGCTGATCACCTGGCTGAAAATGATGAACATGCCATCCAGATATGCAGGAACATCTTTGAATCCATCCAGCGGAGCGAATATCAATCCCTGGAGATCCACCCGGCAGAAGAGCCCTTTTATGATCCCGAAGAACTTTACGGCATCCTGCCGGTTGACCTGAAGAAGCCGGTCGATTCGAAAGAGATCATTGCCCGCATCGTGGACGGAAGTCTTTTCCATGAGTTCAAGGAGCGCTATGCGCCTACCCTCACCACCGGGTTCGCCCGGATCTTGGGCTACCCGGTGGGTATCCTGGCCAACAACGGGGTGCTCTTCGGGGAGACCGCCCTCAAGGGGGCCCATTTCGTTGAACTCTGCACAAGCAGGAACATCCCGATCCTCTTTTTGCAGAACATCACCGGGTTCATTGTCGGCAAACAATATGAACGCGCCGGCATTGCCCGCGACGGAGCCAAATTCGTCCATGCCGTTGCCAATGCCAACGTGCCGAAATTCACGGTTGTTTTTGGCGGTTCGTTCGGCGCCGGCAATTATGCCATGGCTGGCCGGGCTTATGAACCCCGCTTCCTCTTCATGTATCCCAATTCCAAAATCTCGGTGATGGGCGGCGAACAGGCAGCCAATGTACTGATCACGGTGAAGGAGGACCAGCTGGCCGCTTCGGGGAAGAAACTCTTGCCCGAAGAGCGGGAAAAGATGCTGCAGACCATCCTGAAAAAATATGATGATGAAGGCTCCGCCTACTTCAGCACTGCCCGACTCTGGGATGACGGCATCATCGACCCCGTTGACACACGGAAGATCCTGGGGCTGGCCATTGCCATCTCTCAGAATAAAAAATATGAAAGAACCCAATACGGAATCTTCAGAATGTAATCTCAATATACGATTTACGATATACGATTTACGATTGCAGGTAATCAATTGATTAGTGAATATGAACACCTATAAAACCATTGAAACGACAGAAGACCATGGAGTTTTCACCATCTGGCTGAACCGCCCCGAAGTACACAACGCCTTTGATGAAACCATGCTCCGGGAGCTGACCGGATGTTTTGAAACGCTTGACAGTCAAACCCTGTGTGTCGTTCTCCGCGGAAGGGGCAAATCATTTTGCGCCGGCGTCGACCTGCACTGGATGAAGGCAGTTTCACAGAACAGCTATGCGCAGAATTACAATGAAAGCCTATTGTTGTCCAGGTGTTTCCTGGCTATTTACCACTGCCCGAAACCCACCGTGGCCGTGGTTCATGGCGTAGCCCTGGGCGGTGCCAACGGCCTGTTGTCTGCCTGCGACCTTGCCTATTGTACTGATGATGCCACCTTCTCACTGAGCGAGGTGAAGATCGGGATCGTCCCGGCCTGCATCTCGCCCTATGTCATCAAACGGATCGGTGAATACGGAGCCAGGGAACTGATGCTTACCGGCCGCAGAATTCAAGGGAAGGAGGCTGAAGGATTCAGGCTGGTGAACAGATCGGTTCCTGCCGCGGCCCTGGATGAAACCCTGGACGGGGTGATCGCGCTCCTGCGCACCAGCGGACCGGAAGCGATGAGCCAGTGCAAAACACTCATCAATGAGGTGTCGAATAACCTGACTTTTGAGGAGGCGTATGAATATACAGCCCGGATGATTGCTGAAATACGCGCTTCAGCAGAGGGCCAGGAGGGAATGAATGCGTTTCTTGAAAAGCGCAAACCCAATTGGGTAAAATGAAAACGGTTGAACGAATGAAAATGATCCATAAAATACTTGTTGCGAACAGGGGAGAAATAGCCGTACGGATCATGCGTACTGCACGAAAACTGGGGATAAAAACCGTAGCCATCTATTCGCAGGTGGATGCCGATTCCCTCCATGTGACCATGGCCGATGAGGCGTGGTGCATCGGGGAGGTTGAACTGGCCGAGACCTATCTGAGCATTCCGAAGATCATCGGGATAGCCAGGCAGACAGGATCTGATGCCATTCATCCGGGCTATGGCTTCCTGGCCGAGAATCCGCTGTTCGTTTCGGCATGTGAGGAGGCTGGCATCATTTTCATCGGACCACGGCCCGAGGCCATGAAGATCATGGGAAACAAGATCGAAGCCCGCGCCTTTGTGAAGAAGATCGGCATCCCCATGACGGCTGGTATCACGGGGACCAAAGAGGAGCTTGCAAAGAGTGCACACCTGATCGGATTTCCTGTTTTGCTCAAGGCCGCTGCAGGTGGCGGAGGTAAAGGGATGCGGATCGTTCACCATGAAGATGAGCTCGCAGAGGCCCTGGAGGCAACCAGCCGGCAGGCACTGGCCTATTTCAGCGATGAAACGGTGTACATTGAAAAATTCATCGAAGAGCCGCGGCATATCGAGGTTCAGATCCTGGGTGACAATTTTGGCAATGTCATTCACCTTTATGAGCGGGAATGCTCGATCCAGCGCAGGTATCAGAAGATCATCGAAGAATCGCCCTCCCCCACCCTCACAGACGAAGTACGAACCAAAATCGGCGAAGCAGCCGTCGCCATCGGGAAGGCCATTGGTTACAACAACGCCGGCACCATTGAATTCCTGGTTGACAAGGATCTGAATTTTTATTTCCTGGAGATGAACACCCGCATCCAGGTGGAGCATCCTGTAACGGAGATGGTAACCGGGATCGATATCGTGGAGGAGCAGATCCATGTGGCTGCAGGAAATACGCTGAGGCTGAAACAGGAAGATATCAGTCAGCATGGCCATGCCATCGAGTGCCGCATATACGCAGAGGATCCTGCCAATAATTTCCAGCCATCCCCCGGGAAAATGACCTTTTACAAAGAACCGGAAATTCCGGGGATTCGCATCGACACAGGCATCACCGCCGGTACGGAGATAAAAAGCTCCTTCGATCCGATGATCTGCAAGCTGGTGGTTTGCGCAAAGGACAGGGCTGAAGCAAGCCAGGTGATGCTCACCGCCCTGGACGATTACATTATCCATGGGATCAGCACCAACATTACGTACCTGGCCGAACTGCTCCGGAGCGAAGCCTTTGTTTCGAACTCAATCACCACAAAATTCTGTGATGAACATACGGCCTCCCTCACCGGGGCGATCCTCGCTGAAAAAAATGACATTCCCGGCCACGTTCCCATGATCGGGTACCTGATGCACACCCTGAAGCACACGCGGAAGGTCCATCCTTCAAGTGGCGACAAACCAAATCTCTGGGAGACGATCGGCTACTGGAGAAACCAGATGAGCATAAGCCTTCAGTTCGAGGGAGCGGATGTTATCGTGAAAATCCCCGGATATTCAGATAAACACTATGTGTTCGATATCCATGGAAAAGAATATCACCCTTCACCCCTGATCATATCTCAAAACCGCATTGATTTCACCATCGATCATCATCCCTATTTTGCCTGGATCTCAGAAGGAGACAACAACCAGGCCTACCTTAGTACAGCCGGTCATATATTCCGGATGAAGCGCCGTGATATCCTGGCCGAATCGTTCACCGCCTCGGTATATGAAAGTGCGGGACATGCCGGCAACCATGTTACATCCCCTATGCCGGGCAAGGTGATCCGCGTATTGGCCAGGGAGGGGGACCGGGTTTTGAAGGGTGATGTGCTGGTGATCATCGAGGCGATGAAGATGGAAAATCAGGTTGTTTCGCCCCGTGATGCCGTGGTGAAGGCCGTTAACGTGGCAGTGAATGACCGGGTTGAGAGTTCCACGGCGCTTGTTGAATTCAAGACCAATTTGTCCAATAACCAATGACCAATGACCAATCCTTAATCGCTGTTTATGAATTATCCCAAAAAAGTAACCATTGGAGACATCACCGTCAGGGATGGGTTTCAGCACGAGGAAATTTTTATCCCCACCGATGCCAAGGTATGGCTTGCCGAGCAACTGATCCTGGCCGGGTTCAGGCACATCGAGGTGACCAATCTCGGCAATCCTGCAGGAATGCCGCAGTTCAGGGATGCCGACGATGTACTGAAGCGTCTCAGGGCCAGCAAGCTGGTGGCATCGCAGCTCAGCCAGGTATCCGTTACAGCCATCACCATCCGTGAAAAGGCGATAGAACGGGCTATCCAGGCAAGGAAAGAGGGATGGGGTCCCGACCGCATCCTGATGATGGTATCGACCAGCGAATCGCATCACCGGAAAAATTCAGGTCTCAGCCTGGAGGATTACTGGAAGATGGCTGAAAAATATATTCCGATGGCCAGGGAAGCCGGCCTGAAGGTGAACGGAACGGTCAGCACCATCTGGGGCTGCCCGATCGAGGGGCCTACCAGGCTGGAGAGGGCGATTGAATTCACCAGGCGCTGGCTCGACATCGGAGTGAACGATGTGGAACATGCCGATCATGATGGGTCCGCCTCACCCGACCGTGTTTACAGGTATTATTCCATGCTGCTCGACGCGGGGGTGAAGGTTGAAAAGCAGATCGTCCACTTTCATACCACCCGAGGCTGGGGCATGGCCAATGTACTGGCAGCATTGCAGGCCGGGATGGTCAATTACGAATCGACCATGGGGGGGATCGGCGGACAGCCGGCCAATTTTGTGAGCGGCGTCCCCGTAAGCGGCACCGGAAGTTATTATTATAAAGATCCGAATCTCGTGGGGCTGGTCTCTACCGAGGATATGGTGGTGATGATGGATGAAATGGGTATCGACACCCAGCTCGACCTGGATAGGGTCCTGGAGATCGGTTTGATGGTTGAACGGATCGTGGGGCGGCGCCTCCGTTCCGAATCGATCAGGAATGGCCGCATCCCGAAATCATTAACCGGCAAGGCGTGATAAAGATCATTGAATCACCGCGTGAAGGGATGCAGGGGTTTCCCCGCATGATTCCGGCAGGGGAAAAGATATCCTATCTGAATCGGCTGCTCAGGGTGGGATTTGATACCGTGGAGACCGGGAGCGTGGTCTCCTCCAGGATCATCCCGCAAATGGCCGATTCGCTGGATGTACTGAAACAACTTGATCTGGCCGGGACATCTTCAAACATTATGTTCCTGGCAGTGAACACACGCGGGGCTGAACAACTGGCCCATGTGAAGGAGATCACGCACATCTCCTATCCCTTCTCCTTATCCCCCACCTTTCTGGAACTGAATGTGAGGTCGACCGTTGAACAATCGCTGGAAACAGCAAAATTTGTGACCGGCCTGTGTAAAAATACCGGCAAACAGGCGGTGATCTATATCTCCATGGCCTTCGGGAATCCTTATGGAGATCCATGGAACGTAAACCTGCTGGCAGAATGGGTTGGCAAACTTTACGAAGCCGGGGCCAGGATCATTCCGCTGTCGAATGTATCCATCGAAATTGATGTTCCGGTGATCTCGGAGGTCTTCTCAACCCTTATTCCGATGTTCCCGGATGTGGAATTCGGGCTGCACCTGCATACGACAAACCGGGGATGGCATGAAAAAGCAGATGCTGCCTATTCGGCCGGGTGCCGCCGTTTCGACGGGGTGATCAGCGGACTAGGCGGATGCCCGATGACCGGCAAAGAGATGCTCGGGAACCTTGATACCGGGAACCTTATTGCTTTTGCAGAGGAAAAGGAGGAGCCGGGAAGCATTGATAAAAAAGCATGGGAGGAGGCCCGGATGCTGGCGAGGAAGATCTTTAAATGAGTGACGAATGACGAATGACGAATGACGAGTGACGAATGAAATTTGAAAATTTATCTTAAAACATACCAACATGTATCTGACTGAAGAACATCACATGATCCGTAAGTCCGTCAGGGATTTTGCCGAGCGGGAAATTAAACCAATTGCCAGGGAGCTGGATGAAAAAGCAGAGTTTTCGGTTCCGCTGACCAAGCGGATGGGAGAACTTGGCTTCTTCGGTTTGCGGACGCCGCATGAATTCGGCGGACTCGACCTCGATACCCTGGCCTATGTCATTGCGGTGGAGGAACTGGCACGCATCGACAGTTCGCAGGCAGCCACTTTGGCAGCCCATATTTCACTGGGGATCGGTCCCATCCTGAATTACGGGACTGAGGAGCAAAAGAAAAAGTACCTTCCCATGCTTTCAACCGGCGATGCTCTGTGGGCTTTTGGACTGACGGAGCCGGATGCAGGGAGCGATTCACGGGCCACCAAGACCACGGCGAGGCTGGATGGTGACCAATGGATCATCAACGGTTCAAAGATTTTCATTACCAACGGCGCCTCCTCCATCAACAAGGGGGCGACGGTCCAGGTGGTTTCGGGGGAGACCAGCGGGCAGAAGGAGTTCTCGACCATCCTGGTCGATGCCGACACGCCCGGTTTCAGGCGGGTAGCCATGCACGGAAAGATGATGTGGCGGGCTTCGGATACATCCCAGCTCTTTTTTGATGAATGCAAAGTGCCGGCGACGAATCTCCTGGGCAAACGCGGGGAGGGATCAAGGATCATGCTCAGCACCCTCGACAGCGGTCGGCTGGCGATCGGCGCCATGGGGCTTGGCCTGGCCCAGGGAGCCTTTGAAATGGCCATGACCTATGCCAAAGCCCGCAAGCAATTCGGCAAACCGATTGCCCAGTTCCAGGTGAATGCATTTAAACTGGCCGACATGGCCACCAAGATCGAACTGGCCCGGAACCTCCTTTATAAAGGCGCCTGGCTGAAATCGAACAACCAGCCCTATGCGAAAGAGGCAGCCATGGCGAAACTCTACTGTTCTGAAATTGCACGGGAGGTGGCAGACGAAGCGGTTCAGATCCATGGCGGCTACGGCCTGATGAAGGACTTTGACATCGAACGTTTCTACCGTGACCAGCGCCTCCTCCAAATCGGAGAAGGCACTTCCGAAATCCAGCGGATGGTCATCTCCCGGTATATCGGATGTTACGATTAATACGTACATAGTAAAAGCCGCCCCAATGATTGGAGCGGCTTTGGCAGTTCAATTTAGATTTTATAGCCAAAGAAAGATTGTTCCCGATTTGTTATTTCTCTGCCAGTCAAGTTTAAATTTCGTCGGGCAGGCATCACCGGTGACAGGCTGGTCATTGCTGTCGTATCCGAAGGTGAGTGTAGCGCTTTTTGAATCGGCCGGGATCTCATGTTTCTTGATTCCCGAAACCGGGTCCCAGTCGCAAACCTGGCGGTGAACCACAGGCTGCATGATCCGGGTATAAAAATTTTCTCCCTTCCTGTTGATACCCCAGGTAAGCAGGTTGCTATACTCACCGGATGTACCGAAGCCATCGGTAGTCAGCATCAGGTTTCCCGGAGCTGTTCCGGTATAGGTTTTCTGGCGTGCTACATTCCAGATTCTGCTTGAACCATCCTCGAAGGTGACATTTACAGCCCCCCAGGTGCGGTAAACAATGGCATCGACGCCGTTTCCAACTTGCCAGATCAGTCCTCCACTCACATTCTGGTGTACCTTCAACCCGTTTAAGGTGATTGATTTCTGGTTTGAAACCTTGGTAATGGTGAAATTGATGTGCCTGATCATCACGGTGGCGCCAGCCTGGTACCAATGGGTTCCAAGCTGTTTTTTAATTTCCACCTTGCCTGTGCGGGAACGGGTGCCGCTGCAGTTTTTGCCATTATAAGTAATGTAGATGGTGATCGTGTCGTTGACCACGGCGGTTGAATCGACCGTTGCACCGCAAGGAACCTTCTCGGTCGATTTCAGGTTTCCACCTGAAAGGAAATTATTGACATCATTCATAGACTCATCGGAGGCGGATTCAACGGCTTCCTCATCCTTCGAAAGCTGCTGCATGGAGGCAGAATCGTCTGAACCAGCTGCATTTTTATCTTTTTTACATCCTGACAGGGACAATCCGGTTACAGCCAGGAACAGGAATGCGATACGGATAAGATTTGTTTTCATAGTTTTGGTTAAAGTTTGGATTGATTCTGGTTTCTTGAAGATAATACACCCGAAGGAGAAGATACCCTGATGCGATCATTTATTTTATTTTTCCTGTTTCAGGGGAGTCACCACCACCGAAAGTTCAGTAACCGCGCAGGCCCCGAAATAACCGCAAGCCCCATCACTCAGATTGGTGACCACATTGGCCGAGGCAACGGTAAATAGTCCGCCGGCCCAGTTGGTTTCAAGCAGCAGCTCCCTGATAAATTCAGCGTGCTGCCGGGTAAGCGAATACCTGCGTTCAACAATCCGGGTGCCGGCCGGGAAATTCACCGACTGCATCCGGGGGGCGAACACCTCGCTTACATCCAGCGTCGGCAGCGTATAAAAAAGCATCCTGGCATGGTTGTCCAGCGAATCGAGGTGCTCATATCCCGGTACCATCGACCAGTCGATGAGCAGCTCCCACATGGCGGCATCCCCGGTGCTGAATGCATTGGCCACCCAGTCAACGTAATAGAGGTCATCATCGTCATTTTTGGTGTATTGAAGTTCCCCGAAGGAAGATCCGGCATTCATGACGGTCTTAGCCGTGTACACCTTTTCCCCGGCCGAGATAAAGAGGGTGTAATTTTTCTGAAGCCGGGTAAAAAATGAGGATGGCGTACAATAGATCCCCGACCCGGGCGGGTTTTCAGTCAGACGCCAGGTGGAATCCTCATTGCTGATCAGCACGCCGGCACCGGTTACAGGCGATGGTGCCTGGTTAAGTTCCGCCACCGGCCAGGAGATGATCACCTTATGTGTTTTTACCTCATCGGTGATGACCGCGTCGACCATGAGTTTTGCGGGAGGTGCATCCTTCAGGCTCCATGAACGCTCCTTCACACATCCCTGGAGAATAAAAATCAGACCGGTGAGCAGCAGGATCGGGCGCATCAGAATTTGAATTGATAATTGATTGACGGGATGATCCCTGCAACGGAGATCGAAGTCGGCACCAGGTCGTAGGCCCCGTTGAGGTTCGATGGCACCACGAATTCGCCGTTGTCGTTCATCATCTTGTTGAAACTGACCGAGAAGGGGTTCATCCTTCCATAGGCATTGTACAGTGTGATCGCCAGGCTGTGCTGGTACCTGTTTCCCGGTTTATTGAACATATAGGTGGCCGAGATGTCGAGCCGGTGATAATCGGGCAGACGGTCATTGTTCTTATCCCCATAAATGGGCACGGAATAACCGTTGTTGTAATAAAATCCCACGGGAGTCGTAATGGCCCCGCCAGTGAGGTAGATCCAGTTGGCAGTAAAAATCCAGTGTTTCTTGTCATCCCATGTGATGTTGATACAGATATCATTTGGACGGTCATAGTTGGCCGGGTAAACGTTTCCGTTGTTTACACCGGGCGTCTGGACGAGGGCCCTCGACCAGGTGTAGCCGATCCAGCCTGTCAGCTTGCCGGTCGACTTCCGCAGCATGAACTCGACCCCGTAGGACCAGGCTTTGCCGAACCGCAACTCTCCTTCGATGAGCGGATTAAACAGGAGGTTGGCATGATCGCGGTAGTCAACATGGTCGTGGAACCACTTATAATAACCCTCCACCGAGAGGGTGAACTTCGACTGGAACAGCTCCCTGAAATAACCCACGGCCACCTGGTCGGCTGTTTGCGGCTGGATGTTCGGACCGGTTGGAGCCCAAACTTCAAGGGATGTAAAGGGACCTGTTGAATTGGAGAGCAGCTGGAGGAACTGGCTGGTGCGGCTGTAGCTGGCCTTCACGGAGGATTTTGCATCCAGCTGGTATTGAAGGTTCAGACGCGGTTCGGGGCTGAAGGCGGTGGAATAACCAACCCCTGTTCCGTAACTGATGGTGTCGATCACCTGGTGGTTGGCGTCGAAATAGTAAACATCCGTGGGTCCGATATCCTGCCAAACAGGCAGCCTGATCCCGTAACGCATGGAAAACCGCTTCCCGATCTTTTGTTCATTGGATGCATAAAACACATATTCCATCGAATGATATTCAGCCACAGCGGGCACATATGGGGAGTTGCCTCCGTTTTCGGTGGTGACATTTCCCGGGTTAGAATAGTGGTAGGTGACCTCCAGCCCTGACCGGATGGTGTTGGCCGGATTCAGGTACCAGGCAAAATCTGTTTTCAGGGTCAGGTTTGAGATGGCTGATTTCCAGTAACCGTCCTGTTCCTGCGGAAGGTTAAGCGAATAGTTGTACCGTCCGTAATTGAGCGTGGTGTTGGAGAAAAGCCGGTTGCTGAACAGGTGGTTCCACCGGATCGTTCCGGCCAGGTTATCCCAGGTGATCCCCATCGAGTTGACCTCGGCAGACGGAAAACGGCTGAAGACATCCCGGCCGGTGTAAAAGGTAAAGAAGAAACGGTTGTTGTCGTTCAGCCGGTAATTCAGCTTGGCATTGATGTCGAAAAACCGGAAATCGAAATTCTTGTTGAACATCTCCAGGTTGTTCAGCCAGTTGAGGGTAGATACTCTGCCGGAGATAAAAAAGGAGGCCCGGTCCTTCATGATGGGCCCTTCCAGCGTGACATTGGAGGCATAGGGACCCACATTTCCCGAAAACCCGAAGCGCTTCATGTTGCCCTCCCTTGCCTTGATATCGATCACCGATGAAAGACGATCTCCAAACCTGGCGGGGAAATCACCCTTATAAATCTGAACACTGTTGATGGCATCCGGGGCAAAGGCCGAAAAAAAACCAAACAGATGGGCCGGGTTGTAAACGGGGACTTCGTCGATGAGCAGCAGGTTCTGGTCGCTGTTGCCGCCACGGACATAATAGAGCGACGAGCCGTCGCCATAGGTCTGGATGCCCGGAACGGCCTGCAGCGCCCTGATGATGTCGAGATCCCCGCCGAACCCGGGCAGTTGTGACAGTGTTTTTTGTGAGAACCTGAATTCGCTCATCTGGGAATTCCGTAATTCCGAACTGCGCTCTTCCGCTATGATCTCCACCTCTTTGATCTCCCTTTTTTCCTCTTCCATCTCGACCGAAAGCCGGGTATCCTCCGTCATGTTCACCCTTTTCACCACCTCCTTGTATCCCACATAGGAGAATACCACGGGATAATCGGCGCTGCCCAGGGTAAGCGAATAAAATCCATAGCCATTGGTCATGGTGCCGACCGTGGTGCCCTGGATGTAGATGTTGGCCCCGATCAGCACCTCCCCCGAACTCTTATCGGTGAGAAAACCGCTGAGGGTATATTTTGCCGTTGTGCCGGTTGCGTTGTATTCCTCCACTGATCCGGCAGAGACAGCGGCTTTAAGCACCAGGTGGTTCTCCACCTTCAGGTAGGTGATTCCGCGGGGAATGAGTATTTCATCCAGGATACAGGCCACGGATTTGTTCTTTGCTTGCACCGAAACAGGCTGATCAACCGGAATACGCTGCGGATTATAGGAAAAATCGACCCCCGACAAATGAGTGATCTCCTTTAAAACCTCTGAGATGGATTTATTGGACATTCTGAGGGTGATCTTCTGCTGAAGATCCTGCGACACTGTCCGGGAGGAGATCAACAGGAATATGAACAAAATAATAAGGAAACATGCAGGGGGAGCACCCTTCAGCATGCCTGGGTTACTGGCTTTGCCTACAGCCATTTCCGTAAAGATCGAATCCTGCACCGTTAAAATGGACGCGGAGGTCAAGGGTGGCTTTGAGTACATTCAATACCGATTCGAGTGATTGTTTGTCAAAGGTAGCGGTAATTCTGCAATCCTTTATCTGGTCATCATACACACGGATCCTGGTGAGGTAAACCTTGGTAAGCACGTCAGCAACCTCGCTCAGGGGCGTGTTGTTGAAAACCAGGTGCCTGGTTTTCCATGCAAGGAAGTTTACATCTT
Source organism: Bacteroidota bacterium (assembly GCA_037128705.1). Lineage (GTDB taxonomy): Bacteria > Bacteroidota > Bacteroidia > Bacteroidales > FEN-979 > CAIVAT01. Next base: position 88,643 of record JBAXVX010000001.1, on the reverse strand, counting down.
CATTGGCGGTTTTCAGGATATCTTCCCCATTGTCAGAAAGTTCGGCCTTCTCACCCGGAAGGAGCAGCGCCATCTTCTGAGGATTGTTTTCAAAGTAGACCCTGACCATCCCGCTGGAGAGAATAATTTCTTTGGTATCCTGCATGGTTTGGGTATTCACCGAAAAGGAGGTGCCCACCACCCGGATCCTCACTTTGCCGGCCGCGATGATGAAGGGTTGCTTTTTATTATGGGCCACTTCGAACCAGCCTTCACCCTTCAGGGCCACCTTGCGGAAGGGTCCGTCAAAACGTGAAGGGTAAGTCAGTGTAGCGTTGGCATACAGGGTGACCCTGGTCCCATCGGGAAGGGTATGCGTGGTAATTTCCTTGCCCGAGGTCAGTTGCTGTTCAGATGGTCCGTTAAAATTTCGATAGAGGAAGAAGGCTGGAATCAGCAACAGCAGGAAGATGGCGGCGATGCGAAGCGCGTAATTTAGAATTTTAGATTTACGATGTACGATTTTAGATTGATCCTCCATCTTGGAAGGATGGGTGATGGTCATTCCCGGATGAGATCTCTTCGGTTCATATTCCCCGATGCCCAGCTTCGAAGCCAGGTGATTCCACTCCCGGTCAATGTCAACCGGGGATCCGATCCTGGTTTGTTCGACTGTTTTCCAGGTTTTCTGAAATTCGGTGAACAGGGTGGCGTTTGCCGGATCGGCCTTGACCCACTGCTCCAGTTCAACGATATCGCCAGGGGTCGCCTCCCCGTAAAAATACCTGGTGATCAGATCGTTATAATATGTATTCTTTATTTCCATGGTGTGTTGGCGTAGATAATACACTTCTGAGCGCTGCTACCCTGATGCGTAAGGGATAAAAAGGCAACAAGGTAACAGGGTAACAAGGTAACAGGGTAACAGGGTGACAAAAAAAATTCTGGCGGGAAAACGAAGGAGGGCGACTGCCAGGATGATCGCGGGGAGGTATTCGGAAAGGCGGATGCGCATATGCTGCAGGGCCTTTGACATCTGGGTCTCCACTGTTTTTACAGAGATCTGGAGTTTGTCGGCGATTTCCAGGTACTTCATGTTCCGGTGCCTGCTCATGTGGAAGATTTCCCGGCATTTTTCGGGCAGTTCGTCCATGGCACGGGCGATCCTGTCGCGCAGTTCCGACTCGACCATTGTATCCGGCTGGTCAACGGTCATTTCGTCCAAAAGATTTTCATTCTCGAGGAGATCGCGGCTGAATTTTTTATGATCGCGGAGATAATTGAGGCACTTGTTGCGGACTGAGGTTGAGAGGTAGCTTTTTACCGGCCTGGAAAGGTCGATTGTCAGCCGTTTTTCCCAGAGACTGACAAACGTATCCTGGACAATCTCCTTGGCAGCCTCCTCATCCTTCACATAACCGACAGCAAAAACGCAAAGGCCCTTAAAATGGCTTCGGAAAAGCACCTCCAGTGCCTGTTCGTTGAATTTTTCAGTCTTAATTTGTAATTTGTTTACGTATACATAAACCGCTTGATCTTCTGGGTAGCGGTTTTCTGAAAGGGATTGGGCTGGGCAACGATGAGCTGCACCTGCGAGAATTTATTCACCCTTGAATTTACGTAATCCTGCAGTTCCTGGCGAAGTTCTTCGATCTTTTCATCGGCATAATTTGATACTTCGTTTTTGAGATACTGGTAACGAAGCTCGATCTCCTCCTGGTTGAAATGAACGAGGGCGACGAGTTTTCCCTTTTTTTCAATCACCAGGGATTCAACTACATGACGGAAATTATTGATCACCGATTCAATATCTTCAGGGTAAACATTTTCACCGTTCGACCTTACGATCATGCTCTTTACCCTTCCCTTGATGAAAAGGTTATTGGCGGAATCAAATGATCCGATATCGCCTGTTTTCAGCCAGCCATCGGGGGTGATGATATCACTTGTCATCTGGGGTTCTTTGTAATAGCCCTTCATGATGTTCGGACCTTTGGCCCAGATCTCGCCCGTGCTGGAACGTTTATCGGTTTTGACAATCTTGAGTTCAACACCGATGCAGGCCGGGCCTGTTGATTGCAGCTTTGGATGCTGGGGGTTGAACCCGGCCAGCAGGGGGGCGCATTCAGTAAGACCATAACCAACAGCATAGGGAAAACGCGATTCGATAAGAAACCTTTCCACCGTCTTGTTCAATTTTGCTCCGCCAACGCCAAAAAAGGTAAGTTCACCTCCAAAGGTCTGCATAAGCTTTTTGCCGGCAATGCGGTGCAGCACCTTCCGGATGGGAGGGACCTTATATAACACCCTCAAAACTTTCTTTTCCGTGAAAACGGGCAGCACTTTTGACCTGAATATTTTTTCGATGATCATCGGTACCGTGAGGATCGTGGTCGGCTTCACCACCAGCAGGGCGGGAAGCAGGAGGGCAGGCGTGGGCGGTTTTCCAAGGTAATATACGCAGGCGCCGCGGTACATGGGGAGGATAAGTCCCAGTGTGTTTTCATAGGTATGCGACAGCGGGAGGATCGACAAAAAGCGGTCGGTCTCCTTGATCGTTTGAATTTCGTGGCCCTTGATGGCGTTAAAACAGATGTTTTTGTGCGTCAGCATCACACCTTTGGGAGTCCCTGTGGTTCCTGATGTATAAATGATGGCCGCCACGGCATCCTCTTCAATCTCGTAATTGCCTGCTGGACGGGCGATGGGATCAAAAAGAGGCCATTTTTCATAGGACCGGACGACCGTCATGTTTTCAATCCGCACCACATCCTGCAGGTAGTCGGTGGTAAGGCCCACCAGTTTCGGGAGTAAACCCTCGGAGGCGAAAACAACACGGGCCTCGGAATGTTCGAGCAGCGTAAGGATCTCAACAGGAAGGAATTCGGGCAACAGGGGCACGATCACGGCACCCATGAAGGTCACCGCAAAGTAGGTAATTCCCCAGTTCGGCTGATTGGTGCTCAGGATGGCCACCTTGTCTCCAGGCTGAATTCCCATTTTTTCCAGAAAGGCCATGGTGGCCCTGATCTGGTCATTCACTTCCTGATATGTTAACGGCTTTTGCCCTACCAGTGATAGAGCATCTCGTTGTCCAAACCGGCTTAATGTATCAGAAAAAAAAGCGGGGAATGTTAACCTGGGTGTATCTTCCATGTTTTGCTTCTAACCTGAAAAAGGCCCCTTTAAGTGAGTGCAGGGGCAATGCAGAGGAAATTTGTGCCTGCAAAGATACGAATAAATCTTAAAATGTATTCCATTTGAATTAAAACCATCAGGATCATTTACTTCATCCTTGTGAAATAAAGTCAAAATATTCATTTTTCTATTGACTTTCAGCTATATAGTCGTATATTTAGAACCCTAACATATATCCAGCCCATGAAAAAACTTTCGACATTTTTAGCCATGCTGTTCTTTGTTGGAACGGCAGGTGCACAAGCCACGGAATACCTCCAGCAAAAGGAATTCCAGTCAGAAAAGAAAAAGATCTACGAAGGCATCAATGCCTCCAGGAAACAGCTCAGCGAAATTAAAAAGGCGGATACCAGGATTGTACAATCCATCGACAGCCTGAAGCAAACCATTGCAGTGAATGCAGCACAAATGGCTGTGAACAGCGATTCGCTTACCAAATCAAACGTCCGGGTCAACGCCCTAAAAGAGCAGATCGACAGCCGGAAGATGATCTCCCGTGGAATGCTGGTCACACTCTTTGTCATCACGCTCATCCTTTTCATCATTGTCTTTTATATGCTATTCCTGTTTAAGAGCAAGGCGGAAGCTGTCAAACTTATGATGGCCGATCTCGACAGGAAGACCAACGCCCGGCTCGATGCGGAGATCGCATCGCTGAAAGGGGAGATAAAAGCGATCCGGGACGCCATGGCTGCATCATCCATTGATCTGAATCATAAAATTTCATCGGCCCTCATCTCGCTGGAGGAAAAAAGTCTCCTTGCAGAACAGAAAATAAAGGAGCACATTTCAGTCATCGAAGTAAAGGTGGGTTCCATTGAGCCTGTGATCTCCAAACAAAAGGAAGAACAATCGCTTGCAATCAAAAACCTGGAGGAGGCATTTCATGCATTGAAGCGCGAAACCGAACTCCTCGACCAGGGTTTTTCACTTCGCGCCACAAAACTCGAAACTGATTTGAAATTATTGAAAGGAAAATAATAATTTCGCAGTTCGGTATGAAAAAACAGGTTTCACTGATCGCCTTGCTCCTGCTGTGCTCGTTCGGCTCCATCGCCCAACAGGGCAAGCCAAGAGAAATTTCGGTTGAAGAACAGATGAAGATGTTCGTCAACCGTCTCTCCCAGAAGGTCGTCCTGACCAAGACCCAGAAGGATTCTGTGGCTTTGATCTACACCCAGTATATTGATGATATTCAGAAATACAGGGCCGACAACAATGGGAAGGTGCTCACCTTTTTAATGAAAACAAGGGAGGATAAGATCAAGAACCTACTTCACGATGATAAAAAGTACGATCAGTACCTGCTTTTCCTGGAGGATATGAAAAAACAGCGCGAACCGCAGCAGGGACAGGAGGAAAGCCCCCAGGGTCCCGGGCAGCAAAACCGGATGGGAGATGGCCGTCTTTAGCAGTCGGGGGTCATGAGCATTGCGGCGATCATACCTGCTGCCGGAAATTCGGGTCGGATGGGGAGGCAAAAAGCGTTGTTATCCTTCGGCAACGGAATGAATTTCGCCGCTTACCTTGTTGGTTTTCTTGAAGCCTATGGATGTGACCCGGTGGTTCTGGTTGTGAACGATGAATTTGACCTGGCCAGACTGCCAAAGATAAGCCACCCGCCTGTGATCAACAACATGGTCAGCCTGGGCCGGTTTTTTTCCATACAGCTTGGACTTCAACAGATTCCCAAAGGTTCTTCGTGCTTTATTCACAATGTCGACAACCCGTTCCTGGAGAAGGATTTACTTGACCGGATGATCAGCGCTGCCGCGGAGGATCATTTTGTTGTTCCGGTTTACCAGGGGCAGGCCGGTCACCCGGTTCTTCTGGGCAGTAAAGTGGTTGCCGGCATGTTACAGAAAGATCCGGCCGGCAATTTCCGCGAAATCCTCAGCGGGTTCACCCGGGTTGACGTACCCTGCTCCGACGATCGGATCCTCTGGAATATCAACACGCCCGATGATTATACCGCTTTTCTCAGGCGGGGTGGTGAATAAAAGAAAAAATGTAATTTTACACACATCGAAGCTACGGATCAATTTACCCGGACCATTCTATGCAGGAGATATACGGAAAAATCGGAGAGATCGCCAACGGACAAAAACCCGCCGCACTGTGCATTGTCACTGACACCCAGGGGTCGACCCCGCGGAAAACAGGCGCCAAGATGATCGTCTATGCCGACGGGTCCATTTACGGAAGCATCGGCGGCGGAAGTGTGGAAAAAGAGGTGGCCCAGATGGCCTGCAGGCTGATCGCATCGGGCAAACCGGCCAGGGCGGTCTTCAACCTCGAACAGGACCTTGGCATGCATTGCGGGGGAAAGATGGAGGTCTACATTGAGCCCCTGGTCGCGCAGAAAAAGCTGTTCATCTTCGGGGCGGGCCATATCGGAAAATCACTGGCAGGATTTGCCCGTGACCTGGCGTTTGCCGTCACCCTGTTCGATCCGAGGGAGGGAATATTCGGGTTTAAGGAATTTGCCGGTTTCAGCCTGATGAACAAAGATTATTTCGAGGCGATTGAGGAGTCGGTGTTTGATACAGACACCTTCATCGTCATCGTCACGCCCAAACATATTTCAGATGAGGAGATCCTTGCGGTTGTGGCGCGCAAACCGCATGCCTACCTTGGCATGATCGGGAGCAGCCGGAAGGTGGACCTGGTGAAAAAAAGGTTCCTGGAGGAGAAGATCCTGACTGCGGAGGAACTCGATAAAATTGATATGCCCATCGGGATAAAATTCAAGGCTGATACGCCTGCTGAGATCGCCATCAGCATCCTGGCTAAACTGATTGATGAAAGAAATTCGCGATGAAAAACAACATCCGGTTTGTCCTTGATGACCGCATCATTGATATTGATTTCAGCGCATCACAAGGGCTGAAGCCGACCACAACCGTGCTGAATTATCTCCGTTCGCTCCACGATCATAAAGGGGTGAAGGAGGGATGTGCCGAAGGGGATTGCGGTGCCTGTACCATAGTCATTGCCGAGGTGAATGCGCAGGGTAAACTGACCTATCGCACGATCGATTCCTGTCTGGTTTTTCTGCCGATGATCCACGGCAAACAGCTCATCACCGTGGAGAACCTGGCGAAAAAACAAGACCATGTCAAAACTTTGCATCCAGTTCAGCAGATGCTGGCAGAGACCAACGGCAGCCAGTGTGGCTATTGCACACCGGGCGTGGTAATGTCGCTCTTCGGATTGTTTAAAAACCACCCGGATCCCACCCGCGAAGTCATCGAGAATGCCCTCACCGGCAACCTCTGCCGCTGCACGGGCTACCAGTCCATACTTAAAGCGGCTGCGATGACCGGCGACAAAACGTTGCAGGATCATTTTGCACGGAATGAGACCGTTATGGTCGAAATGTTGAAAAAAATCTCCGGAGATACAGAAACGATTGAAATAAGAACCGGGAGTCAATGCTATTATAAACCCTTCACCCTGGCCGAAGCCCTCATTCTCAGGAAGGAGAATCCTGCGGCCATTCTGATCAATGGCTCTACGGATGTATCGCTGCGCCAGACGAAGAAAAAAGAGCAACTGCCAATGATCATTGATCTCTCGGCAGTGGTAGAGTTGAACTATTGCCTGGAAGAGAAGGAACATCACCGTCTTGGCGCCGGCGTGACCCTGGAGCAACTGAAATCCTATTCCCTCGAACGACTCCCGGCTCTCTATAACATCCTCAAGGTTTTTGGTTCCCTCCAGATCAGGAACATCGCCACCCTGGGCGGGAATGTGGGATCCGCCTCTCCCATCGGGGACATGCTGCCCCTGCTCATCGCTTACGGAGCCCGGGTGAAAATACAATCAACCCGTTCGGAGCGGACAATGAACATTGAAGAATTTATCACCGGCTACCGGAAAACGGCGCTGGAAAAGGATGAGTTGATCAAGGAGATCCTCCTTCCAAAACAGGACCGGGATATCCTCTTTTTCTCCTCGAAGATCTCCAGGAGAAGGCACATGGATATCTCTACCGTAAGCGCAGCCATGAGGCTTATACTTAAAGTGGGTCAGGTCCATGAGATCATCCTGGCTTTCGGCGGCATGGCGGCCACCCCGAAACGGGCCATGCTGACAGAAAACTTTCTCACAGGAAAAGCGTGGTCACACGCTGTGGTTTCAGAGGCCATGCTGATGCTTGAGCGGGAGTTCACCCCCATCTCCGATGCCCGTGCCGATGCCGGGTACCGGAAGATCGCCGGTAGAAATTTACTGATGAAATTTTTTCTTGAATCTGGAAATCAAACACTTACTGTCGAAAAAACAACAGATTCTGGTCAGTTTGCCAACGCAGTTCCAGTACAGCCTGCAAGTATGGATTCCAGCTGGTTTGTAAATTCCGATATGAAGCCAATCCCCACCATCGAAGCTGATTCTGCCGCGGTGGTCCGTTCCATCCCTATCGAAAGTGCGGAGAAACACATCACCGGTGAATCGGTTTTCATCGAGGACATGGAGGTGAACCGCAAGATGCTCCATGGAAAGGTGGTTTACAGCAAACTGGCCCATGCCCTGATCCGCCGGATTGATACGGCTGATGCACTGAAAGTTGCGGGAGTCCATTGCATCCTCACCTCCGGGGATATTCCCGGCGAAAACCAGATGGGTCCGGTAATCCTTGACGAACCATGCCTGGCAGCAAATGAGGTAACCTTCATCGGGCAGGCGATTGTTCTCATTGCGGCTGAATCTGAAGAGGCTGCCCTGGAGGCAGAGAAACTCATTGTTGTTGATTACGAACCTCTCCCGGCGATCCTTGACATCGCGTCGGCCATGGCGGCAAACAACTTAATTGCTCCTGCCCGGAAAATCGAACGGGGAGATCCGGAAGCAGCACTCAGGAGCGCCCCGCATGTCATCAGGGGTGAGCTCACCACGGGGGCACAGGAGCACTGGTATCTCGAAACGCAGTCTGCGCTTGCCATTCCCGGCGAAGGCAAGGAGGTCTTCATGCATGCCTCGAGCCAGAATCCCGCCGAAACCCAGGCGATCGTAGCCGAAGTACTGGGCATTCCGAAGAACGAGGTTGAAGTGACCGTCAAACGCATCGGCGGGGGTTTCGGCGGGAAAGAGACCCAGGGAAACCACGTGGCCGCCTGGGCTGCCCTGCTGGCAAACGCCACCCGGTGCCCGGTGAAGATCCACCTGTTCCGTGACGACGACCAGATCATGACCGGCAAACGCCACCGCTTCCTTTCAAAGTATGAGATCGGATTTGACGACCAGGGAAAGATCCTCGCCTACAAGGTTCAGCTGAATTCAGATGCCGGGTCGGCCACCGACCTTTCGCGTGCCATCCTTGAACGGGCCATGCTTCATGCCGACAATGCCTATTATCTTCCCCATGTCTCCGTCACCGGGCAAGCCTGGAAAACCAACCTGCCATCCAATACCGCTTTCCGCGGATTCGGCGGCCCCCAGGGGATGGCTGTCATTGAACAGGCCATCGACCGGATCGCCCGGTTCCTCAAAAAAGATGCCGCGGAGATTCGTTTCCTGAACTTTTACAAACCAGGAAAACACGATCTCACCCCCTATGGCGAAAAGGTGGAGAACAACCACCTGGTCAGGATGTTCGACCACCTGGTCGGCACCTCGGCCTATGCCGGCCGCAGGCAGGAGATCGACCGGTTCAACCGCGAAAACGAATATTACAAAAGGGGGATGGCCCTCACCCCGGTGAAATTCGGAATCTCCTTCACCACTGCCTTCATGAACCAGGCCGGGGCATTGGTCAACATCTACACCGATGGTACCGTGCTGGTCAACCATGGCGGTACCGAGATGGGTCAGGGGCTGCATACAAAGATCATCCGCATTGCCTCCGCCGAACTGGGCATCTCCCCTGAATTTGTGAAGGTGAACGAAACCAATACCTCCAAGGTGCCCAACACCTCTCCCACCGCTGCCTCCTCGGGAAGCGACCTGAACGGGATGGCTGTGAAAAATGCCATCGGCATCCTCAAGGAGCGGCTGGGCAGCCTGGCGGTAAAAGAGCTTTCCGCGCTGAATCCCGCGATCACCTTTGCCGCAGAGAGCATACAGTTCTGCGACAATTTTATTTTTGACAGCGTGCACCCTTCCTATAAAATTCCTTTTCAACAGGTCTGCGGCCTGGCCCGCCTGAACCAGGTCAGCCTCAGCGCTGCCGGGTTTTACAAAACACCGGGAATTTATTTCGACCGGGAAACCGGCCAGGGAAATCCCTTTTACTATTTTGCCTATGGCATGGCTGTTTCGGAGGTGGAGATCGACACCCTCACCGGTGCCCACCGGTTGCTGCGTACCGACATTATCCACGATGTGGGGGATTCCATCAATGAAGGGATCGACAAAGGGCAGGTGGAAGGGGGATTTATCCAGGGTATGGGCTGGTGCACCACCGAAGAGATCAAGTGGGACAAGGAGGGCAACCTGCTCACCCATTCCCCCGACACTTATAAAATCCCCACGATCAACGATATACCCCGCGATTTCAGGGTTGAACTCCTGCAGGATGCCCCAAATCAGGGGACCATCCGCCGGAGCAAGGCGGTGGGAGAACCTCCCTTCATGCTGGGGCTGTCGGTGTGGCTGGCCATCAAGGATGCGGTTTCGGCAGTGGCCGGTCATGCGCAGGAGCCTGATTTCTCGCTGCCCGCAACCGGCGAAGTCATCTTAAAGTCTGTGGATAAACTGCGCTCCGGCAATAAAATTCATTGATTGTATCTTTTATTGTATTTTTGCAAACGATACCTGCGGAACATCCATCATGAGATACTTTGCATTTCTCTTCAGCATCTATATTTTGTGCCTTGTTTCGGCGCCCTGTGTGGATGACACCCTGCATCTCAGCAACGGGGTTCCGGGAGAATCATCGGGCCACCTCCCCATTTCCCATTCCGATCATACCGATGCCTGTTCCCCCTTCTGTGTTTGCTCCTGTTGCAATGTGATGGTGACCATTTCACCCGACATCACCATCAGCCAGCCCTTTTTCTCCGTTCAGAGATCTTTTATTGCGGAACCGTCAAGTTTCATCTCCTCCTTTTCCCATACCTTCTGGCAGCCGCCGAAAATAGGTTAACCTTCCCGGTCATCCTTTTTGCCTGTTTCATTTTCCCCGAATGAAGATTTTGGGATTGTGGGTATTTATTTAATCCGTTTATCCTATGATAGCTCGTATCATTCAATTTTCCATCAGGAATAAATTCATCGTCGGACTTTTTGTACTGGCCCTTATCGGTTGGGGGACCTATTCCCTCACCCGTCTTCCCATCGACGCCATCCCCGACATCACCAACAACCAGGTGCAGATCATCTCCCTGGCTCCTTCCCTGGCGGTGCAGGAGGTAGAGAGTTTCATTACGGCCCCCATTGAAGTGGCTGTCGCCAACATCCCCAACATCATTGAACTGCGTTCCATCTCGCGCCTGGGACTTTCGGTGATTACGGTGGTATTCAAAGACGGGGTGGATGTTTACTGGGCACGCCAGCAGCTCAGTGAACGGCTTAAAGAGGCCGAAGAGGATATCCCTGCCGGGTTTGCAAAGATCGGGCTGGCCCCCATCAGCACCGGGCTTGGCGAGATCTACCAGTACCGGCTGGCCGTTGAAAAGGGATACGAAAACAAATATCCTCCCATGGAACTGCGCACCCTGCAGGACTGGGTAGTTCGCCGTGAAATGCTCGGAACCCCGGGCGTGGCCGATATCAACAGTTACGGAGGATTTGTAAAACAATACGAAATTGCCGTGAACCCCGAGCGGCTCCGGAGTATGAACCTCACCCTGAATGATATATTCGGCGCGCTCGAACGGAACAATGAGAACACAGGCAGCGCTTACATCGACAAAAAACCTACCGCCTATTTTATCCGGGGCATCGGCCTGGTCAAATCACTGGAGGACATCGAAAAAATAGTCGTCCGCAGCAGTGCATCCGGCATCCCGCTCCTGATCAGGGATGTGGCGACCGTGCAGTACGGCAGTGCCACCCGCTACGGCGCCTTTGTGGTCGACACCTCCGAAGCGGTCGGCGGTGTGGTGATGATGCTCAAAGGGGCCAATGCCCATGAGGTGATCGACGATGTGGAAACGCGCATCCGGTCGATCCAGAAATCGCTGCCCAAAGGAGTAACCATCCAGCCCTTCCTGAACCGGTCGGACCTGGTAGGTCGTGCCATCGGTACAGTTTCGAAGAACCTGGTCGAAGGGGCGCTGATCGTGATCTTCATCCTGGTCCTGCTGCTGGGCAACATACGGGCCGGGCTGATTGTAGCTTCGGTCATCCCGCTTTCGATGCTGTTCGCCATCTCCCTGATGAACCTGTTCGGTGTTTCGGGGAACCTGATGAGTCTCGGGGCCATTGACTTCGGACTCATCGTAGACGGGGCGGTCATCATCGTTGAAAGCGTGGTGCACCGGATATTCATGAGCCGGCACCATCATGCCGGCGTGGCACGGCTCACCCAGGCGCAGATGGATGAGAATGTATTTGAATCGGCCAAACGGATGATGAGTTCAGCCACCTTCGGTCAGATCATCATTCTCATCGTGTACCTTCCCATCATGGCGCTGGTTGGCATCGAAGGAAAAATGTTCAGGCCCATGGCGCAGGTGGTGGCTTTTGCCATCCTGGGAGCAGCCATTCTCTCGCTCACCTATGTACCAATGGCCGCGGCGATGTTCCTGAGTAAGAAAACAGAGCACAAACCAAATTTTTCGGATAGGCTGATGAAGGCTCTGCAAAAGTTTTTTGACCCGGTGATCCGGTGGGCCCTGGTTCATCAATGGATGGTTACCGGTTCCGCACTGGTGATTTTCCTGTTTAGCCTCTTCGTTTTCAGCCGGCTGGGAAGCGAGTTCATCCCGCAGCTCGAGGAGGGCGACCTGGCCTCCAGCGTCATCACGCTTCAGGGAGGGTCGTTGACCAATACCGTTGAAACAGTGATCAAGGCCAACAAGATCCTGCTGGATAATTTTCCGGAGATCAGGCATGCGGTGTGTAAAATAGGAGCCGGTGAAATTCCGACCGACCCCACCCCGATGGAAACCGGCGACTATGTGATCACCCTGAAAGATAAAAGCGAATGGACCTCGGCCAAGACCCGTGAAGAGCTGGTAGGAAAGATGGAGGAGAAGCTGGTCACCCTGGCAGGGGTGAAATTTGAATTCCAGCAGCCCATCCAGATGCGCTTCAACGAGCTGATGACCGGCTCAAAACAGGACATTGCCATAAAAATATTCGGCGATGACCTCGGAACACTGGCCGAGCGCGCCGCCGAGGTGGAGAAGATCATCCGGGGCATCGACGGGGTCGACAACATCAATGTGGAGAAGGTCACGGGACTGGCGCAGGTGCAGGTGGATTATAACCGTGACCGCCTGGCCCAGTACGGACTTTCGGTGGATGAGGTAAACCGGCTGCTGCGTGCTGCCTTTGCCGGGAGCCAGGCCGGGGTGGTGTATGACAGGGAGAAACGGTTTGCCCTTGTGGTCAGGCTGGATAAGGATTACCGCCAGAGCCTGGATGATGTGAAAAACCTGACGGTTACCCTTCCCAACGGGGCGCAACTTCCCTTCGACCAGGTTGCCGACATTTCAATAAAATCGGGCCCCGCCCAGGTTTCACGCGAAAACACCCAGCGAAGGATCACGGTCGGCTTCAATGTGCGGAACCGCGACATCGGCAGTGTGATCAAAGATGTGATGGCCAGGGTGGATCAGCAGATCAAGCTCCCCCCGGGATATATCATCACCTACGGCGGGCAGTTCAAAAACCTGGAAGCCGCCAGGAACAGGCTGGCCGTTGCCGTTCCGGTCGCCCTGCTGCTGATCTTCGTCCTCCTCTATTTTGCCTTTCATTCGGCAAAACAGACCTTCATCATCTTCACCGCCGTGCCCATGTCGGCCATTGGCGGGGTATTCGCCCTGTGGATGCGCGACATGAACTTTTCCATCTCCGCCGGCGTCGGCTTCATCGCCTTGTTTGGGGTGGCCGTCCTCAATGGCATCGTGCTGATCTCCGAATTCAACCGGCTTGAAAAGGAGGGGATGACCGACATCACCGAACGGATCATGAAGGGACTGCATACCCGCCTGCGCCCGATCATCATGACCGCCGCCGTGGCCTCGCTCGGTTTCCTTCCGATGGCCCTGTCGAATTCAGCCGGTGCCGAGGTACAAAAGCCGCTGGCCACCGTAGTGATCGGCGGACTGATCAGCGCCACGCTGCTCACCCTGATCGTGATCCCCGTGTTCTACCTTCTTTTTTCGAATGGTTTTTTCCGCCTGTTCTCCAAACGGCCGAAACTGAAAACCCTGGCAGGGATCCTTTTGTTCCTCGTGACTCCATCGTTTATTTCTTCCGCATCAGCCCAGGATCAGAAAAAGGTCACCCTGAGGGAGGCCCTGGATCTGGCCCTCGACAGCAATCTCTCCATCCGGTCGGCCGGTTACTCCACCGAAGCGCAGAGGGCGCTGAAGGGAGCTTCGTGGGACATCCCCAAAACGGTGATTGAAGGACAGTACGGGCAGTTCAACTCCTACCAGAATGACAACAGTTTCACCATCACCCAGGCTTTCGCCTTTCCATCGGTGTACGTGAATCAGAACAGGCTTTCGAACGCCAATCTCCGCAGCGCCGACTGGCAGATGAAGGGAACCCGGCTCGAAGTGGCTACCCAGGTAAAACAGGTATACTGGCAGCTGGCTTACCTGAATTCAAGATACAACCTCCTGGCCTACCAGGACAGCCTCTATTCAGGGTTCCTGCGTGCTACGGAACTGAAGGCCCGGAGCGGTGAAACAAACCGGCTCGAAATGGTCATCGCCCGAACGCAGAGCCTTGAAATTAAGAACCAGCTGCGGCAGGTCAAGGTTGACGAGGGTATCTTCAACAGGAAATTGCAGACCCTGCTGAATTCGGGAAGGAGGGTCATCCCCTCCGATACGATGCTGCGACGGATTGATTTCACGCCACTGAACGACACCCTTGTCCTGAATTCAAATCCGACGCTGGGGTATATCAGGCAGCAGGTGGAGGTTGCCCACATCACCCGGCGCCTTGAAGGCAGCCGGCTGACGCCCGATTTCACCATCGGTTATTTCAGTCAGACCATGATCGGTATCCAGGAGGTCGACGGAGCACTCCGGAATTTTGACGCCGGATACCGGTTCACCGGGTTCCAGGCAGGGATTGCCATCCCGTTGTGGATCGGGCCCACCCTCTCGAAAACCAAAGCCGCAAAGCTCCAGGAACAGGCATCGCAGGCCAGCGCCGACCATTATTCCGCTTCGCTGAAAAGCAATTACCAGTCGCTGCTGGATGAATATGCTAAATATGCCTCCAGTGTTGAATATTACGAACAGCAGGCGGTTCCCGAATCAAAACTGATCATCGACCAGGCCACAAAGAGCTATAAGGCCGGTGCACTCGATTACCTTGAGTATGTGATCACCCTGAATAAGGCGCTCGACATCAAACAAAATTACCTGGATGCACTCAACAGTTACAACCAGACCATCATCAGCATTGATTATAATACAGGAAAAATTTATTAATCCATGACCACCATGAAATTGCCATAAGTACAACGTACATGCAAACCGTGGTTGATAATTTATGGCTATTCCATATGGCCCGAAAAAATAAAAATTAACATATGAAAACATACAGATTTATAACATCCACCGGCCTGGGAATGATCCTGTGCCTGCTTCTTTCATGCAACGGGGGAAAAAAGGGCACCGAAGAGACAAAAGAGGCGGAGGTGCTGCCTGCCGATATCGTTGAGCTCAGGGCCGACCAGATCAAAATGGCCAACATTGAAACCGGGACCATCGAACTGCGCTCGCTCAGCGGCAACCTGAAGGTGAACGGCTCGGTTGGCGTGGCACCCGAGAACCTGGCCACTGTTTGCATGCCTTTCGGCGGCTTCGTGAAAAACGTCACCCTGATGCCGGGCAATGCAGTATCCAAAGGTCAGACCCTGGCCATCCTGGAGAACCAGGAGTTTGTGGTCATCCAGCAGAATTACCTGGAGGCCAAAAGCAAACTCGAATTTGCAGAAGCCGAATATAAACGTCACACCGAATTGTACAAGGAGGATGTCTATTCGCAGCAGAACCTGCAAAAGGTCACCTCGGAGTACAAAAGCCTGAAGGCAGAGGTAGGGGCGCTGGAACAGAAGCTCGCCATGATCGGCATCAACCCGGCCGATCTGCATGAAGACGACATCAGCCGCTCGGTGGCGGTGGTCTCCCCGATATCGGGTTATGTGAAAGCAGTCAACATCAATGTGGGCAAATATGTAGCCCCCACCGATGTGCTGTTCGAAATTGTGAACAGCGACAAACTCTATCTTGAACTGACCCTGTTTGAAAAAGATGCCGACAAGGTGGTGGCCGGGCAAAAGATCCGCTTCTTCATCAACAATGAAACAGAGCAGCATGAGGCGGTCATATACCAGACCGGCCGCATCGTCAATGCCGATAAATCATACAAGGTTTATGCATTGGTCAGGGGTGCCTGCAAAAATATACTTCCCGGCATGTATGTCAACGCAATCATCGAGGCCTCCGTGAGCCAGGTTACCTCACTTCCCTCAGAAGCCATTGTGAGTTTTGACGACAAGGATTACATTTTCGTGTTCGAAAAAACGAAAGAGGAGGGCGGAAAGCAGTTCACCGAGTACCGGATGATTGAGGTTCAGAAAGGGGTAACCGACGGCGGTTATACTGAAATCGTCCTTCCGGAGGGATTGGATGCAAAAAGTGCAAAGGTCGTCATCAAAGGGGCCTACAATCTGCTTTCGGCCAAGAAAAACGCAGGGGAGATGAGCTGTTAATGCGGTAAGATTTGTAATTTTACCGGATCATGTACCGATAAATATTCATTCCTTGGAAGAGCTACTCGAAAACATACAATCGCTGGCGGAATCTTACAAAGATTATACTGCCGGAAACCTCTCAAAACTCGTAAAGATCAAATCGCTCAGCACAGGCGAAAAGGCCATGGGCGATGAACTGAAGCGACAGATGCTGGAGGCCGGTTTCGATGAAGTTCGGACAGACGGCCTTGGAAACGTAATCGGCCGCATCGGGAACGGGAAAAAAATACTGGCCTTTGATGGCCACATTGATACGGTCGACACTGGCAACCTGGCCAACTGGGATTTCGACCCCTTTTCGGGGGAGATCCGCGATGGTTTTGTGCATGGCCGGGGAACCGTCGATCAGAAAGGCGGTCCTGCTGCTTTTGTCACAGCCGGCCGCATCCTGAAGGACCTGGCCTTTGACCGCGACCTCACCATCTATTTCACAGGGACTGTGATTGAAGAGGACTGCGACGGGTTGTGCTGGAAATACCTGGTGGAGGTGGAAAAAATCGTCCCCGACTTCGTGGTCATCACCGAACCCACCAACCTGAACATCTATCGTGGCCAGCGCGGCCGGATGGAAATTGCCGTCACCTTCCGCGGCATCTCGTCACACGGATCGGCGCCCGAACGCGGCAAGAATGCGATTTACATGGCCTCACGGGCCTGCCTTGAGGTCGAAAAGCTGAATGACCGGCTTCAAACCGATGAATTCCTGGGTAAAGGCAGCGTGACCATCTCCGAGTTTATTTCCGGAAGTCCATCCCTGTGCGCGGTGGCCGACTACGCTCGCATCCATCTCGACCGCCGGCTCACCTGGGGCGAGACCAAAGAATCGGCCGTAGCCGAAATCCGCAAAATCCTGGAAGGGATGGATGCCGAGGTGGAGGTGCTCCATTACGAAGAGAAGGCCTATACCGGTCTCCTGTACGGCATGGAGAAATATTATCCGACCTGGAAAATTGAGGAGGACAGTCACCTGGTAATCCGCGCCCAGGAGGCCTTTGCCGGGTTATTCGGCAGGGAGCCCCTCACCGACAAATGGACCTTCTCAACCAACGGCGTCACCATCAACGGGTACTATAAGATCCCCTGCATCGGGTTCGGCCCCGGTAATGAAATCCTGGCCCACGCACCCAACGAAAAGGTGCCGGTGAGCGACCTGGTGACCGCTTCGGCGTTTTATGCCGCCCTGGCCTATTATCTGTCAGAATAAAACTTAAATCGTCCACTGTTACTGTGGACTTGTAACAAAAACTCATGCGATGAATTCGATCAAAGAACTAAAAACAAAAACAGATTCCCCAAAAAACGGGCTTTTTGGTAAAGACTTTCTGCTCACCTGGGAAAAGAGTCTCGCCGACCTGGAAACCATCCTTACGGTGGCTGAAGACCTGAAGAACCTCCGCGACCGAAACCTCTCCCCCCGCTGTTTCGATTCCGGCCTGGCCATCTCCCAGTTCCGAGACAACTCGACCCGCACCCGCTTTTCATTTGCCTCTGCAGCCAACCTGCTCGGGCTGGCCGTACAGGACCTCGATGAGGGAAAATCTCAGATCGCCCATGGCGAGACCGTACGCGAAACCTCTGCGATGATCTCTTTCCTGAGCGACATCATCGGCATCCGCGACGACATGTTCCTCGGCGCTGGAAATGCATACATGCGCGAAGTGGGAGCCGCCCTGGACGAGGCTTTCGCCGATGGTGTGCTTCCACAGCGTCCGGGCATCATCAACCTGCAGTGCGACATCGATCATCCCACCCAGTCGATGGCCGACCTGCTGCACCTGAAAACCGTGTTCGGTTCACTGGAAAATCTGAAGGGTAAAAAGATCGCCATGACCTGGGCCTATTCGCCCAGCTACGGCAAACCGCTCTCGGTACCCCAGGGGATCATCGGGCTGATGACCCGTTTCGGGATGCAGGTCGACCTGGCCTATCCCGAAGGTTACGGGCTCATTCCCGAAGTGGTGGAACTTGCCCGCAAACAGGCCGGCGAAAGCAGCGGCGGTTTCAGGGTAGTCAACTCCATGGAGGATGCCTTCCGTGATGCCGACCTTGTTTACCCAAAGAGCTGGGCCCCATTCCATGTCATGCAGCAGCGAACGACCCTGCTCCGGAAGAATGATCATGAGGGGCTGAAATCGCTGGAGAAGGAGTGCCTGGCCAACAACGCCCGGTATAAAGAATGGGAATGCACCGAAGATAAAATGAAACTGACCAAAGATGGAAACGCACTGTACATGCACTGTCTCCCGGCCGACATCTCGGGTGTTTCATGCACTGAAGGCGAGGTAGCCGCTTCGGTGTTTGATCGCTACAGGGTGCCCCTTTACAAGCAGGCGGGCTTCAAACCCTATATCATCGCCGCGATGATGTTCACCAACCGTTTCGCCGATCCGGGCAGGGAGCTTCGTAATCTTGAGCACAGGGGGAGGAACAGGGTCATTTGAATGACGAATTACCAATGACGAGTGACGAATTACGAACCGGAGCGAAGCGGAGCTCGGCGGAGCCAATTACGATTTATGATTTTTCCGTTGAGAATAACGGTTTCGGCTTTTCCCTGGATGTTAAATCCTTCGTAGATGTTTGAATCGCATCGCTGGATGCTGCTGGCGGCGGATATTTCCGCCTGGTATTGCGGGTCCCAGATCACGATGTCGGCATCATACCCCGGCAACAGTTTCCCTTTCCGGTGTCCCATTCCGAAAATTTCAGCCGGCCGGACCGATACCAGGCTGACGAACTGGCTGAGGGTGATCCTGCCGGTCAGCACCCCGTAGGTATACAGCAAACCCATCCGGTACTCGAGGCTGCCAGCACCGTTGGGGATTTTCGTAAAATCATCCATTCCGCGGTCTTTCTGGCCGGAAAGATTAAACGGGCAATGGTCGGTAGCCACCACATCGAAGGTGCCGTCCGTCAATCCTTTCCAAAGTCGTTCCCGGTCCGCTTTGGTGCGAATCGGCGGAGAGACGACGTAGGGCATCACCTTCATATTCTCCAGCTTTTCCTTGTAAACCGACTCATCGAGCAGGAGGTAATGCGGGCAGGTTTCACCAAACACCCGGATGCCCTCTTTTTTGGCAGCGGCAACCAGGTCGGCCCCCTGCCGTGTGGAAATGTGGACAATATAGGCCGGGCAACCGGTCTTTGCCGATAACCCGATCACCTTTCCGATGGCAGATATTTCAGCCTCGGGCGGACGTGACAGGGCATGGTAAGCAGCCCGGGTCTTCCCTTCGGAGAGAAATTGCTTTTGCAGACGGCTGATCATCTCCCCCTCTTCACAATGTACCATGACCACTCCGCCGGCTGGACCTACGATTTGCATGAGCTCATCCAGGTCATCGTAACTGATCCCGATGGTTTCGAGGTAGGCCAGGTAGGCCTTGAACGACCGGATCCCCTCCCTTTCCATCAGGGGAATGATCTCAGCGGCGATCGCCGGGTTCCATTCGCTGATCCCCATATGCAGTCCGCAACCTGCTAGGCTTCCGGCAGCTTCAATCCTTCGCAGACGCAATGCCTCCGCCAGGGATTGTCCCCGTCGGGGCGTAACAAAATCCATGACATGGGTTGTTCCCCCTTCAAGGGCAGCCCGGCTTCCGGAGATAAAATCGTCGCAGGAGTTTCCGGCCGGGGTTGGCAAAGCCAGGTGAACATGCGGATCAAACCCGCCTGGAATCACGTACTTCCCTGCGGCATTCAGTATTTCACATCCCGGATAATCGTCAGGATTGAAATTCCCTGCGGCAACTATTTTCCCATCCTCTACGAGGAGCTCTTCCTGCCTGGCAGATTCTGCACTGACAAGCGTCCCGTTCCGGATAAGAATGTAATGACGGTTGTCTTTCATAGGATACGGGTATGGTCAGATTGATAATTTTGAACGATTGAATCTATCTCTGGTTCATCCGCTTCCAGAGCTTCATGGCCTGGATCCGGGCCTGGTCGAGGATCTCCGCTTCATTCACACCAATGATCCCGCCGTTATGCACGATCATTTTCCCCCGGGAGATCACGTGGGCCACGTGCCTTGATTCCATCCCGAACAGGAAATGACCATAAAAATTTTCTGCCGTTAACGGGGTTGGCGAATCATAATTCAGCACAACCAGGTTGTTTTCACCGTCTCCCGAAAATCCGTTGGAATGCAGGTACTGGTGCACATTACGGAACCTGCGATAGGTCTCGCCGTAGTCAATCGCATCAAAATTGTGACCGGCAAAGAAGGCCGATTTGGCGCTACGGAGCATATCGCTGTGCATACCGTCAGTTCCGAGCATGATCCGCGGCCCGATATCCATGGAGGTAAAAAATCCCACGCCATTGTTCATGTTGCTGTCCATGTTCTGGACCACCCATGCGGGCGAATTGTTCACCAGGATTCGCTCCGGATCTTCGAGATGGAGGCAATGGGCCAGGATTGTTTTGGGAAGGTGAAGAACCCCGGCTTCAAAGAGCCGCTGCACGACACGCTTATGGTACTTTTCCTGGCACTTGTGCTGGTCCCAGGTATCCTCCGCCACATGGATATGAATGCCGGAGTTCGTCCGGGTTGCCAGTTGAACAGCCTGTTCCAGGGTTTCGGGGCCAACGGTGAAGGAGGCATGCAAACCCACGAGCCCCGCACTTTTGGAGAGATATTCCTCCGTCTCCTTCAGCCCTTTTTGTGCAATATCAATCCCGTCGCGGTCGGAGATCTCATAACAGAGAAGATGCCCCACCCCCACCTCGTCAAAGGCCCGGGCGATGGTTTCGAGCGAGTGTTCCACTGCAAAGGGCGAAGCGTGATGGTCGATGACAAAGGTGACCCCGTTTTTGGCACAGGCCATCGCCGTGACCAGGGCGCTCGCCCTGATCATCTCCAGATCAAGCGCTTTGTCGAGGTTCCACCAGACGTACTGCAGGATCTCCAGGAAATTGACCGGGTTTTTCTTCGGCGCGGGCATACCACAGGCAAGGGCGGAATAGACATGATGATGACCGTTGGCAAACGACCGGGTGATATACTTGCCGGTACAATCAATGGTGCGTATGTTTTCCTGATGGGTATGATCACCGTGGATAAACCGGATCTGGCCCTCCGGTCCCTCCTCAACCAGGATACCGGTGTGCCTGAACTCCAGGGTTTGCCAGTCGATGTATGTGCCGTTTTTTAATAGGATCATGTTTTGGATTTAGTTGTTCATTCACTATTTCAACCGCTAAACAGTTCATTATGATGATTATCCCCGTTTCATGGGCAGCCTCTTTCTCCGGATGCCGTCGAAGGCGCACAGGGCATTGGCCACGGCTGCGGCGGTAGGAACCAGGCCGATCTCCCCGATACCCTTGGCCCCGTATGGGCCAACCGGATCAGCCTCCTCCACACCGATCACCACGATCTCAGGGGTTTGTGGAGCGGTCAGAACACCGCAGTCATGCAGCCTGGAACTCTTGAGCCTGCCGCCCTCCATCGGCAAATCTTCCGTGAGGGCATAACCCAGCCCCATGTGCACGGCACCCTGGATCTGCCCCTCGAAAAGCATGGGATTCATGATCTTCCCGGCATCATGGGCGGCATACACCCTGTCGATCTCCCCGGCTTCGTTCAGCACCACCAGCTGGGCGGCATATCCGTAAGAATAGTGGGTGATGATCCGCTCCACCTCAGCGCCAGGCTTGGTGGTCCAGTCACAATAATATTTTCCGGTGAAGGATTTGCCGGCCAGATAAAGCAGGGCCTGTTGCAGATCCCCAACGCCCAGGTCACGGTAACCGGGGAGGGTCCGCTCCATCTCCTTCCTGAAAGCAATACAGCCGTTGATGATGGCATTTCCCAGCAGGGCCGTGGCCCTGGATGAGGTGGTCATCCCGGTAGGCAAAGCAGCATTGGTGTCCACCGTCACTTCAATAAGAGAGAGGTCGATGCCGGTCTCCTGGTGAAACACCTGGATCGCCATGTTCTGAACACCCTGCCCCATCTCGGTCCAGCCATGCTCGATGCAGATACGTCCCGAAATCAGCACCCTGATTCTGACATCACAGAAATCGGTCATCCCGTTGCCCACCCCCGAATTCTTGATCGCGCAGGCGAGACCGGCATATTTTGCATTGTAGAAATGATCTTTCAGCGCCATCAGGCAGGCTTTTATCCCGACACCCTTGCCAAGGACCTGCCCGGTGGCGGTCATCTTCCCGTCATCCAGGGCATTGTCGTACCTGAATTTCCAGCGGTCGAACCCGCCCTGTGAACAAAGCTCATCGATGCAGCTCTCCAGTGCAAAGGCCACCTGGTTGGCCCCAAACCCGCGCATGGCACCGGAGGGGATGTTGCTGGTATAAACGGTAAGCGATTCGATATCCACCGAAGGAACATGGTAGCCTCCGCTGGCATGGCCCGCCACACGCTCCATCACCTTGGTCCCGACCGAGGCATAGGCCCCGGTGTCGCCGATGGCCTTCAGCTTCAGTGCGGTGAGGATACCCTGTGCATCACACCCCAGCGAAATATCCATCCACACCGGGTGCCGTTTGGGATGCATCCGGATGGACTCCTCCCTTGACAGGTGCAGTTTCACCGGCCGACGGAGCAAATGGGCAAAGAGCGAAACATGACCCTGGACGGTCATATCTTCACGTCCGCCAAACCCGCCGCCGCAGGGCACCAGGGTCACACGGACCTGGTCGTCATCGAGGGCGAGCAGCGAGGCCACCTGCTGCTGGTCAACATAAATGCCTTGTCCCTGGCTGTAAAGGTGAATTCCATCTCCGTCAGGAAGCGCCAGGGCCGCCTCTGTCTCCAGGAAGGCATGCTCGATGCGCTGTGTTTCATAGATGCCTGAAGTCCAAAAGGCGGACTTGCCAAGGATCATTTCGACAGGATCGCCCCTGCGGACAATACATTTTTCAAGAAGGTTCTCTTTTCCGGGGTGGACCTGTGGAGCGCCCGGTTCAAGGGCCTTCACCGTATCCGAAACCGGCTCAAACACCTCATATTCAACCCTGATAAGCCGGGCTGCTTTGCGTGCGGTCTCTTCATCCCCGGCGACCACCCCGGCGATGACATCCCCGATATACCTGGTTATCTCTCCCGGCTCGATCATCAGGGGCCAGTCGCTGAAGATCAGCCCGGTATAACGATCGCCCGGTATATCAACTGCGGTAAAAACCCTGATCACACCTTCCACCTGCAGGGCATCGGAAACGTCGATTGAAACAACACGGGCCCTGGGATGGTCGCTGAACCGAAGGGCACTGTAAAGCATCCCCTCCACCTGCATGTCATTGATAAACTTTCGTTCCCCGATCGCGGTTTCATAGGCTTCGTATTTTGGGACCGGCTGCCCGATCCCGCCATTCCGGCCATCAAAATTCCAGGGGAAATGATTACCTGACAAGGCCAGAGCCGGGCCGATATTTCCATTCAAATTCCATTCTGTTGCGCCTCTCTCCCTCAGCCGCTTCAGCGCCACTTCGATGGCATCCACAATTTTCACATACCCGGTACAGCGGCACAGGTTGTTGCTGATCGCCTTTTTAATCTGTTCCCGGGTGGGATCCGGATTTTCAGAGAAAAGCACCTTCGTACGAAGGATCAGACCGGGGGTGCAGAAACCGCATTGCACGGCCCCCTTTTCCACGTATGCACTGGCAATAACATGGCGGACTTCATCCGGGACGCCCTCCATTGTGATCACCTTTGCTCCTTCGAGGGTTTTCATCTTCCGGGTGCAGGATAACCGGGCCTTTCCGTCGATCTCCACCATGCAAGCGCCACAGGCAGCCTGGCCCGAACAACCATCCTTCACAGAGGTGATCCCGGCCGTTTCCCTCAGGAAGTGCATCAGGGTCAGCTCTTCATCACCCTTATATTCTGTTTTGATATGGTTGAGGTAAAATGTGATCATATCAGTTTTTCTGCTGAGGCAACATTGGGTTCGATGGGTTCGGGAATGCGAATGGAGGACTGGACGGCCCGGAGATCTTTCAGCCCGCTGCCGGTAAGCAACACCACGCTGGTAGATCCGGCAGGGATCAGTCCCGTGCTCCTGAATTTCAGCATGCCGGCAAAGGCAGCCACCGCGGCAGGTTCTGAAAATATTCCGGTGGAACGCGAAAGCTGGAGTGATGCCTGGAGAATCTCTTCATCCGTCACTGAAACTACGGTTCCATGATATTCATCCATAAAGGCGGAAGCCATGTGAAAACATTGCGGCACATCCACCGAGATGGAGTCGGCAATGGTTTTTGAGGGCCTGATGGTAAACGAATTTTTATGCCTGTTGCGGATGAAATTACTGCTGCCCTCCGCCTGGACTGCGACCAGCTCAGGCATCCGGTCGATGATCCCGAGTTTAAGGAGATCTTCAAATCCCTTGCAGACGCCGGCATAGATGACCCCATCTCCCACCGGGATAAAGATACGGTCGGGCACCTTTGAATTCAGCTGCCTGAAGATCTCAAACGACACGGTCTTCTTTCCCTCGATGGTGAGCGGGTTATAAGCCGTATTCCGGTTATAGTACCCATGTTTTTTCGAGATCTGCACGCTCAGGGCAAAAGCATCATCGTAGGTTCCCTTCACCGGGATCAGCAGGGCGCCATACATCAGTATCTGTGTGAGTTTGGCCAGGGGAGCGGCCGCCGGGACCACGATCATGGCCTGCTGCTGCTGCGATGCGCAGATCCCCGCGAGGGAGGATCCCGCATTGCCCGTGGAGGCTGCAATCAGGGTGGTGATGCCGTGCTCACGCGCCCAGGCAGAGACCAGGGCGGAGGCGCGGTCCTTAAAGGAGAAGGTGGGATTCTGCGAATCATCCTTCAGGTAACATTCAAACCTGGGAACACCGGACTCTATGGAAGAAGATTGACCGGGAACCTTCATCTTATCAATGACATCAAACCGGTCGAAACGGTATAGCGGTGTCTCTCCCACCTTCAGCGAGGGCCAGGAATCCATGGAACGGAGGGGCAGCAGCGGGAGGTAGCCTTCACCGGTCAGTTGCTCAAACAGCGCCTTTGGTGCGGCCTTGCTCCGGATGGAATCATAGGGATAGATGGTCTTAAGCACCCCCCTGGGCGGTTCACCGGGTTTGTTGGCAGCCTCGCACGCGGGGCAGAGGTAGATCACCGCATCCCCCGGGTATGCTGCCTTGCAATCAACACATTCGAAATGATACTGCTCAGCCATGTTTTCAGCGCTTGATTATTTTTTTTGGAAGGGAGACCTTCATCTCCGCTATTTTAACAGCCCGGTCCGATCATTGAACTCGGTGATCAGTTCATCCCAGCGGGCCGGCTGACTGAAGATCTGCGGCCAGATCAGGCGGTCGTCCCAGAGCTGGCGGAGATCCTCCACCTCCTTGCCCTGCTGCTCGATCCAGGTGAAATACTTCAGGTTGTGGATGGCTTTCCGGTCGTTATATCCAAGCTCCTTCATGGTGGAGGGAGCCGTGCCAAGCATGCACTTTTCGTGATCGCGTGCCGCCTGCATCAGGGAGTAGGTGCCACGTTCGGCAGTGAGTTCTTCCAGGCGGGAGCCGTACATTTCGGCCGAATCGGTGGCGATGGTCACCATTACATCTTCGCCGGTGAAATCAAAATGTTTGGCCGTCTTTATGGCCGAAAGCACATTCCCGATGCCGGAGATGCCAACCGAACCCAGCATGGAAACCAGGGATGGATCGACCCCGCTGGCTGCCAGGTAGGCGTGGCCCTCCTTTTCGTTGAACAGCCGGAGAAGGCGCATGCAGTCTTCGTCATCGATGGCGGTGACGACATCGGTATTCCTTACATTGTGTATCCATGGAACGTGCTTGTCGCCGATGCCTTCGATCCGGTGCCCGCCAAAACCATTCTGCAGCAGGGTCGGGCATTGCAAGGCTTCGGAGGCCACCACCTTGAGGTGCGGGAATTTTGTCCGGAGATAATCGCCGGCCGCAATGGTGCCTGCCGACCCGGTGGCCGAAATGTAGGCGGCCAGGTGCGCCTCCTTCCCGGCAACCATCCTGAAGGCCTCCTCAATGGCATTCCCGGTAACCTCGTAGTGCCAGCAGGAGTTGCCGAACTCCTCGAACTGGTTGAAGATCATGCAGTCCTTCCGGGTTCGTTTGATCTCCCAGCATTTGTCGTAGATCTCCTTCACATTCGATTCGCAGCCCGGGGTGGCGATCACCTCGGCACCGATCTCCTTAAGCCAGGCAAATCGTTCACGGCTCATCTCCTCCGGAAGGATAGCCACAGCGGTCACATCCATGAGGTAGGAGTCGAATGCGCCCCCGCGGCAATAGTTTCCGGTTGAGGGCCACACGGCTTTGTGCCAGGTGGGGTCGAATCCGCCCGTGATGATGCGGGGGGCCAGGCATCCGTAAGCGGCCCCAACTTTATGCGCGCCGGTTGGGAACCATTTGCCGAGCATCACGATGATCCGGGCATCGATGCCGGTGAGCGCCTTTGGCAGTTCGATGAAATTCGGGGCCCCGTACAATCCTCCGGAGGCGACCGGTTCATTCTTCCAGGTGATCCGGAACAGGTTCAGTGGATGAAGCTCCCACAGGCCGATACTCTTCAGTTTATCTTTGATCTTCCCCGGGATCAGATCGGGATTCTGCATCTGTGCGAACGTCGGGAGGATGATCCCCTTCTTACGGTAATGATCCACCGCCTTCTCTAAAACAGCGGGGTCAGTGATTTGAGAAATTATTGAAATCATTTGGATTTACGAATTACGATTTACGATTTACGATTTTTTTGTCACGCGTCACTATTTCACTCCATTACTTCATTACTTCAATACTCTGTTACTTCTTACCCTGTTACCTTGTTACCCTGTTACCTCTAATTGTCCCGCCCCCATCAATACAATAGCCATCTCCGCGGCGAACTCAAAGCGGACCTCGCTCACGCAGGGGGTGAGGAATTTAACCTCCTCCAGGGCAAAGGTACCGGGATGGATGATCGCTTTCACCTGGTTCGTTTCATACACATAGCGGCCATCGGCCAGGCTCAGGGTCTTTACCTGCTCCTTCTCCTTGTAAATCAGGACCAGCTTTTGGGGAAGGCGGCTGAGGAAGAAACCGTTTCCCTCTTCGTTCAGCGATTTTACCGAGAGGTGGATGGCGGGCTTATCGGCGAAGGGGCGCCCGCTGCCCGGGCAGAAGGTGGTGCAGTTCCCGCATTCGTTGCAGAGGTCGCGGATGTTCAGGATTTGGAACGGCTGATCAACCCTGAAGATCTTGTCCTCTTCCAGCCTGATGCCTCCATCCTCTTTAAGTACCGCCTTCTGCAGTGACCAGGAAACAGGTTCAACCCGGTAACCGAAGTTGGCCAGGTTCGGGCACACGGTAACGCAGATATTGCAGATCTCGTCGCACAGCAGGCACCTGGAGGCCTCTTTCACCGCCTCCTCCTGCGAAAGCGGGGAAACCACCAGATCAAAGGTCTGCCGGTAATCCAGGGGGATCTCTTTTGGCGCATAACCAAATTCTCTCACCGCCTTGCGGTGCATCAGCTTCAGGATATCGGTATCTTTTTCAGTCTTCTTTTCTTTAGAAAGATGGCCGGTAACCTCTTTGAGTATTTCAACGGCGGCCTTTCTCCCGTCACCAATGGCGTTGATGGCGGTGGATGCGCCGCGCAGGGCATCACCCCCCAGGTAAAGCCCATGAATTTTTGTTTTGTAACTTCCCGGAACGGTAACCAGCTGCTCCGGATCGATGAATTCGATGGCCAGGCGCTGTCCGATGGCCGGGATCAGGGTGTCGCAGGGGATGTCAAATTCCGAACCGGGAACGGCCTTGGGAGCCGGGCGGCCGTCCTTGTCCCTGAGGGAAAGTACATTGCGGGAACAGCGGAGACCGGTCACATGGCCATCCGCCGACAGAACCTGCAGCGGGTTGGTGAGTTCCATGATCCTGATTCCTTCGTTCCTCACCGCTTCGATCTCGCCCCGGTCGGCCGGCATCTCTTTGACGGTTCGCCGGTAAACGATGGTTACGTTCCCCTCTTTCCCTACCATCCGGTAGGCCGTGCGTGCAGCATCCATGGCGGTATTCCCGCCACCCACGATGACCACCTGCCTGTCTAACGGGGTTGGCTTGTTCTTTCTTACAGCAAACAGGAATTCCAGCGGGTCGATGACCCCGGCTGATTCTATGCCTTCAATCTTTAATTTCACCGATTGCTGTGCCCCGGCGGCCAGGAAAATGACATCATAGTCGCGCCGGAGGGCTTCAAACCGGGTTCGGTCAACCGGATGGTTGCCATGCAGGCGCACGCCCGAAGCCAGGATCCGCTGAATGTCGGTTTCAATGGCCTGCGATGTGAGCCTGAAGGCCGGAATGGCTGCAGAAACCATCCCGCCGGCCACATCCTTCTGTTCAAAGACATCCACCTCAAAGCCGGCTTTACGCAGGAACCAGCCGCACGACAGCCCGGCCGGTCCGGCGCCTATGATGGCCGCTTTCCGGAGGGGAAGTACTGGACTGTCATCCTCTGACCGGTTGTGCCTGGTTGTGGCATCGCCGGATGGCATGGGGTGGATGCCAGCCTCCCGGTTCTCCGCCACGTATCGCTTGACCTCCCTGATATGGAGGGCCTCATCATAATTGATCCGGGTGCATTTCTGCTGGCAGAGGTGGTCGCACACCATGCCGGTCACCGACGGAAAGGGGTTGGTCTCGAAAATGGTCTCGAAGGCCGACCGGATATCGCCCTGCGCCGTGTGATGCATGTACCGTGGAATATCCTGGCCGGTGGGACAGGTGTCGGCACAGGGGGCGTGAATGCAGTCGAACCAGCCGAGTTCCCTGGAGGTCTTGATGGATGGATCGGTTAACGAATGTTTCAGGTAGGCCGGATCATCCGCCACCTCGTCTGCATAAATATTCAGGTTGGACAGGGCAGCCCCGTAAATGTACTCATCCATGCTCCGGGCCTGCTTCCTGTCAAATTCATCATGGAGATGTTCAATATACTGGTGCAGCCTTCCATATCCGCCTGGTTTCAGCAGGTCGCTGCAAATGGTCACAGGCTTCATCCCGCAGGCAATCACCCGGGCGATGTTGAAGCAATCCACCCCGGCCGAAAAGGAGATATCCAGTTTCCCCTCAAGGTCGTTCTGCAGCTTCCGGGCCAGCGTGATGCTGATGGGATGCAGCGCCCGTCCGCTCAGGTACATCATGCTTTCGGACGATGAAAAAACATCCTTTTTATTCAGGCTCTCCAGTGTATTGGTCAGTTTGATGCTGAACTCCAGCCCCTGCTCATCCGAGGCCGCCTTCAGCGAGGCCAGGATGCGCAGCGCCGCGGGATATTTCAGGTCGTGCTCAAAGGCCTGGTCAGGTACTTCTGTTGAAAATCCCAGCTTTTTGTTGAGTATCTCACGAAGGTCTTCTGCACCCAGCAGGGTCGGATTAAGTTTGATGGTAGTGTGCAGCCTCTTTTCGCGGATAAGGTAGAGTCCGATCTTCTCGATCTCGCCGGGAGGACACCCGTGCATGGTGCTGAGGGTAACATGGTCGGAAATGCAGGCCGGGATATCCATGCTGTCAATGGCCGGGTAAAGACCCCTTACCTGTTCCTTCGCCTCCGCAAGCTCCGAAGAGCAGTCCTGCATTCGGCTGAAAAACCATTGTACATTTTCATTCAGGATCCCCTCGAGATTGTAGCCCACGCTCATGTTGAACAGGGTGCCAAACTCACCGCTGAATCCCAGCTCCTTCCGGAGGATGTGGATGATGATCCAGGCGTTCAGGTATTCGTTGAACGATTCGTGCACCTTCAGTTCCTGCGACCATTCGCAATTGTATCCCTCATCCTGCATGTCGATGCATGGTTTGGAGACCTCCAGTTCATCCAGGGTCTGGATGGTTTTCAGCTCAATGTACCGTGCACCGCAAAGCCACGCAGCGATGATGTTCTGCGAAAGCTGGGTATGCGGACCAGCCGCCACCCCGATGGGGGTTTCCAGCAACCGGCCGTACCGTTTAAAGCTGAAGGGCTCCTGCGGCCTTGGATGATAGAACAAACTTCCGGGGATCCCCATGAACCTGTCTTTCCTGATCTCATCAAGCGTAAGCTGTAACAACTGTGGAAGCGGGATGGGGTGAAATTGTCCGGACAAGGTTCCTCTTTTTAGATAAAGATCAAGATAGCGTCAAAATTATGGATAAAGGCTGACAATTGACCATTCCTTGGTAAAAATGATTATTTGCGTAATTTTGTCTTCCCTTTGACCTGGTAAAAAAGAATATTCCATGGATGTGATTGAAAGATATCTTGATGAAGCCTTCGAAGTGGCTTTTTTATCGGTAAGAAGCAATGTCGGCGGACCATTTGGCGCCGTGGTGGTGATGGACGGCCAGGTGATCGGGAAGGGCGGGAACCAGGTAAGTTCACAGAATGATCCGACCGCCCATGCCGAGATTGTTGCCATCCGCGATGCCTGCCGTAACCTCGGGAATTTCGATCTCTCCGGGGCGGAACTGTATGCCACCTGCGAACCCTGCCCAATGTGCCTTTCAGCCATCTACTGGGCCAACATCAAAACGGTATATTATTCTTCAACCCGTTACGAAGCCGCCAGCATCGGATTTAAAGACAACCACATTTACGAGGAGCTCAGCCTCGATCCCACCGACCGTACCGTCGCCTTCCGCCACATCAGCCATCCCAAAGCCGCGGAGCTCTTTGCAGAGTGGAAAGAGAAGGCTGACAAGATTCCTTACTAGAAAAAGTGATGGAGTAAAAAGGTGACAGGGTAACAGGGTAACAGGGTAAGAAGTAACAGAGTAATGGAGTGATGAAGTAAAATCGTGACGCGTGACGCGTGACGAAAAAAAATCGTAAATCGTACTTCGTAAATCGTAAATTTCTTTCTCCCTTCAAAAAGGCTTCGGCGGCTTGGGCGGCCTGGGTGCCTTTGGTTTCTTCGGTTTTTTGGGTGGCTTTGGCTTGGGGGCTTTCTTGGGGGCCTTGGGCTTGGGCGGAGGCTTCGGATGCTGCATCTCCGCACTCATTGGACTGCTTACCGATGATATTACGGCGACAGGGCTGAAACTGATAACGATCAGCACGGCGAGTGCGATGATATATTTTTTCATGATCCGCGTATTTGGATCAAAAATAGTAAAAAATTGTTATCGATTTTTGTGGTAATTTTGTCGTCAATAACTTCCTTATTTCCAATTAAACATGCCCTCATGAAAAGACTACTGATCTTGCTGATCTGCGGATCCATCTTCCATAATTATGTTATATCACAGGATATGGCCCAATGGCGCGGCCCCAACCGCGACGGCATCTATCCGGAACAGGGATTGCTGAAGGTGTGGCCTGAAAACGGCCCCACCCTGCTGTGGCACTTCGACGGACTGGGTGAAGGCCATTCCTCTGCCGCCGTCACCTCCAGTCGAATTTATACCGCCGGGATCACCGAAGGCATCGGGTACCTCTATTGTTTCGACCTCACAGGGAAACAGCTTTGGAAAGTACCCTACGGAGAGGAATGGACCGAAAGCTGGCCCGGCGTACGCAGCACTCCGCTGATATACAACGGGAAGGTTTACCTCTTAAGCGGCCTCGGAAAACTGGTGTGCCGCAGCGCCGAAAACGGCAGCTTCATCTGGAGTGTCGATGTACTGAAAGATTACCAGGCCCCCAACATCAAGTGGGGGGTGACCGAAAACCTGCTGCTCGATGACAATAAACTCTTTTTTACCGCCGGCGGGCCTGAGTACAATGTGGTGGCGCTCGACCCGAATTCCGGGAAGCTCATCTGGAAATGCCCGGGCAAGGGCGAAACCAGCGCCTACGGATCACCGGCGATCATCAGGCTGGCCAAACGCCATATCCTGGTCACCCAAACAGCCAGTTCGATCCTTGGGATTGATGCCGCCAACGGAAAATTACTGTGGAGCGTCGACCAACCCAATAAATATTCGGTGCACGCCAACACCCCCCTCTACCACGAGGGACTTCTTTACACCGTATCCGGTTACGGGAAGGGCGGCGTGATGGTGAAGGTTTCCGACGACGGAACCTCCGTACAGGAGCTGTGGCGCAACACCGATATCGACAACCGCATGGGCGGCTTCGTGCTGGTCAACGGGAAGATCTTCGGATCGGACGATTCGGGGAAGGCCTGGTATTGCCTCGATTGGAAAACCGGCGCCCGGATGTATGCCGAGAAGATCACCGGAAGGGGAAACATCATCTTTGCCGATGGGTTGCTTTACCTGTATGGCGATAACGGGGAGGTGGTCCTGGCCGAACCCCTGGCCAACTCCTTCAGGAAGATCAGCGCCTTCAAGGTTCCCTTCGGCGCCGACCAGCACTGGGCCCACCTGGTCATCACCAACGGCCGGTTGTACGTGCGCCACGGCAGCTCCCTCATGGTCTACGACATCAGAAAAAAATAACCCGGAAAATAAACCCATATGAAGAAATTTTTTGCCCTCCTTGTCTTTGTCCTTTTCACCCTGAACATTCACGCACAGGTCATATCACAATGGCGCGGACCCAATCGTGATGGTGTTTATCCTGAAACAGGACTGCTCACCCGGTGGCCCGCAGAGGGTCCGGCCCTTTTGTGGTCGGCTCCCGGGATCGGGAAGGGTTATTCATCGGCTGTTTCTGACGGCAAACTGCTGTTTGTAACCGGCATGAAAGATTCAACAGATTACCTGACCTCCATGAACCTGAAGGGAGAGATCCTCTGGCAGGTCCCCTTCGGCCCCTCCTGGAACAGCTCCTTTCCCGAAACCCGGTGCACCCCCACTTTGGAGGATGGCAGCGTGTATGTGCTGAGCGGACTCGGCACCATCGCCAGCATCAACGCCGCCGACGGGAAGATCAACTGGAAACTCAATGCCGCCGGCAAGTTTGGTGCCGTGTACGGCGAGTGGGGCGTGTGCGAGTCACTGCTGCTCGTCGACAACATGGTGATCTACACCCCGGCCGGCCCAAAGACCTCCATGGTCGCCCTGGATAAAAAAACAGGGGAGACGATCTGGCAGAGCGAAAGCCTCAACGACACCAGCGCCTATGTCTCACCACGACTGATCCAGTATGGCAGCCAGCGCGTGATCGTCACCATGATGGCCAACAACCTCATTGGCGTCGATCCTGCCAACGGTAAAATCCTGTGGAAATTCGATTATGCAGCACTGATGCCCGAGCGCAGCCTCAAGGTATGGCCGGGAGCGCCGAAAACGAATACAATCACCCCCCTGTATAAGGATGGATTTTTCTATATCACCGGAGGATATGACCACGTGGGGGCCATGTTCAGCTTATCCGCCCAGGCGGCCGCCATCAATCTGGTGTGGACCGATACCCTGCTCGATTGTCACCACGGGGGGGTGGTGCTGGTGGACGACCACATCTACGGGGCGAACTGGATAGATAACAGTCGCGGGAACTGGTGCTGCATTGAGTGGAAAACGGGAATAAAATCCTGGGAACAGAAATGGCAGACCAAGGGATCCATCATTGCGGCCGACGGCCTGCTCTACCTGTATGATGAAAAGAATGGCAACGTGGGACTTTTAAAGCCCGTTCCTGAAAAGTTCGACCTCATCAGCAGCTTTAAGATCACCGGTGGAAAGGGTCCCAACTGGGCTCACCCGGAGATCAAAGATGGAATCTTATACATCAGGCATGGCGACGTTTTAATGGCGTATGATATTCGAAAATGACCGGCAGATCACTGACACGGTTTGTACTTCCGATCTTCATCCTGGCAGCCCTGGGACTGCTGGCATGGTGGTTTCTCCATGACCCTGTGAAATCCTTCACCCTGTCGGTGCCGGGAATGGATAACCGGAAAAAGGGGGCACTTGCCCTCGGGAAGCCGGTACAAATCGGTGCAGAATTCAAATTTTTCAAGGCAGAACCGGATGTGGCCGGAACCAGCTGGACCCGTTTCCGCGGAGCAGACTGCGACAACATCAGCAAGGAACCCGTCCGGCTGATCGATCATTTTGGCAAAAACGGACCGGAGATCCTCTGGAGGGTCGCGCTGGGCGAAGGTCATGCGGCACCGGCCGTGTACAATGGGAAGGTATACCTGCTCGACTATGACGAAGCAACGAAAGCCGACCAGTTGCGCTGCTTCTCCCTGGCTAGCGGAACGGAACTATGGCGGCGTGGCTACCGGGTTCACCTGAAGCGGAATCACGGTTTGTCGAGAACCGTTCCCGCGGTGAGCGAGAAATTCGTACTTTCCATCGGACCGAAATGCCAGGTGATGTGCCTCAGGCGCGCCACCGGTGATTTCCTTTGGGGCATGGATCTCGAAAGGGAATATAAAACTGAAATTCCCTTCTGGTACACCGGTCAATGCCCCCTGCTGGACCAGGAAACGGCGATCATCGTCCCGGGGGGAAATGCCCTGCTGGTGGCGGTGGATTGCAATACCGGGAAAAAACTCTGGGAAACGCCCAATCCGAAGGGATGGAAAATGTCGCACTCCTCCGTGATGCCCATGATGCTGGGTGGAAAGAAAATGTATGTGTATGCGGCCATCGGCGGCGTGTGCGGCATCTCTGCAGATGGGGCCGACCGGGGAAAGGTTTTGTGGGAATCGGCTGAATTTGCTCCCTCCGTGGTTGCCCCTTCACCGGTAATTCTCGACAACGGGAAGATCTTCATCACGGCAGGTTACGGCGCCGGGTCGGCTTTGCTGCAGGTGACCGGCAGCGCAGGGCAGTTCAGCGTAAAGGTGCTTCAGAAATTCAAACCTGCCGAGGGGCTGGCTTCCGAACAGCAGACACCGGTCTTTTCAGATGGATATCTATTCGGAATCCTGCCCAAGGATGCCGGGGGACTGCGGAACCAGTTCGCCTGCTACAGGTCGTCCGATTGCAAAAACCCGGTGATGAGCAGTGGGAAGACCGACCGTTTCGGTCTGGGACCTTACATCATGGCTGATGGAAAATTCTTCATTCTCAACGACGACGGGGAGATGACCATTGCCAAAGTATCCACATCGCAGTTCACGGTACTCGACAAACAGCGGATCATGGAGGGGCAGGATTCATGGGGTCCGATCGCCATTACCGGGGGATATATGCTGATCCGGGATTCCAAACAAATGGTCTGTCTCAACATTAAAGCACACTGAAATGAAACGTAAACTGATCATCTCCGGTGCATTGATCCTTCTGCTGGCAGTCATCCTCTTCATGGGATGGGACCTTTTCTACAGTAAACCGGCAAACCAGGTCAATCCCTACGCCTATAATATGGATTCCCTTAAAGCGGGCGATACCTCGCTGGTGAGGTACGCCGAGGTGCAGCAGATCAAGCCCGGACTGTCGAAAATTCATGGGATTGCGGCAGGCCGGCTGAACCACATCTACGTTTCCGGCGACAGCGGCGTGGAGATCTTCGACCCGTCTGGGAAACGGCTGGGTGGATTCACTCTCCGCGAACCGGGGCAGTGCATCCATGTCGATCCTATGGGCGTGATCTATATCGGGATGACCGATCACCTGGAGACCTATTCCGTCTCGGGAAGCCATCTGAATACATGGAAAAGCTGCGGTGAAAACGCCTTCATCACCTCGGTGGCGGTGAACGGCGATGATGTGTATGTAGCTGATGCCGGGAATAAGGTTGTTTATCATTACAACGGGACCGGGAAGCTCCTGCAAAAGATTGGCCAGAAGGATCCTGAGAAGGGAATTCCCGGGTTCGTGATCCCCAGTCCCTATTTTGACCTTGGGGTCGATCAGAAGGGCGAACTGTGGGTGGTGAATCCCGGCCGGTACAGCTTCGAACATTACGGGGAAGAGGGGGAACTCATTTCGTCGTGGGGAAAGGCCTCGATGACCATCGATGGTTTCTGCGGATGCTGCAACCCGACGCACTTTGCCAGGCTTTCGAACGGATCGTTCGTGACCAGCGAGAAGGGGATCGAGCGCATCAAAATATACACCCCCGGCGGTGATTTCAGGTGCGTGGTGGCTGCCCCCGGCCAGTTTATCGAGGGAACGAAGGGGCTCGATCTGGCAGTGGATGCGGATGACCGGATCCTTGTGCTCGATCCGGAGAAAAACATGATCAGGATATTCACGGAAAAAAATAAACATTGACGCGGCCATGCAGAACAGAAGGCAATTTATCAACCTGTTGGTCAGAGGCAGCATCCTCTCTGTCCTTGCGATGGTGAGCGGCACACTGTTCAGGCGGTGGAGCGAAGCCGATCCCTGCCGGCAGGATTATACCTGCGGGCGGTGTGATCTGTCAAAAAAATGCAACTTGCCAGCCGCCCGGAAGTTCAGGGGCGGCTTAACCAATACCAGCGATGGAAGAATCAGCAGATAACCCGAAAATCGACCGGCGGAAATTCATCGTCACCGGCATCCGGGCCACCCTCCTGGTCGGGATCGGGGGCGTGGCTGTGCTTACAGCACGAAAGACCCTCTCGGGGCAAACCGTATGGCAGCTCGACCCGGCCAAGTGCATCCAGTGCGGGCGCTGCGCCACAAATTGCGTCCTGGCCCAGTCGGCCGTCAGGTGCACCCATGTATATGCAATGTGTGGCTACTGCGACCTGTGCGGCGGCTATTTCAAGCCGGAGACCAAGACCCTGACTACCGGAGCCGAAAACCAGCTTTGCCCGACCAATGCCATCAGGCGGAAATTCGTAGAGGATCCTTTTTTTGAATACACGATTGATGAACCGCTGTGCATCGGCTGCGGGAAATGCGTGAAGGGGTGCGGCGCCTTCGGAAACGGATCGCTTCAGCTGCAGGTGAGGCAGAACATCTGCGAACATTGTAACGAATGCTCCATCGCCCGGAATTGCCCGGCTGATGCCTTCAGCCGCGTTCCGGCAAACAGACCATACCTGTTTAAGGGATTTGAACAGGGAAATACGAAAGAAAAAAACAGAGAAGACCGGGGATGAAAAAAAGAATAGCGCTCCTGCTTATGACGATCTTGCTTACCATTCAGTTCCTGGATGTGCAGGCCGTGCAGCGCTTTCCAAAACCCGAATTTGAATCGGGCTATATTCAGCCCGAAACCCTGCAGCCATCACCCCGCGCCGAACTGCTGGCCATCATGGACCTCGTAGTCCTTGTTGCGGCCCTTGCCTTCATCACCTGGCTGGTATTGAAAAAACGGTCGCGGATGGGGATTTTCTGGACCTCCCTCGTCTCGCTGGCCTATTTCGGCTTCTACCGCGAGGGATGCATCTGTTCCATTGGCTCCATACAGAATGTGACGCTGGCGCTGTTTGACGGCTCCTACGTAATCCCGCTTACGGTGATCGGGTTTTTCATCCTGCCCCTGGTGTTCACCCTCTTCTTCGGCCGTACCTTTTGCGCCGGGGTGTGCCCCTTTGGGGCGATGCAGGACCTGGTCGCCTTCAAACCGCAGAGAATGGGGGTGCGGCTTAATGCGGTGCTGGGACTGATCCCCTATCTCTACCTGGGGCTGGCTGTGCTCTACGCCGCCACCGGCACCGATTTCGTCATCTGCCGGTACGACCCCTTCGTTGGAATATTCAGGTTCGATGCCTCCCTGGGAATGTTCCTGTTTGCCGGGATCCTGCTGATCTCGGGGATCTTCATCGCCCGCCCCTACTGTCGTTTCCTCTGCCCATACGGGGTGCTGCTCAACTGGATGAGCCGCTTCTCCTGGCGCCACATCACCATCACGCCGGCCGGGTGCATCCAGTGCCGGCTGTGCGAGAATTCCTGTCCATACGACGCCATCGACATGCCGGTCACGGAGAAGAACCCTGAAGAGCGGCCGGTCACCCTGCGGAAATTAATCCTCATCAGCCTGCTGGTTCCCCTCTTCGCCCTTTTGGGAGGATACACGGGATCACAGCTTCACGAAACCCTGGCCGGGGTGAACGGGAAGGTGCAGCTGGCCCGGACCCTGCTCGACACGGCTGCCTTTGCAGTCAAGCCAGAACCATTTGAAATTACCGCCTTTAAATCATCGGGAAAACCCGCCTCACAGGTTTTTGCTGAGGCTACTGCGGTGCTCCGCCAGTTTTATACAGGCGGCTGGATCCTTGGCTGCTTCGTAGGCCTGGTGTTCGGGATCATCCTGGCTCGGCGGCTGATCATCTCATACAACGCGGATTACACGCCGAACAAAGGGAGGTGCTTCAGCTGTGCCCGGTGTGTGGATTACTGTCCCGTAACTCCCTTACCAAAGGAGGAAAGAATATGAACGACCCGAAATCATCGGCTTCCACCCGGAAACTGCTTCAGCAGATCAGCCTGCTGAGCGCCGGTTTTGCCGCAATCCTTTGTGTGCTGATCATCGTGAACTTTATCCAGCTCAAGCGCACCGATCCGTTGAATACTCCTGCACTGAAAGTACTTGTTGATCGCATGCATGCCAGCCCCGGCGACGAGACCATCCGCCAGGAGATCAGGGAACTCGACCTCCTCGCCCGGAAGTCCTTCTTCACCACGCAGTGGCAGGTAAGGATGGGCGGTTACCTGCTCTTTTTCAGCCTCCTGGTGGTGGTGATTTGCGTAAAGGCCCTTGAACTCATGCAGAAAACCCTGCCCGAAATTCCAACAGACGAGAAAGAAAACTTCTGGCACCTGCGGAAGATCAACAGGCTCTGGGTGGCCTATACCGGCCTCTCCATTGTGGCCCTCTCCGTTGGGCTTGTGTTCCTCACCCACCACGAACTCGGGAAAAATATCGGGCTGGCCGCCGGCATCGACACCCTGCAGTCCGGCACCTCATTCACAGGATCAAAGGCAGAGAAAACGCAAACCACCGGGGTTATCAAAACAGGAACGATGGCTGAAAGCCTGAAGATCGATTCGGCCGGAAGTGCCGCCGTGGCAGGCGGAACTGCGGGAGCCATCCTGGATGGGTATCCCACGGCGCAGGAAAATGCGGCCAACTGGCCCTCCTTCAGGGGAGCGGGCGGAATTGGCCTGGCCGCGCAGAAGAACATTCCCACCAGCTGGGACGGAAAAAGCGGGAAAAATGTCAAGTGGAAAACGGAGATCCCCCTGCCTGGCTTTAATTCGCCCATCATCTGGAACGACCGGATATTCCTCTCCGGCGCCAGTGAAACAATGCGCGAGATCTATTGCCTCGACCTGAGCAGCGGGAAGATCCTCTGGCGGAAAACCGTGGAGAAGATCCCCGGCAGCCCGGCCACGGAGCCCAAGGTTATCAGGGAAACCGGCTTCTGCGCCCCCACCCTGACCACTGATGGAAGAAGGGTCTATGCCATTTTTGCCAACGGCGACCTTATTGCCTTCGACTTTGAGGGGAACCCTGTGTGGTCCAAAAACCTGGGCATTCCCCAGAACCATTACGGCCACTCCTCTTCACTCATCATGTACCACGACCTGCTCATCATCCAGTACGACCAGCGGGGATCGGGCAGCGTCATGGCGCTGGCGGGAAAGACCGGCGAACCGGTGTGGCAGACCAGCCGTGCGGTGAAAATTTCGTGGGCTTCACCTGTGCTCATCCATACGGGAAAAAGAACAGAGCTGATATTAACATCCGATCCCATGGTGGCCTCGTATGATCCGTCAACCGGGAAGGAGTTATGGAGGATGAACTGTATTTCGGGGGAGGTGGGGCCGAGCGTGGCCTATGCAGATGGCGTGGTGTATGCCGTAAATGATTTTTCAAAGCTTTCGGCGCTGGAGGCCGGCGACACTCCAAAACTGCTGTGGGAGGATTCCGATTACCTGTCGGATATTCCCAGCCCTGTGGCAACCGGGAAATATCTATTCCTGGTGACAAGCTATGGCGCATCCGTTTGCTACGATGCGAAAAACGGGACCAAATACTGGGAGCAGGAGTTGGGAACTCCTGTATTTGCCTCACCCGTTGTGGCCGAGGGGAAGGTCTTCCTCCTGGATAAAAAAGGCATCATGCACATCATCAAAGCCGATCAAACCTTTTCTGTGATCAGCGAATCCCCGCTTGGAGAAGCATCCGTATGCACACCGGCGTTTGCAGAGGGAAAGATCATAATTCGGGGAGATAAAAACTTATATTGCATTGGGAGATAGTCTGAATATACACGAAAAAGTCGACCGTATGGTGGCCCTGCATGGGGGTACATCCGATGCCGTGATCCCCCTGTTGCAGGATATCCAGCATGAATTCAACTACCTCCCCGAAGCGGCACTTCGGCGCGTATGTGAGACAACGGGTATCACCCCGGCGCAGATCTCCGGTATCTCCACCTTCTATACCCAGTTCAGGCACCAGCCGGCCGGCAAGCACCGCATCAGCGTGTGCACCGGCACCGCCTGCCATGTTAAGGGTTCGCAGTTCGTTTACGAGGCCTTCCGTCGGGAACTGAAGCTGAATAATGATGAGGACACCGATGCCTCCTACATCTTCACCATCGAAAAGGTGGCCTGCCTGGGCTGCTGCACCCTTGCCCCGGCCGTGCGCATCGACGAGGTCACCTTCGGCCATGTGGAACCGGAGAAAGTGGGCGCGATCCTCCGCGAATTTCTCTCCCGGAGGAGGGATCATCCGGCCGGCCAACATGAATATCATACCCCTTCATCCGGAGTGCAGGGCGAAATCCGCATCGGACTCGGATCGTGCTGCGTGGCCAGCGGAAGTTCGGATGTGAAGATGGAACTTGAGAAGACCCTGGCACAGACGAAGATCAGGGTGGATGTGCAGCAGGTGGGATGCGTGGGGATCTGCAACCAGGTTCCCATCCTGGAGGTGATCAAACCCGGGGAAAACCCGACCTTTTATGCAAAAATAAAACCCGAAGAGGTGAGGGAGGTGCTGCTGACCCATTTCAAACCCCAGGGATATTACAACCGCCTGCGCAGCGGATTCTTCAACATTTTTGAACACCTGATGGCCGATGGCGCGCCCAAATCCTTCAGGAGGTATCTCGGGGAGCAGCGCGACACCCCGCTCTCCAGGTTCCTGGGTCCCCAGGTCAACATCGCCACCGAGAACAGGGGGGTGACCAATCCTGTTGATCTGGAGGGTTATCAAAGGGCAGGTGGCTTTGAATCATTGCGGAAATGCCTGGAGGAGATGGACCGCCAGAAGGTGGTGGATGAGATCGTCGCAAGCGGGCTGCGCGGCCGCGGCGGGGCCGGTTTTCCGACGGGGCAGAAGTGGCAGCTGGTGAAGGACCAGGAGAGTGAAGAAAAATATGTGATCTGCAACGGCGACGAGGGCGACCCCGGCGCCTTCATGGACCGGATGCTCCTCGAATCCTATCCCTTCCGGATCATCGAGGGGATGCTCATTGCGGGGTTTGCCACCCGGGCATCGCAAGGGATCTTTTACATCAGGGCCGAATACCCCCTGGCCGTCACACGGATCGGCGAGGCGCTGAATATCTGCAGGGAGAATGGCATCACGGGGACCAACGTTCTGGGCTCGGGATTTTCTTTCGACATCCGCATCTTCGGAGGCGCCGGCGCCTTTGTATGCGGCGAGGAGACCGCCCTCATCGCCTCGGTGGAGGGAAAACGCGGGATCCCTCGGATGCGGCCTCCCTACCCGGTCGTTAAGGGGTTGTGGGACAAACCCACGCTGATCAACAACACCGAGACCCTTTCGCTGGTGCCATGGATCATGCATCACGGATCAGGCGCCTTTGCGACCATCGGCACGGCCGGAAGCAAGGGCACCAAAGTATTTGCGCTGGCAGGCAAGGTGAAGCGCGGCGGCCTCATTGAGGTCCCGATGGGGATTACCATCCGGCAGATCGTGGAGGAGATTGGCGGGGGCATTGCCGGCGACCGGAAATTCAAGGCTGTCCAGATCGGGGGTCCTTCGGGCGGATGCCTGCCCGCCTCTGCAGCCGGCATGCCCATCGATTTTGAAGCACTCAAACAGGCCGGCACCATGATGGGTTCGGGGGGGCTCATCGTGCTCGACGACACCGACTGCATGGTCGACATCGCCCACTATTTTCTCTCCTTCACCCAGAACCAGTCCTGCGGAAGATGTACCTTCTGCCGCATCGGCACCCGCCGGATGCTCGAACTGCTGGGGAAGATCCGCAGCGGACAGGGAACCCGCAATGACCTGGATAATTTGGAAAAACTGGCACTGAGCACCGCGAAGGGAAGCCTTTGCGGACTCGGAAAGACCGCGCCGAACCCGGTGCTTACCACCCTGCACAACTTCAGAGAGGAGTATGAGGCCCACCTGGATGGTCATTGCCCGGCCGGGAAATGCCTGCCGCTGATTCGTTACGAGATCAACGATGAATGCATCGGGTGCACCAAATGCGCCCAGCGCTGTCCCTCTGGGGCCATTGCCTTCCAGCCCTATGAAAAGCACACGGTGGACATGGAAAAATGTATTAAATGTGACATCTGCAGGCAGATCTGCCCGGTGGATGCGGTAGAGATCAAATAAAGGCCTGCAAGATTGGCAATGAGGTATAACAAAATGGTGAAATTAACGATCGATCAAATACCTGTTGAAGTGCAGGAGGGTCTCTCTGTTCTGGAGGCAGCGGCCTCCCTGGGCATCGACATTCCCACGATGTGTTTCAAACCAGGTTTCACCAACCATCCCTCGTGCATGGTATGCCTGGTGAAGGAGGTGGACCGTGATAACCTGGTTCCCTCCTGCGCCATGCCGGTGGCCGATGGGATGGATATTCTCACCTGTTCGGAGGAGGTGATCATAGCCCGGCGCGAGGCACTTGAGTTGCTGCTCAGCGACCATGTGGGCGATTGCGAGGCCCCCTGCCGTCTCACATGCCCGGCCTTCTTGGACATCCCCCTGATGAACCGGCTGATCGCCCGCGGTGATTTTGAACAAGCCCTCCGTATCGTATACGAAGAGATCGCCATCCCCTCAATTTTAGGAACCATCTGCCCCGCTCCCTGCGAAAAGGCCTGCAAGCGGAGATCCATCGACCAGGCTGTCTCCATCTGCCTGCTGAAACGATCGGCCGCAGAGTTCGGAGAGGAGGACTGGGATATTCCCATAAGCTCCGGGAAAAAAGTCGCGGTCATTGGAACCGGTCCCGCCGGGCTCTCTGCCGCCTTTTACCTGCTGCGTTCGGGTCATGCCGTGGTGCTGTTCGACCGACACGAAAAGGCAGGCGGAACCCTGCGATATGATATTCCGGAAGATCATCTCCCCAGGGAAATCCTGCAAACCGAAATTGACACCATACGCGACATGGGGGCGGAATTCCGCCTGGGGATCCCGGTGACGCTCGACCTGTTTCATCAAACCATCCTCCCCCGATTTGACGCCGTAATCCTCGCCACGGGAAGCAGAGTTACCAACCCGCTGGAATCCTTTGGGATACAACAAGATGTGCAGGTGGATAAGCACACACTCCGTACCACCATCCCCGGCGTTTTCGCCTGCGGGAGCATCATCCGGGAACAGAAAATGGCGGTCCAGTCGGCCGCCCAGGGTAAACTGGCCGCACAGCAGGTTGAAAGCTACCTCGCAGCCAGTCCAGGCGCCCTTCGCCACAAACAGCGGTCGGTATCCGCCTTCGGATCCTTGTTTGAACCCGAATGGAAAGAATACCTGCAGGAGGCCATCTCCGATCACCGGGTGGAACCTGCCGGAGGTAAACTGCAGGGTTTCAGCCGCGAAGAGGCCATCCGCGAAGCGCAGCGCTGCATGCACTGCGATTGCCGGAAACCCGTGAGCTGCAAACTCAGGCAATACGGGGAACAATATGATGCCAGCCGGAAGAGATTTGCGGCCCCCGACCGGAACCTGCTAACCCGGTCGGTGCAGCACGACCTGGTGGTTTTTGAAACCGAAAAGTGCATCCGGTGCGGACTGTGTGTGGAGATCACAAACCTGAACGGTGAATCCATCGGCCTTACCTTTGCCGGGCGCGGCTTTGATGTGCGCATTTCGGTTCCTTTCAATGAAACCATCAAAGCAGCGCTGACCATCACCGCCCGGGATTGTGTGGAATCATGTCCAACAGGAGCGCTGGCCTTTAAAGAACAGGAAGAAAGGAATTCTCGATGAGAATGAACCCCAGCAACCGGGTTATCCTGTTCATGTCGCTTTGCATGCTGGCCTGCAACGGGCATGACCTGAAGGGGCAGGAGACATGGCCCTCCTACCGCGGGAATGCCCAGCTCACCGGCCTGTCGAAAGCTGCCCTGAAGCCACCCTTCAGGCTGCTGTGGACCTTCAAAACCGGCGATGCCATCAAATCTTCGCCCGTCATCGGGGAGGGCGTCATCTTCATCGGCTCCGACGATGGATACATTTACGCCATCACCACCGCCGGGCAGCTGAAATGGAAATTCAACGCCGGCACCTCGGTGGAGGCTCCGCCCCTGCTTTTAAAGAATAGAATTTATGCAGGTTCCACCGAAGGGATCCTCTATGCGCTGGATGCAGCGACCGGCGCCCTGATTTGGAAATATGTCACCGACGGGCAGATCTCCGGCTCGGCCAACTGGGTAATCCAGCCTAAAACGAAAGAGCTCTGCATCCTGGTCGGGAGCTATGATTACAACCTTCACTGTGTCTCGGCCTCCACCGGGAAGGCGCTGTGGAAATACGAGTCGGGGAATTTCATCAACGGGTCACCGGCTATTGACAAAAAGCTGGCCGTCTTCGGTGGCTGCGA
Source organism: Bacteroidota bacterium (assembly GCA_037128705.1). Taxonomy (GTDB): domain Bacteria; phylum Bacteroidota; class Bacteroidia; order Bacteroidales; family FEN-979; genus CAIVAT01. The sequence goes on along the minus strand of JBAXVX010000001.1, from coordinate 44,016 downwards.
CGGTTTTCTTCACCTGGTGAATATCGTGGACGGAAAGGCGCCCGGTAAAACCAACATCGGGACCTACGTCCCGGCTTCGGCAGCGGTACTCGGCGACAAGGCTTTTTTCGGCAATTACGACGGCGTGTTCTTCTGTTTCGATCTCCGCCAGCTGAAGATCCGGTGGAAGACCCCGGGAGGCGGCCCCTTCATGGCCTCCCCTGCGGTTGGTTCGGGGAAGGTAATAACCGGGTCGCAGAACCGTTATATCTACTGTTTTGATGCGGTGAACGGAGAAATGGTGTGGAAATTCAAGACACTGGGAAAGGTGGATGCCTCCCCGGTGATTTCAGGCAGCCTGGTCATTGCAGCTTCAACCGACGGGAGGATCCATGTGCTGGAGACAGATACAGGCAAGGAAATCTGGACCTACGAAATCGGCAGTCCGATTGTAAGCACCCCTGCCGTTACCTCAACCATGATTGCAATCGGCGCCCAGGACGGAAAACTATATGTATTCGGCCCAGCAAAATAAAATCGTATATCGTATATCGTATATCGTAAATTGCATAATCGCAAATCCTGTATGAAAATTGTTAACATCGTTCCCGGCTTCGGCGGCACCTTTTACTGCGGGAATTGTCTGCGCGACAGCGCCTACGTGAACTCCCTCCGCGAGTTGGGGCACGATGCCATCACCCTCCCGATGTACCTGCCCCTCACCATCGACGGGAAGAAGACGAACGGGGATGTGCCGGTGTTCTATGGCGCCGTGAACATCTACCTCAAGCAGCAGTTTCCACTCTTCAGGCACATGCCGGGATGGATGGAGCACTTTTTCGACTCAAAGCCGATGCTGAAATTTGCCGCCAAAAAGTCGGGGTCGACAAGGGCGCACGGACTGGAGGAGCTCACCGAATCGATGCTCCTCGGAGAGCAGGGCAACCAGGAACATGAACTGGAGCGGCTGGTCGATTTCCTGAAGTACAAGGAGAAGCCGGATGTCGTCCACTTCTCCAATGCCCTCCTGCTGGGGATGGCCAAGCAGATCAGGGAGGAGGTGAAGGTGCCGGTGGTGTGTTCGTTGCAGGACGAAGATGTGTGGGTGGACGCGATGGAACCTGCATGGCGCGGAAAAATATGGCAGCTGATGGCCGATAAATGCCGTGATGTCGATGCCTTCATCGCCGTCAGTTCCTGGTTTGCCGGCGTGATGCAGGAAAAAATAGCCATCCCTCACGAAAAGATGCACGTGGTCCACATCGGGGTAAAGCCCGGAAATTACAGATGGTCGCTCCCCGCTGACTCTCCCCCGGCCCTGGGTTATCTCTCCCGTATCTGTGAAGAGAATGGTTTCGAGATCCTCGTGGACGCCTTTATCCTGCTGAAGAGAGATCCCAGATTTAAAGCACTGAAACTGAAAGCGACCGGCGGAATGACCGGGGATGACAAACCCTTTCTTCACCGGCAGATGAAAAAGATGGAGCAACAGGGCATCGGGCAGGATTTTGAGATCATTGAAAACTTCACAACGGAGGATCTGGCTGGCTTTTTCAAATCGGTGTCGGTGCTATCCGTTCCCGTGCTGAAGGGAGAGGCTTTCGGGTTATACCAGGTTGAAGCGCTGGCTTCGGGAGTGCCGTTGATCCAGCCCGAGTTGGGCGCCTTCCCCGAGATCATCCTGACCACCGGTGGCGGCCGGCTTTACCATCCCAACACCGCGGAGGCCTTGTCATCAAAACTGGCAGAGGTGTTATCCGACCCTGCCGCCCTGGAACAGATGAGCCGCTCAGGCCGGAAGTCAATAGAGGAACATTTCGATTGCCGCCTTCTCTCAAAGAAGATGGTGGAGGTGTATGAGAAAGTGATAAATAAGACTTTACATTGATAAACCCTTGATTCAACCCATCTAGATACCATGGTCGCAGAACTTCAGAATATATCCAAACATTACGATCAGCCGGGACCGGGGATCCGGAACGTGATCCTCAACGGGATCTCCCTTTCGGTCGGGGAACGTGATTCCATCGCCATCGTCGGCCCTTCGGGTTCGGGAAAAAGCACCCTGCTCAATATCCTGGGAACCCTCGACCGTCCCTCCTCCGGCAGGGTGATCCTGGACGGGACCGATACCAACGCCCTGGATGAAAACCGGCTGGCCGACAGGCGGAACCAGTTCATCGGCTTTGTTTTCCAGCTGCACCACCTGCTGCCGCAGCTGACCCTCCTCGAGAATATCCTTCTCCCGGCACTGCCAGTAAAGGATCCTTCGGTAAGAAAAATGACCATCGAACGGGCCAAAATGCTTATTGAACGGGTTGGATTGAAAGACCAGGTGCACCATCGCCCGGTACAGATGTCGGTGGGCGAATGTCAGCGGGCCGCTGTGGTTCGGGCGCTGATAAACCAGCCCCGGCTGCTGCTGGCCGATGAACCTACCGGTTCGCTGGATGCCGCCAATGCGGCCCTGCTTGGACAGCTGCTCAGGGAGCTGAATACGGAGCAAAACCTGGCAGTTGTGGTGGTTACCCATTCAGCCGAACTCGCCGCAGGCATGGGAAAGGTCTATAAGCTGACCTCTGGCAGCCTTAACCTGACCGAACAAAGATGAATCTCATCCGGCTGATCCTCTGCAACCTCCGCTATTACCGGAAACCTTACCTGGCCGTTGTCGCCGGTGTGGCGATCAGTACCGCCGTGCTCACTGGGGCGCTCATCGTGGGTGACTCGGTGCGGTTCAGCCTGGAGCGTCTTACCCGCATCCGCCTTGGGAAGACAGATTATGCACTGCAATCGAATGAACGGTTTTTCAGGCAGCAGCTGGCCGACGAGCTGACCGCCCTCCTCCCCGTTCCGGCAGTGCCGGCCCTCAGGGTATCGGGAATGGCCATCAACAGCGATAAAGAGCTGAGGATAAATCAGGTGGAGGTGACCGGCGTGGATGAACGGTTCGGCCAGCTCTGCGATTCGCCGCTGCCGGCCCCGGGCGAAGAGGAGGCGATCATCAGCAGGAACACCGCCGAAAGACTGAAACTCAGGCGGGGCGATGAACTGCTCCTGCGGATCCGGAAACAGGGAAAGGCCCCCTCCGGCGCCCCATTCGTGGCCGAGAAAATGCCCTCGGTCTCCGTCAGGGTAAAGATCAAGGCCATCGCGGAGGATGAACAGCTGGGTCGGTTCAGCCTGAAAAGCAACCAGACCGCCCCTTTCAACATCTTCCTTTCACTGAAACAGATGTCGTCGCTGCTTGAACTGCCGGGGTATGCGAACCTGCTGCTGGTTTCGGGCAACGGAGCTCAGCAGACAACCATCCCCCGGCTCGACAGCGCCCTGCGCACCTGCTGGAAACCGGAGGATGCCGGACTTCATTTCAAACCCCTTACGATCGTAGATAATTCCGCCGGGCAAAAAGCATCCGGGGCCAGCCTTGCTACATCCCTTTCAAGGGAGCCAGTAAACACGGGGGAACCACGATGGGAGATCACCACCGACCGGATATTTTTCGACGATTCTATGGCCCATGCGGTGTTGTCAGTCCTCCCCGGATGCCAATCCATCCTCACCTACGTGGTCAATTCTATCTCGGCAGGGAACAGGTCAACCCCCTACTCCTTTGTAACGGCAGCCAGCGAATCATTCCTGGAGCAACTGCTTGGGAAGCGGCAGATCCTCATCACCGACTGGCTGGCCAGCGACCTGGGCGTCGGAGCCGGCGATTCGGTGATGCTCCGCTATTTCCTGATGGGTCCCCTGCGGTCGCTGCGCGAGGACAGTGCCCGGTTCCAGGTGAAGTCGGTCTTCCCGCTGGCCGGCGGACTGTCGGACCGCGGACTGATGCCCGATTTCCCGGGGATGTCGGATGCCGGGAACTGCCGCGACTGGGAGACCGGCGCGCCTGTTGACCTGAAAAAAATACGGGACAAGGACGAATTATACTGGAAGCATTTCAGGGGAAGTCCCAAAGCCTTCATCTCCATGAATGACGGGAAAAAGATATGGGGCAACCGCTTTGGCAACTTTACCGCCTTCCGGTTTTCTGCCCGCGGGAAGGATCTTCCCGGAATCGAATCCGCCATGATGAAGCAGATCAACCCCCGGCAATCGGGACTCTTCTTCAGGCCGGTACAGGCCGAAGGGATGCAGGCGGCCGCCAACTCCACCGACTTCGGTGAACTTTTCCTCAGCCTGAGCTTTTTCATCCTGCTCGGCGCCCTGCTCCTCACCTCAATGCTTTTCACCCTGCTGGCCCAATCCAGGATGGCTGAAGCGGGACTCCTCTCCTCCCTTGGTTTCCGCCGGGGCCGGATCCTCCGGATGTTCTCCTGGGAAGTGCTGCCCGTTGTGCTGGCCGGTGTCATCCCGGGCGCCCTGCTTGGGATTTTTTATAACCAGCTCCTGGTCATCGGGTTGAACACAGTATGGAATGATGCCGTCAATACGACGCAGATCGTCATGAGGGTCCGGCTGCAGACCATGCTCACCGGTTCAGCCCTGGGCCTATTTACTTCCATGATGGTATTGATCCTGGCCATCCGGAGAAATTTAGGGAAGCCTTTGCAAGCCCTGACCCGGGGAATCCTGTCGGCGCAAAGCCCGGCTTCAAACGGTCGACTCCGGATCAACCTCGCAGTAGCTGCAGCCTCCATCCTGGTAGCCCTTGCACTCCTGGCGTGGCTGCTCCTGACCGGCCAGACCATGAATGTCACCCTGTTCCTCACCTCCGGCGGACTGATGCTCCTGGGGGGACTGGCTGCGATCTATTGGTACCTTGGCCGCATGGCCATGAAAAAGGGAGTGGCCATCCCCGGTTTCCGGGAACTGGTGTTCCGGAACCTTTCGCTCCGCCGCGGGAGGACCATTTCGGCCGTGTCGCTGCTGGCACTGGGCACCTTCATCGTCATGATCACCGGGGCCAACCACAAGACCTTTTATGGCGGTGAGACCAACCCTGCTTCGGGAACCGGCGGATTCCTGCTATGGGGCGAGACCATGCTGCCCATCCAGGATGACCTGAATTCCCCATACGGAGGTTCGAAATTCGGTCTCCGTGACGAAGATATCCTGGAGCCGGTTAGATACATTCAGTTTTCGCAGGTCAGTGGCGATGACGCCAGCTGCCTCAACCTCAACCAGGTTTCCACCCCCGGTATCCTCGGGGTTCCCGCCAGTTTCTTTGACCGTCAAAAAGCCTTCAGCTTCATCAGCACCGATCCATCCACAGATAAAGATCATCCCTGGAAGACACTGGCCACCAGGCTGGGGCCAAACACCATCCCCGGCTTTGCAGATCAGACAGTCATTACATGGGGACTGCGGAAATCGGTCGGCGATACCCTGGTGTACCGCGATGAATCGGGCGGGCTGCTCTACATCAAACTGATGGGCGGTCTCGACAACTCGATCTTCCAGGGCCATCTCCTGGTTTCCGACAGCCTGCTGCGGATCTTCTTCCCCTCGGCAGGCGCATCCCGGCAGATGCTGGTCGATGCTCCGCCCGCGATGCGCGATACCATCACCCAACGGCTTGAATCGCTGATGCGCGACCTGGGCCTTTCCCTCACACCGGCATCAGCCCGACTGGCCGCTTTCAATGCAGTAGAGAACACCTACCTCACGGTTTTCATGATGTTGGGCGGTTTAGGCATGCTGATCGGAACGGTGGGACTTGGAATCGTGCTTTTACGGAACATCCGGCAGCGCAGGCAGGAGCTGGCGCTTTACCTGGCGCTCGGCTTCCGCCCGGATTTCATCCGCCGGTGCATCCTGGCCGAACATTTCGTCATCCTCATTTCGGCACTTCTCCTTGGGATGGTCTCCTCGCTGACAGGCATCCTGCCCTCGCTGCTCACCCCCGAGTACAGCGCGCCGGCAGGGTTTATTTCCGTGATCCTCCTCCTGATGGGAATCAACGGATTCCTGTGGATCTGGTTCCCGGCACGATCGGCCCTGAAAAAGGATATTCTGCCTGGCCTGCGCGACGAATAGGGTTGCGCTTTTTCCGGAGAAAGAGGTTACCTTTGTGCACAGAATCATCCCAACCTGACCCATGCCCGATCATCATCACAAAAAACAGTTCCTGAACCTACCGAAATATGCCGGGGGGAACAAGGCCTTCCGGGAGTTCATCGCAGAACAGTTGCGTTATCCCGAAGCAGCCCTGGAGGCCAGAATAGAGGGTTCCGTTGTGGTTGAATACGACATTCACGACAATGGGTCGGTGAGCAATCCGCGCATTCTGAAGAGTCTCGGGTTTGGCTGTGATGAGGAGGCTTTGCGGGTGATCGGGCTGCTTCGCTTCGACAAGGTGAAGAACCGCGGCGTTCGTGTGAGACTGACATCCAAAACCACCATCAATTTCCACCTTCCCGTGGCAACCCCCGTCCTCACAGTTTCATATACCATGGAGCAGGAAAAGCCTGAAAAAAAGAGTGGGGAGGCCGTTAATTACAACTATACCATTCAGCTGTAGCGCAACCTGTTATTTTCCAAAAACCTTTTTGAGCAATTCGGTGGTGCGGGCCACGGGGTCCTGCCTGATCTTCAGTTCCTCTTTAGCGATCATCGTAAAGAGTCCGCCGATGGCTTTTTCTGTCACATAGGCCGTGAGATCTGGGTTCTGCCTGGCGACGAAGGGGATCTGGTTGTAGGTGTTGATCAGGTCGGTCCAGAGCCGGGTGGCGTCCACCTTATCCAGCGAAGCTTTGATCACCGGGGTAAATTTCGCCTTGAGTTCAGGGGTGGTGGTCCGGGCGAGGTACTGTGTGGCGGCATTGTTGGGACCCTTCACGATCTGGATGGCATCGGAGATATTCATGCCAGTGATGGCGGATACAAAGATGGGCTGGGCGCTTTTGGCTGCATCCTCTGCAGCACGGTTGATGGTCAGGATCACCTCGTCAACCTGGCTGCCGAACCCCAGCGCCCTCAGCTTAGACTCGATCGTCTGCGCACTTTCGGGAAAGGGGATCCTGATTGCGGGATTCGCGAAAAAGCCATTGAGCTTCGAAACCACGGCCACACTCTCGCCAGTGCCCTTTACCAGCGCCTCCTTAATGCCATCTGCGGCGTCTTTCTCGGTCAGCCCTCCCGTACCCTGGTCGATGATCTTCATGGCATCCTGTAAAAACTGGGCCTGCGATCCGAAGGTGACCATCTGAAGAAACAGGACGAACAGCAGGAATTTAAATCTTTTCATTTTGAGGAAGTTGTTGGTGAAATGGGGTGATCCCCGGGGATAATAACGCAAAGCGGAGCGGTTTGTTATAGGTCGCCGATATTGCCGATCAGCACAGACCATACATCCAGGGAAATTTTACCGAAACGCTTCTCCCTTTTAACCACGACAAATTCGCCGGTTTTGTATCTTCCCGGCCTGGCCGAAATGTTCCCATTGCCTGGCTGGTTGCAGGATACCCGGAATCGAAGGATCCCCTGGTAGAGGGTATCGCTGACCCGCACCGCCATTTTCTCTACTTTCACAGAATCGAACTTCATCCCCTGCGAAACTTCGAACTGTTTTAACCCGGCCTCCCGCAAATGCCGAACAAGTTCATTGTTTTCATCTTTCCCACCCGGGCAGCCCTGAACTGAAAGCCGTATGTTCACATCCCCGGATATAAATAAATCATGGATCGCCCCCGACACGCTGGTTTTAAATACTTTGCCGGTGACGGTATCGGAGAGGATGACCAGGTAATCACCCAGGTCATATATCTTCTGGCAGGCGGTCGCTTCGAAAGCCCTCAGCGCAGGGCTGGTGAGCGAATCGGTGGCAAAGGCGGCCGTGATGCTGTCTTTGGCCAAAGCGACCTGTTTCTCTTCATGCGCTGAATTGAACTGATCCCCGTCGTCACAGCTTTTCGCCGTTAACACGAGGTACATCAACATCAGCAGGGAAAATTTAAAAAACCATCTCATTTGCCTTCTGATTTAATCCTGAAGCGGAGAACACATATTTTATCATTCCTGAATTTTGAATCCAGGATCTCAATATTCCTGAGGTTACCCGAGGGTATCGTAAGCCTGTCAATGAATTCCTGCTTGTTGAACAATTCCATGCCCACCGCTCCTTTGTTTCCCAGAACCTGGTAGATCATGGCCCCGTCGTCGATCATTTTATCCAGTCGGCTCCTTCTCTTTTCCCAGTCGTCTACCTTCATCTCTGAAAAATAGTGAATCATCAGCGCGTAATCATTGGCATGGAGGCTCACGATTTCCTCCTGGTTCAGCTTCTTCAGGATGCGGACAATGGTATCGGGTCTGTAGTAAGGCGATTTGACAACCAGCCTGATGAGACTCTTATCTGTCTTCAGGCGGAAACGTCCCTGTTTGTCGCACAAACCCGTTACCGGCGACTCTCCCTCCTGCAACAGGCGCACCTCGATCTGGCTGTTCGTGATGGGGTCCTTCGTATCTGCATCATAAAAGCTGAAGGTATATTCCCGCGTATTGAACAGCATGAACAGGCCGAAAAACAAAAAAACGACCACCAGCGTGACTGCAGGCAGGATGATGAAATAGCGGTTTGACCGGTCCGGGACCGCCCCGGCAACGGGCTCAGCGGCCGGTGTCTCATTCTGAGACTCCAGGATAAGATCCTTGTTTTTAAACACAAAATCATCCCAGTTGGCATACCCGGCATACTTGCTTAACAGGTTGAGGACATCAATCCTGGGCAACGATTTGCTGACCGACTTCATATGCGTATAGAACCATTTTTCGCTGAGGTGTGCATTCACGGTGCGCAACAGCTCTTCCTGGAAATCGGTAATCTCCTGTCCCTTCCATTCCGAGATGGACGGATTAATTCCCGGGTAGGACTGCTGCATCATGGCGACAATCTTTATTTTCAGTGCTTCAAAATATCTCTGATCGCTCCGGGACAAAGTTCTTCTGTTTTATAAGTTATTGTATGTAAAATGATTGTAAAACAATTTACAACTATTTTACAAGATATTTTCCAATGCATTCAGCAATCCGGGGTTAATTTCGCCGGGAAAAAAATCCAAGGTATTGCCAACCCAAAAATAGGAAAAAGCACAGACAGGATCAAATCAGATAAACAATTAAAATGGAGAAACAAACAATGAACAAAAGAAACAAACACCTCACATTCACCGTGGTGGCCGTATTCATGGCGCTGACCCTGCTCATCCCATGCTCAATGATGGCCCAGAAAAAATCGCCCGTCATCAAAATCGGAACTTACGATTCCAGGATCATCACCTTTGCCTGGTCACGGTCCGACTATTTTAAGGAGCGCATGGCGAAGATGGGCCAGCAGGGAGATTCGGCAAACAAAGCCCACGATTCGGCCAGGATCAAAGATCTTGGTGTACAGGCCATGTCGTACCAGCACCTGCTTCACCAGATGGTCTTCAGCAACGGTTCGGCCGGGATCATCATGCAGATTATCAAGGACAAGCTTCCCGAACTGTCCAGGACAACCGGGGTGAGCGTTATCCTCAGCAAGTGGGAATTGAACTACAATGATCCATCATTTGAAATAATTGATCTTACGAGCCAGGTAGCGGCGCTGTTCCAGCCCAAAGAGAATATTGACAAGATGGCCGCGGATATTTCAGCCCAGGCTCCGGTTCCACTTGATGAATTGGGGATTGAAACAGATATGCTGGATCTTTACTGCGTAAGATTTGGAAAAAAGTAGATTTGATCCTGCTGGCATTTTTTCATATTCATAAAACAGTTAATTTTGAAACAAACCCTTAAAACCCTGAAGCCATGTTAGAACAAGTCCATAATCACATTACCAAAGAACTGGAGCAGAATACCAAAACCGACACCATCTTCATCCTGACCTCCATTGTACTCAACCTGATCACCCTGGCGGTGAATTCAGGCATGTCGGAAAAATCCCGCACCGAAACATCCACACTTTCGGTCATGTTTATTTTTGTTGCACTCATCGTCGTGGTGAACATTGTGGTCGTCATCGGGCTGCTGAAGGGACGTCAGACCAGGATGAAACTCACCAACGGCCTTATCTCCATGTACAAGGATCAGAATGTTTCCAAGTATTATGACGAGACCCTGCTCAACAACTACAATGTGAGATATAACCTCTTCCTGATGGTGGTGGTTTTTACCGGGCTCATCGCATCAGTGGTTCCCTTTATTCTCAGGTAGCCGGTTCGGAAATTCTTATTTCTTCTGTGGTACCATGCCCCACAGGACATTGATGATCTTCCATTCACCATTGAATTTTGCCAGCTGGCAGTAATCAAAGAAGCCGTACTTGGTATTCATGGCTTTTGCCAGGGCAAAATCTCCGGTAACATCAAATATTTGCACGGTCTCTTTAAATGGCTTATCGGGTTCAAGGTCTTTTCCCCGGATTCCCTCTTTGTTCACCTTCGTAGCAACGAGAAGCAGAGATGCACTCATGTTGTTTGTATAACTCAGCCCCTCCTTATCCTGCCCGATGGTTCGTTTGACCAGTTCGGGCGAAACCCCTTTCGCAACCCGGTCGACGTCGCCGGTGGCCCAGCCCTCGACATAATCGCGGCAGGCATTTTCAATGGCCAGGGTATCCTGTTTTGTTTGTGCCGTTAACTTACATCCGCATAAAACCAGGGCGAACGAAAGTAAGATCATACTGTGTTTCATGATAAAATAGTTTTAGCTGACGGACAAGTTTTATATGTAACCAAATATACAACTACATTGTTTATCTGTCAACATAAAAGTAACCCAATTTGATTTCATTCGTCCAATGGTTTCTTTCCTACAAAAAGGACCATTATGGAAATATCGGTAAAACACCTCTCGAAAAAGTATAAAAGCAACAAACACGGGTTGAAAGATTTTAACCTGGAATTAAAAAACGGCATACTGGGCCTGATCGGGCCCAACGGAGCCGGGAAATCAACCCTGATGCGCATCCTGGCGACCATCTCCAGGCCAACAGAGGGACAGGTCATCCTCGATGGTGTTGACATCGTGAAATACCCTGATACCGTCAGGAAGGTGCTCGGCTACCTTCCCCAGGATTTTGGCATTTATCCGAATCTTACGGCTGTTGAGTTCCTTGAGTACATTGCCGCGATCAAAGGGTTTAGCGGGAAGGGAATCCGGCTGCGGATCGAAGCCCTGCTGGATGAACTGAACCTTACAGCTGTAAGGAACCGCGCCATCGGGAGCTATTCCGGAGGCATGAAGCAACGGATCGGCATTGCCCAGGTCCTGATCGGCGATCCGAAACTGCTGATCCTCGATGAACCTACGGTGGGCCTCGATCCCGAGGAGCGCATCCGGTTCCGGAACCTGCTGGCCGACCTTTCCGGCGAACGGATCGTCATCCTCTCCTCCCACATCGTCTCCGACATTGAATCGGTGGCCGGCGAAATTGCCATCGTATTCCAGGGCCGGGTGCTGGAGCATACCTTCCCGGTCAAAAAAGGGACCCTTGAAGATGTCTATATGCGCGTTATTTCAGCTGCAAAAAACGGAGGAAACCATGGAGACTGATTACGCCCGAACGAGCATATTTCATATTGCCAGGGCCGATTTTCTGCAACGCATCCGCAGTTATTATTTCCTGATCGCCATCGGCGTGTGCATCTTTGTCATGTATTCATTTGTGCCGCCCGTGAATGCCGGTTACACGATGGTGTCGCTCGGCAACTACCGCGGATTCTACAATTCAGCCTGGATCGGAAGCATGGTGGCCATGTGCATCCCCTTTTTCGCCCTGGTCGGCTTTTACCTGGTAAACAATTCGGTGAAAAGGGATGAAGATACCGGGGTCGGACAGATCATTGCCACGACCAGGATCTCCAAGGTTCAATACCTTACCGGCAAACTGTTCAGCAACTTTGCCGTGCTCCTCGTGATGCTGGCTGTGATCGCGGTCATGACCGTGGTCATGTTTATGGTTCGCGGTGAAACAAACCAGGTTGAATTGGGAAAACTGCTTTTACCGCTGCTCATCCTCACGGTTCCGGGCATGTTTATCATCGCAGCCCTGGGCCTGTTCTTTGACTCACTTTCGGGCATCAGCAGGGGATTCATGAACATCGCCTATTTTTTCGTCTGGGTATTCCTGGTCTCAGGCGGTCTTGGGTCGCAGGCCACCGATGTATTTGCAGTCAACACGGGTATGCTTGAAATTCAGAAATCCATTGCTGGTGCACATCCCGACTGGAACAACAGTTTTGGAACAGGCATCATCATTAGGGATAAACTTGGATCATGCAAAGTGTTCACCTGGGATGGCATGACCTGGACTCCAGGGATCATCCTGCAGCGTATTTTCTGGATGGCGATGGCCTTCGGACTGGTGCTGCTGGGTTCCCTCCGGTTTAACAGGTTTGATGCTTCAGAAAAGAGGGAAAGGAAACAAACGAATCTATGGTTCAGGAAGAAAAGGGAAATCCGGACGGATGATGTCCCTATGCCGCTACAGACAAAATACCGCGAACTCCCCCCGGCAAAAGCCCGGTTCAGTTTTTACAGCCTGGTCAAGGCAGAACTGCTCATGACATTCAGGGGTAAAACCACCCTCTGGATGGTGCTTACTGCCGGCCTGTTCGCTGCATCTCTTTTCGCCCCGCTTGAATTTGCCCACAAGTTTGCCCTGCCCCTGGTCTGGTTGCTGCAGATTCTCACCCTTTCAAAACTGGGGTCGAGGGAGGTGACCAGCCGGTGCAATGAATATATTTTTTCTGCTCCCTCTCCGCTCTGGCGCCAGCTGCCGGCAACCTTTTCGGCCGCAGTGCTTATCCTGCTTGCCCTCGCCATTCCTGTCCTCCTCAGAACGCTGTTAACCGGGAATTTCTATGGCGTCTTTGCTGTCATGGCGGGGGCCCTGTTTGTTCCGGCCTTTGCCATTCTTTCGGGTATTCTGACGCGGGGAAGCAAATTGTTCGAGGTTATATTCACGATCATGGTTTACGGGATCCTGAACAGTGTACCCTGGTTCGATTTTGTGGGGGCGACCCGGGAATCGCAGGAAATGGGCATGGCCCAATATCTGGCCGTGATCACCCTGGCTTTGATCCTGCTGGCATTTTCAGGCAGAAGATGGCAGATATCGCATGCTTCCTGAAGATATCACAGGTTATTAAGGAATTTACTTTCTCTTTTTGGCAATAATCTGGTCATTGCATAATCATTGTAAGAAATTATTAATTTTACAGGTAGCATATTCCACTTGAATAAAAAGATCCAGGTTATGAAACATTTTTACAAACTGTTGCTGCTTGCACTGATCCTTTTCTATGGCTGCAGCCAGAAGGAAACCATCTATGAACCCGCCGGGCCGGATATGGCTGCCCTGAAAAAACAGTACAAACTGGCGGTGATCGATGCCACGACTGCGGAGCCGTATGAAATTTCCAGGAACCTGGTCGCCATAAATTATTACAGCGACAGCATGGCCGGAGAGGGGAACCTCACCTGGTCGGGCGATTCAACCGGGAAGATGCGTCTGCTGGTGGTGTCGTGGATGAAACAAGGTACCACCCAATACTGGCCGGTGGGAAAGACTTTCAAAACAAGCAACAACATGTCCTATCTTTCCTGGATCACGACGGTTCCGGAGATTATGGGTTTTCTCAAAAAAAGTCATTTCAACACCCAATCCGACCTCCATCTGCGCATCGCCCAGAGACTGGGCATGCCGCCCGATACCCAGAACGACTATTTTGTCGAATTCTGGGTCTATCCTGAGAACCTGTTCCGGTCCACCCCCGATCCCGAAATCACCGATCATGAGGCGGAACTATATTTCCCCTCTACGGCAAGCCAGAAGCATATATCCTGGTTCATGAATGAGATCAAAAATAAATATGACACCTCCTCCACTTCGGCCTTTCCATGGACCAGACTCGGTTATACCTACGACTGGGCCAACCCGCTTCAACCGATCGGGTTCAGTGAATTTGTCGTGGATACCTCATCCCTGGTCACGGTGAAAAGGATTCTCTCCTCCTGGGAATATTACCAGCAGAGTCAATGATCCTATTGCGTTTCAATGATCATTGAGGGGCAGGCCTCTTTCCTGGAACTCCTTCCAGTTCATGTATTCTGCGCCTTTCCGCTGTTCCTTTAGGGTGATGCACCCGTTTACCGGGCACACGATGCTGCACAGGTTGCAGCCTATGCATTCCTCCTCAATGATCTGATAGGTGTTGTAGGGATGACCATCCACCTTGGAAATGGCCTGGTGGGAGGTATCCTCGCAGGCTATGTAGCACAACCCGCAGCGGATGCACCTCTCCTGGCTGATTACGGCAACCGCATGAAAATTGAGATCAAGCTCCTCCCATTTGGTAAGGTAGGGAAGCGACAGGCCCCTGAAATCATCCATGGTGCGATATCCCTTTTCATCCATCCAGTTGTTCATCCCGTCGCACAGGTCCCTGATGATCCTGAATCCGCCGAGCATGGCCGCGGTGCAAACCTGCAGGTTTGCGGCGCCGAGGAGGATGAATTCCACCGCATCCCTCCAGGTGGTGATCCCGCCAATGCCGGAGATGGGTGTGTGGCAGGTGGCCTCATCCTGCGCCAGGGTGGTGATGAATTTCAGGGCGATGGGCTTCACCGCCGATCCGCAGTAACCGCCGAAGGCTGAACGGCCTCCCACATTGGGATTGGGGATTAGCGTATCCAGGTCGATCCCGGTCACCGACTGGATCGTGTTGATCAGCGAAAGGCCATGGCTGCCCGCCTCAACCACTGCCTTCCCCACCGGTACTACGGAATGCACGTTGGGAGTAAGTTTGGTGATGACCGGCAGCTCCGCCACCTCCATCACCCATTCAACGATCATCCGGGCAATGTCGGGATCCTGGCCCACGGCGGCGCCCAACCCCCGCTCGACCATCCCGTGCGGACAGCCGAAGTTCAGCTCCAGCCCGTGGGCGCCGGTGTCCTGCACCCTCTTCACCAGCTCGTGCCAGCTCATCCGGTCGTTGTCGGCCATGAGCGAAACCACCATGGCCCGGTCGGGAAAAAGTCGCAGCACCTCCCTGATCTCCTGTAAATTAATTTCAAGCGGTCGATCGGAGATCAGTTCAATGTTGTTAAAACCGGCGATCTTCCTTCCGGTGAAATTCAGGGAAGAATAGCGGGAGGATACATTTTTTACCTGCGTTCCCAGGGTTTTCCAGACCACGCCACCCCATCCTGCTTCAAAGGCCCGAAGGACATTTATTTTCTTATCGGTGGGCGGACCGGATGCCAGCCAGAAAGGATTGGGTGATTTTATTCCCAGGAAACTGGATTGCAGATTTGCCATGGTGATTAAGATCTATGCTGTTGCTGAATGATTTTTTTAACTGACTGGATGACCTGTTTTATCCGATGCCGAGATAGGCGAGGATTGCCTGGGCTCCATGCCTCCCGGCCTTGACCGCATCCACCGCCTCTTTGCCCCCGTTCACTGCATCGCCGCCGGCAAAAACGCCGGGAATGCTTGTTTGGGACTGGTCATTTATCCCTATCTTTCCCTGTTCATTCCGGATGGATGATTGTGTGAGGAGCGATTCGTAAGGGTTCTGGCCGGTGGCTTTGATCACCATGTCAACCTCCAGGACAAAGGTTTCTCCGGTCTCAACCGGTGTGCGGCGGCCCGATGCATCGGGTTCCCCAAATTTCATTTTATTGCAGACAAGTTTTCGGACTTTTCCCTGGTCCCCCAATATCTCTTTCGGGCTGGCCAGCCAGAGGATGGAACAGCCATCAAGCAGGGCAACCTTAAGCTGTGCCTCTGTACACGGTTTTTCTTTTCTCGACCGCCGGTAGATCATCGTAACCTCACTGGCACCCATCCTTTTTGACTGGGTGGCGGCATCAATCGCGGTCATGCCCATCCCGATCACCGCCACCCGGTCACCAACCGGGACGGCAGAGTAGCCGGATGCACGCAGGTCATGGATAAACGAAATGGCATCCACCACCCCCTCCAGCTCTTCTCCGGGGATGCCCAGCTTACGGGTCATTCCGACGCCGATGCCGAGGAACACGGCGCTGTATTGCTCCCGGAGTTCAGCCAGGCTTATATCTTTACCGAGTTCCCTGTTGAGGTAGATCTCAATTCCCCCGATGGAGAGGATAAAATCAACCTCTTGGCGGCAGAACTCAGGGGTTACCTTGTAGGCTGCAATGCCATAGGTCATGAGGCCGCCCGCCTTTTCCTCCTTCTCGTAAATATCCACGTCGATCCCCTCCAGCGCCAGGGCATGCGCACAGGCCAGTCCGGCCGGACCCGCACCCACCACCGCCACTTTTTTCCCGGTGGAGGCTTTGCGCTCGAACAGGTGCCATTGCTCCTTCATCGCTCTTTCAGCGACATACCGCTGCAGCCGGGCGATAGGGACCGGGTCCTCCTTCAGCAGGTTAAAAACGCAGGCCCCCTCACACAGCTTTTCAACAGGGCATACCCTGGAGCAACCCGCACCCAGGATGTTGGATGAAAATATGGTGCGCGCCGAGCCCTTCAGGTTGCCCGTGGAAATCTGCCGGATGAAGAGCGGGACATCGATTCTGACCGGGCATAATTTTGTACAGGGGGCATCATAACAGTTGATGCACCGGTTGGCTTCTATAACGGCTCCTTCGTCATGTTCAAACGGGGGATGAAGCTCTGAAAAGGATTCCTGGTAATCTTCTTTCGATAAACGGTTGTTTTGCAGTGCCATGGCAGGAGGGATTGAGTAGTGATGGAGAATGAACCCTGTGATTGCTGCAGTTCCTGTCTAGAAAGGATGGACGAGCCATAAAATTCCGATGGCAACCGCGAGCAATCCTCCCCCAAAGGTAAACCATTTCAGAAATACCTGTTTATCTTTTACGACCGACCTGAAGGCGACCAGTCCGAGGATAAAGGCAAAAAGTACCATCGTTAAAATGGTGCCTAAGGCAAAGGCGGCGATGTAAATCACAGAGGACCAAACTGTTGGCAGGGCCAGGGAGGGAAGCAAGGCAAACAGGTGACTGAACCCTGCAAATCCATGGATGATCCCGATAAAAAGGGCTGTAAATACATTTTGCCTCACAGTCCCGGTGTGTTCATGATCATGGTTGTCGGGTTGTCCATCGGCAGGACCCTTTCCTCCATGATGGGTGTGCTTATGCAGATGGGCATATAAAAAGGGGCTGGTATGAAAATGAGAATGGGGACGGTTCCCGTGGGTATGATGCAGGTAGGTGCGGGTGATGGCCCAGCCGCCGATCGCGATCAGCAGGATCCCGATGATGGTATCGCTGTGCTTCGAGATCTGTGCCATGGGCAGCATTTCTTTGAAGCAAATAAACAGCAGCCCGATCAGGAGCATGCCCAGCGTGTGGCCGAAACCCCACGACAATCCAACCAGCCACGATTTTTTCCGGCTGTCGATGGCCAGCGGGGTAACCGCCGCCAGGTGGTCGGGCCCTGTTACCACATGGGCAATACTGGCAACAAAACCAGTAAGAAAAGTCAGCATGGGACTAATTTCGGGCTAAAATAGATAAAATATGCATATTTTTACATTTATTAAAAAAGTTACGGAGTGACAGGGTGACAGGGTAACAGGGTGACAGGGCAAGACGTAAAATATTTCCATATTAAAACTTTTGAAATTATCGTTACGGGTTTGGTACAGGGGGTCGGGTTCCGGCCTTTCGTGTACCGGCTTGCCATGCAGTACGCACTCACCGGCTGGGTGCAAAACACCAATGAGAATGTGCGCATCCGCATCAGCGGAAGTCCCGCAGATATCTCCCTTTTCCTGGAGGCCCTGAAGGAGGAGGCTCCGCCGGCTTCCATGATCGAGGCGATTGCTGTGCAGGAGATTGCTCCGGAACCATTCACTGCATTCACCATCCAACACAGCCACAACCTCTCCGATGATATTACCGAAATAAGCCCCGACATTGCAGTTTGCAGCGATTGCCTGGAGGATATCGAAAAAAAGGGAAACCGGCTGGATTATGCCTTCGTGAACTGCACCAATTGCGGACCGCGTTTTACCATCATCCAGGACCTTCCCTACGACAGGGCCGGCACCACCATGCAAACCTTTGAGATGTGCCCCGACTGCCGGCGGGAATACGGAGATATCCTCGACCGCCGGTTCCATGCACAACCCACTGCCTGCAAACGCTGCGGCCCGCAGTATGAACTTTTTATCAAGGGACGGAGGATCACCGGGGAGATCAATGAGATCGTCGTCCGCACGTCTGACCTTCTGGCGAATGGCGGGATCCTGCTGATCAAGGGTCTCGGGGGCATGCACCTGGCTTGCGATGCATTCAGTGAAGCCGCCGTCGAAAAACTCCGGAACATTAAAAAACGCGATGGGAAAGCCTTTGCCGTCATGTTCCGGAATATGGAATCACTGAAGCGGTATGCCCTGGTAACACCCGAAGAGGAACAATCACTTACATCGTGGCGGCGCCCCATCGTATTGCTGGCCGGTAAAAATGGATCCGGTAAGCACGGGCTTTTCCAATCAGAACCTCCCCCCGGAGCGGAGGATCAAGACAGCACACCTCTCCTGGCGCCCACACTCAATGCCAGGCTGAACCTGCTCGGCGTGATGCTTCCATACATGCCGTTCCACTATCTTCTGTTCAAGCACCTGAAAACCGATGCCATCGTCCTCACCAGCGGGAATTTCAGCAGCGAGCCCATCCTGATCGACAACGGGCAGGCCCTGGAACAGTTTTCAGCCTGCACGGATGCCATTGTGCTGCACAACCGGGATATCTTCAACCGAACGGATGATTCGGTCGTCCGCCTGATGGATGGCCGTGAGCGCCTGCTCCGCCGTTCGCGCGGCTATGTTCCGGCCCCCGTACGTACAACCCATCATTCCGATGGCATCCTGGCCTTCGGAGCCGAACTGACCAATTGTTTTTGTGTCGGCAAGGGGCAGAAAGCCTTTTTAAGCCAGCACATCGGGGATCTCCAGGGATTGGAAACCACCGCCTTTTACGAGCAAACCATCAGCCGGTTCCTCAAGCTGTTCCGGGTAAAACCCTCGCTGCTCGCCGTGGATATGCACCCGGATTATATCTCCACCCGCACAGCGGAAAATTTCCCCGGCATCCCTTTGGTTGCCGTCCAGCATCATCACGCCCACATCGCATCCTGTATGGCCGAGCACCATCTTGATGAGCAGGTGATCGGCATTGCCCTCGATGGTACCGGGTATGGAGACGATGGCCACACCTGGGGATCGGAATTTCTCCTGTGCGACCTCCGTGATTATACCCGCGTCACCCATTTCGAATACCTCCCCCTGCCGGGAGGAGACCTGGCCACCGAAGAGCCATGGAGAATGGCCGTGACCGCCCTGTACAAGACCTATGGAAAAGAGTTCATCCACCTGAAACTGGACCTGTTCGAAAAAATTGAACCGGAGAAAATAGCATTGCTCACCCACATGATCGACCGGAACATCCACTGCCCGCTTACCTGCGGCGCCGGGCGCCTGTTTGATGCCGTGGCCTCACTGCTCGGCCTGTGTCACGTGGCCACCTTCCAGGCTGAAGGCCCCATGCGGCTTGAGGCGCTGGTCCTCGACTCGTGCAACGAATCCTACCCCTTCGAGACAGCCGGAACCATCCGGTTCGAAGCCACGATCCGCGGAATTGTGAACGATCTCCTGGATGGGGTCAGTAAAAAAATTATCGCTGCAAAATTCCACAATACCCTGATTTCAGTTATTTTTGAAGGCGCAAATTCCATCAGGCTTTCCACGGGAACAGACAAGGTGGTGCTCTCGGGCGGGGTTTTCCAGAACAGGTACCTGCTTGAAGGAGCCATCGCCCGGTTGACAGCAAATGATTTTAAAGTTTATACCCATGCCGCCGTTCCCACCAACGATGGGGGAATCGCACTCGGGCAATTAGTCATCGCATCTAAAAGGAGGAATCAACCATGTGTTTAGCCATCCCGGCAAAAGTGATCCGAGTGGACGGGGCAAGTGCCCTGGTAACCATCGAGGATGTGGAATACCAGGCAAGTCTGTTGTTGCTCGATGAGGTTAAACCCGGCGATTATATCATGCTTCATGCCGGTTTTGCCATCGAAAAGGTGGACGCGGAAGAGGCGGCGGAAACGCTGCGTCTCCTGAATGAAGTGGCAGACAACAGTTTTCAATAAATAACGGGCACCCTGCCCGGGTGGTAAAAAACAAGGAACGCATGCAATACCTGGATGAATACAGGAAAAAAGATCTGATCCTCGCGCTTGCAGAGGAGCTGAAACAGGTTTCGAAGCAGGAATTCACCCTGATGGAGGTTTGCGGCGGCCACACGATGGCCATTCACCGCTTTGGCCTTCATGCGTTGCTCCCTCCCACAATCAGGCTGCTTTCCGGCCCCGGCTGCCCGGTTTGCGTGTCAAGCCAGCACTTCCTCGATACCGCCATTGCCTACAGTAAAATCCCGGGATCGGTCATCACCACCTATGGTGATCTCATCCGGGTGCCCGGATCGGTAAGTTCACTCGAAAAAGAGAAGGCCAACGGCCGCGATATCCGCATCATCTACTCTGTCCTGGAGGCGGTTGAGATGGCCAGGGTAAATCCGGATAAGAATATCATTTTCCTGGGAATCGGCTTCGAAACCACCGCTCCGGCTACAGCCGCCGCCATCGTGGAAGCGCACAAGGCCAACCTTCCCAACTTTTTTGTGCTGAGCGCCCACAAAGTCATGCCCCCGGTCATGCAGGCACTGGTAATGGAGGGGGTAAAGATCGACGGGTTCATCGCACCCGGGCATGTGAGCGCCATCACCGGTACCGCCATTTACAACGACCTGGCGAAGCTTCACCGGCTGGGAGTCGTGATCACGGGCTTCGAACCCGTAGACCTGATGCTGGCGATCCTGATGCTGGTACGCCAGCTTGAATCAGGTAGTCCGAAGGTGGAGATCCAGTATAAAAGGGTTGTGCATTCTGACGGGAATAAAATTGCGCAGGATCTTTTATCAAAGGTTTTTGAGATGAAAGACGACACCTGGCGCGGACTGGGGGTTATCCCGGGAAGCGGTCTGAAGATCCGCGACGAATATGCCGTTCACGATGCAGAAAAACATTTCGATGTAGTTGTCCCCGAACCCGCCGACCCGAAAGGATGTATCTGCGGTGCCATTCTTCGCGGATTGAAAACACCCAAACAATGCCCTCTTTTTGCCAGGGTATGCACCCCCTCCGATCCGGTGGGCGCCTGCATGGTCTCGGGTGAAGGAACATGTGCCACCTATTATAAATACCGTTCATGAATTCCGGAGAAGAAAAAATATTGCTGAGCCATGGAAATGGCGGACTGATGATGCACCAGCTCATTGAGAAGTTATTTCTGAAACATTTCAGGAACGACATCCTGGAGGAACAGACCGATTCGGCCATTCTCCGGTTCGATTCGACCGAAATAGCCTTCACCACCGATTCGTTCGTGATCGATCCCATCTTTTTCCCCGGCGGAAATATTGGAAAGCTGGCGGTGTGCGGCACGGTGAACGACCTCTCCGTTTCGGGTGCCGATCCGTTATATCTCAGTGTATCTTTCATTATTGAGGAGGGATTCCCGATGAAGGAGCTGGAGATGATCGTGACATCCCTGGCCGGGGAGGCCCGTAAAGCCGGGGTAACGATCGTGACCGGCGACACGAAGGTGGTTAATAAGGGAAAGTGCGACAAGATTTTTATCAACACTGCCGGAATTGGCCGTGTCAGGAAGGAGAACCGCATGGTGAGCAAGGCGCTGAACATCCGTCCCGGCGACCTCGTGATCATCAACGGCACCATCGGCGATCATGGCATGGCCGTGATGAGCGCCCGCGAATCGTTCAACTTCAAAAGCCCGGTGGTATCCGATTGCGCGTCACTGAACCATCTGGTCCGCGAGGTGCTGGACGAGTCATCCACGGTTAAATTCATGCGCGACCCCACCCGGGGAGGCGTGGCCACCGTGATGAATGAACTTGCAGCGAAGACGGGGCTGGGAATCGAAATTGATGAAACCGCCCTGCCTGTCACCCGGGGGGTGGCGGCGATGTGCGAACTGCTCGGATTCGACCCGCTTCACATTGCAAACGAAGGAAAGGTGATCCTTGTGGCCGACCCGCAGGAGGGCGATCACATCCTGGAGATCATGAAGAAGAATGAACTGGGAGCCCGAAGCGCCATCATCGGCCGGGTAACCGGTGATCATCCCGGAAAGGTCGTGCTGAAAACCGAAACGGGCGGCAGGCGCATCATCGATTCATTAACCGGCGATCCGTTGCCACGGATCTGCTGAAAAGGACAAACCATGCATGAACTGTCACTGGCCATGGAGGTAATTGAACTGGCACAACGCGAGGCCGGGAAGAACGGGGTATCCTCTGTCGGGGAGGTTGTTATCGAAGTCGGCGACCTGAGCGGTGTTGAGGCGGAGGCCTTTCAATCGGCGCTCGAAATGCTGGTAAGGGATACGCTCCTCGAGCGAGCCATGATCAGCGTGATCCGCACCCCGGGCCACGGCCGGTGTAACGCATGCAACCTGGAATTTGAAATGAAAAGCCGGATGGATACCTGCCCCGAATGCGGCTGTTTTCCATCCGAAATAAGCGGAGGAGAAGCGTTCAGGCTGGTCTCGATCACCGCGGAATAAATGTCGGTCACATCAATCGTAAAACGGAATAAAAAAGAAAAGTAAACGAAATAAATCGAACATTATGTGCGAAACCTGCGGATGCGGAAACCCGGACGAATTCAAAATCAATGATCATCATCACGACCATGAACACGATCACCGGCATGATCATCACGATCATGAACACGATCATCAGCATGATGAGCACAACCATGAACACGATCACCGGCATGAACATGATCATGAGCACGGGCACAGCCACGATCACGACCATGACGGTCACGCGCATTCCCATCACCATGCGCATGCGCCGAAGAAGGTGATCAACCTCAACATGGACATACTTTCGGAGAACAACCGCCTGGCCGAGCGGAACCGGGGATATTTTGAAGCGAAGCAGGTGCTGGCCCTGAACCTGGTCAGTTCGCCGGGCTCCGGGAAAACCACCATCCTTGAAAAAACAATTCTCAGCATGGTCGCCACGCACAAGATTTTTGTCATTGAGGGAGATCAGCAAACGGCAAGGGATGCAGAGCGAATCGAGAAATCGGGCGCCCCGGCCATCCAGATCAATACCGGGTCGGGATGTCATCTCGATGCCCGCATGATCCACCAGGCCCTGCAAAAAATGGAGGTGGCCAGCAAAGCCATCCTCTTCATCGAGAATGTCGGAAACCTGGTATGCCCGGCCATGTTCGACCTTGGAGAAGAGAAACGGGTTGTGGTAATCAGTGTCACGGAAGGAGACGATAAGCCGCTGAAATATCCCTACATGTTCCAGACCTCGAATCTCTGCATCATCAACAAGATTGACCTTTTGCCCTATGTCGATTTCAGCGTGGAGACCGTCCAGAACAACGCCCGCCAGCTAAACCCGAGCCTGGAGTTCATCCTGATGTCGGCCAGAACCGGGGAGGGAATGGAGGAATGGTACAAGTGGCTGGGAGAAAAAATCGTGACACGTGACGCGTGACGCGTCACGACCTCTTACCTTATCACCCCCTTCACAATCCCCCTCACCGTCTCAATGGCCAGGGGTATTGCAGCTTCCACTTCGGGAGATAATTCAATGCCCATATCCTGGAAATCCTTGACAGAAATGGCAACCAGGTGCAGCGTTGGCATGTTCCCCAACAAAATGGCGGAGTCGATCAGGTCTTTGAGCCCGATCTCATGGGCGCTGAGCTGTTTGGGAAAATCCCTGGCATAGCGCGGTTGCAGCACCCGTACATGGCCGGCCGGAAACTCATCAAGGGAGGCATCAATGATGATGATCGTCTTATAGGACTGGATGAAGCCCAGGAGATGGAAACCCCCGGTACCACCATCCATCAGGTCGGCTCCGGGGATTCCCTCTTTTTCCAGGCGGGTGACCACATGGATCCCCACACCTTCATCGTTCATTAACAGATTTCCAATCCCGAGAACCAGGATATCGTTTTTTAATTCAGGCAACGCAGTTTAATTAATTGATCAGTCCTTCAGGGATTCACCTTTTTCACTGTCGTGACGCTCGATCACATCTTCCTCGATGAATTTCCATCCACCGATCATGGAAGAGGTTACGCCGCGGCGTTCGATATAATCATGGTAAAATACCAGGTAAATATGCACAAAGGCAAAAATGATAAATGCCCACATCAGGATGTGGTGTATTTGCCGCACATGCATATCTCCCCCGAGAAAAGGAACCACCCAGGCAAACAACTTGGGCAGGAAAGCGTTGCTCATCGCCGCATACATCCCGAATCCGGTAAGACACTGGAGCAGGAAGATGATGAAGGTGATGAAGTAGATGAAACTCGCCAAAGAGTTGTGGCCGATGGAATCGATCTTCTTATTGGTAACCTGAAGAACGTCAACCTTGATCACATCCAGCATCTCTTTCCACTGTGAACGCCTGAAGGGAATAAAGTTATTCCACCGTGAAAATTCATTGCCTGCAAATCCCCAGTACAACCGGAAAATGAAATTGAAGAAAAACAGGAAGGCGCTGATGAAATGGATGAACCTGACAGTTCCGAACCAATAGTTGAAGGAGGCTTCCGTGCCTTTCATGAAGGCAGGAGGATCACCGATAATATAACCGGTGATACAGAGCGTGGTGATGCACAGGGCATTGACCCAATGGTAGACGCGAACAGGCATCTCCCATACATGCACTTCACGCATAGGGACAGATCGGTTTCTCATGGTTTAATAGGTTTTCACGTCATGAATGGTACTTCCGTTTTCGTCATACAGATGCACGGCACAGGCCAGGCACGGATCAAAAGAGTGAATGGTCCGCAGCACCTCTATCGGGTTCTTCGGATCGGCGATGGGTGTTCCGATGAGGGATTCCTCATAAGCCGAACGCTGGCCTTTGAGGTCGCGTGGCGAGGCGTTCCATGTAGTTGGAACGACCAGCTGATAATTTGCGATCTTCTTGTCCTCAATCACGATGAAGTGCGACAGCGCTCCACGGGGAGCTTCCACCATTCCAATGCCTTTGGCCTGTTTCGGCCAGGTTTCGGGTTCCCATTTCGCGTTGTTCATGGTGCGTGAATCGCCGTTCTTGATGTTGGCAAGCAGTTGCTGGTAAAATTCCAGTGCCCAACCGCAGGTAAGCTGGGTTTCCAGTCCGCGGGCCGCCGTGCGACCCAGGGTGGAGAAGAGGGCAGCTACCGGAACATCCAGGGCCTTCAATGCGCCTTCGACAACCGCTTTGTAATCGGCACGACCTGAAGCATATCCAACCAGGGTCCTGGCAAGCGGACCCACTTCCATCGGGTGTCCCTTCCAGCGCGGGGTCTTCACCCAGCTGTATTTCTGTGAAAAATCAAGATGATCATATGGAGGCTTGGGCCCGGTATAGTTGAACTTGGTCTCGCCTTCCCACGGATGCAGCCCGGTTTCATTCCCCTTTGCATACTCATACCATGAATTGTTGATGTATTCCTGGATCTGTTCGGGATCTTCCGGCTTCACCTCATGGATTTTACTCAGGTCGCGTCCCAATATGGCTCCGCGCGGCATTTTGAAACTTTCGGGATTGTTGTACCCGTTGGATGGGAAATCGCCGAACGACAGGTAATTGCTCAATCCGCCGCCGATGGCACCCCAGTCCTTATAGAACGAGGCAACAGCCAGTAAATCGGGGATGTATACCTGGTCGACAAAGGTCTTGGCATCTTCGAAGAGTTTACCAACAAAGGCAAGGCGCTCGGCATTCACCGCATTGGCCTCATCAATGTTGATGGAACAGGGAACACCGCCAACCAGGTAGTTTGGATGGGGATTCTTGCCGCCGAATACGGTATGCACCTTCACCAGTTCCTTCTGCCATTCCAGCGCTTCAAGATAATGCGCCACGGCAATGAGGTTCACTTCAGGAGGAAGTTTATAGGCTTTATGGCCCCAGTATCCGTTGGCAAAAATGCCAAGCTGTCCGCTGGCTACAAAGTTTTTGAACTTTTTCTGGATATCGGTAAAATAACCGACTGAACTTTTCGGCCAGGGTGAAATGCTTTGCGCGATGCGCGATGATTCAGCAGGATTTGCCTTGAGGGCCGAAACAACATCCACCCAGTCAAGTGCATGCAACTGGTAGAAATGAACCACATGGTCCTGGATGTACAGGGCATTGGCCATCAGGTTGCGGATAAGTTCAGCATTGGGCGGAACGGATATTCCAAGGGCGTTTTCCACGGTTCTCACCGAGGTCAGCGAATGGGTGGAGGTGCAGACTCCGCAAACGCGGCCTACAAAAGCCCATGCATCACGCGGATCACGGCCTTTTAATATGGTCTCGATGCCCCGCACCATGGTGCCGGCGCTAAATGCATCAGTGACTTTACCATCTTTCACTTCTATTTCAACCCGTAAGTGACCTTCAATCCGGGTGATGGGATCTATTACGATTCTTTCTGCCATGGCTATGATTCTTTCGTGGTTTCGACTTTGGAGCCCTTTTCAGGTTCCTGATTGATTATCTCTTTATGTTTGCGGATATTGGTGACAATGGCATGACCGGCAATACCTACGGCCGTTGCAATGCCCAGTCCCAGTCCGACCTTGTCGGCCGTGGTTTCAATACCGAAACCTGCAACCTCAGGAAGATGCTGGTAGAACGGCCCGTTGTCCCAGAATCCGGCTTCCGAGCAACCGATGCACGGGTGCCCCGACTGGATGGGATAACTTACGCTGTCATTCCATTTGATGATTCCGCAGGAATTGTAGGTGACGGGTCCCTTGCATCCCATTTTATAGAGACAATAACCGCGTTTGGCACCTTCGTCATCGAACGATTCAACAAATAAACCGGCATCGAAATTGGCCCTGCGATAACAGGTATCGTGCACCCTGCGTGAATAAAATGCCTGCGGACGGCCCAGGCCGTCAAGCTGCGGAATACGGTCGAATGTGAGCAGATGAACCACCACCCCGGCCATTACGTCGGCAATGGGCGGACAACCCTGTACATTGATGACCGGTTTGCCACTGATGACTTTGTGAACCGGCTTTGCACCTGTGGGATTGGGACTGGCAGCCTGCACGCATCCGGCAGAAGCACAGTTGCCCCAGGCGACTACCGCCTTGCAGTTTTTAACTGCCTCTTCGAGGATCTGGAGAGCACTTCGCCCCCCGATACAGCAATAGGCTTCGTTTTCTGTGGGGATGGAGCCCTCAACCATCACGATGTATTCGCCCGGGTATTTGGCCATCACCGCCTTATAGGCGTCTTCGGCCGCTGTTCCGGAAGCCGCCATCAGCGTCTCCTGATAATCAAGCGAAATTTTGTTCAATACAATGTCTGCGACAATCGGGTGAGATGCCCTGATGAATGATTCGCTGCAACAGGTACATTCCTGGAAATGGAACCAGATGACCGGAAGCCTCGGCTTTGTTTCAAATGCTTTGACAATTTGTCCAACACCACTGGCTTCCAACCCGAGAAAGGCGGCCATGGTGGTACAAAACTTAAGGAAATCCCGGCGGGAAACACCATTCCCTTTGAGCTCCTCATAAAACGAAGGGTTCTGATTCTCCATAAAGCGATTGGTTTAGAGATTAAATCTGCTATAAATATATACAATAGATACTATATGTCGATATCTCTATAATTAATTTATACTGAATCTAATTAGGAACCGATATAAAAACTGCAAAAACAGGATGAAATCATGAACTGTTTCAGCGCCCTGGTCCGTGCTGAACAATTGAAAATCAGTGACTCAGAAGGACTGTCCCAACCCCACGTACACGCCGTAATCCTCCCGGGCAAGGGCAAAATTCAAATAGGCCCGTAAATTCCTGGAAGGGATCACATTAAGGTAAATTCCCACTCCGCCCGCCGGGAGCCAAACCGCCTGTCCGAAATCGGCAAGATGGTCAAACACCTTTCCGGTGCCGATAAATCCCGAAACGGCGATGAATTTCCAGATATCATACCGCAATTCAGCCTGCAGGTTTACCTTCGACCGGTTCACATATTTCCCGCTCGTATATCCCCTGAATCCATCGGTCTCCCCGTAATTTGCAAGCTGGTTGTAAGGCACATCCCCCCAGCACCCCTGAACATAAAAACGCCAGGCGAGGCTCAGCCGTTCACTTTTTCTTAACAAACAGTGATAGCCGTTCACAAAGGCCTCCACCACGAAAAAGGTGCGCGAACTGAGAAACAGTGTGTTGGAATTTCTCAGGTTAAGTTCGGCATAATACCCTTTGGTAGTCCAGAAAAGGTTGTTCCGGTTATCCCACACAAAGGTTGGAGAAAGCATGCTCTGGATATCGTGGCCAACCAGCACACTGTCGCGCTTCATCCGTTCGGAGGCTGCCGAATCCTTCCCATTCTGGTAAATGTTACCATAGGAATATTCAAGACCCCCATAAAAACCACCCGCGATTTTTCGGTAGCAGGTGGCACTGAACAGGAAAGTCCGGTCCGACATCCAAACATAATTGTCGGTGCTGTTCCCAATCACGACGGAATCCTGACGTACTCCATAGAATTTCGAGCGGAGGTCTCCATAACCGGCTGTGATGATCGCCCGCCATTTGTTCCGGTTCCAGTAGAAATTCTGCTTGGTGGCCACCATCCAGCTCCCGTACAGGTCGAAATAAAAGAGGGCCGCCGTGGATGAAGGCGGCGTGATGGTGTCTTTCTTATTCAGGTTGTAAACCACCATGGGAATGACTGCAAAGCCAAGTTGGGTCGATGAATTGTACACCGGTCCGGGAATCACGGTAAAACTGGGCTTGAGGTTGATTTTCTTCAGGGTGGATTCGATCAGCAGCAGGCTGTCGCCCGAGATGATTTTTTTTTGTGCCCATCCGGTGTGATAAAGAAGGATAAAAACAATGAGCAGCCGGATTGGTTTCAAAACAGGGGTTTTTGAGCAGATAATTCAGCAAAGGTAAACAGGCAATCCGATATCTCCTGCGAACATTTATATTTTAATGACCCTGAAATACCGGGTCCCTGCCCCGTCATGGATGCGGATCAGGTAAAATCCGGGTTGAGCCTCATTTCCGTTGTCCATCCTGCCATCCCATTCAATCCTGTTCATCCCCCGGCCAAGTTTACCTTTAAATACCTGCCTGATGCAGATTCCCTGAACATTAACCACGTGGATCTCCGTCTCCTCCACCCCGCCCGACTCAATTTCAATCTGGCATCCCCGGATAACCGGGTTCGGATAGATCCTTACCTGTTCATCCGGTTGAACCCCCTCTCCAATACGGGTCATGAATGAATTGAGTATCAGCTCGGCCGGCTGATGATCGGTGGGTGGCGCCGCATTATACAGGTGCAGGTTGATCCTCACCTGCTCATTGCCCGGGATTGGAATATAGGCCGGATTCATGAATTTCCAGGAATGGGAGGAGCTTCCCCAGGTGCTTTTAAAAACGATCGAATCCGGGTTCCAGTCGAAGGAATGCAGCGAGCGACCGGTCCCGGTGAGCTCCATGTTGAACCGGTCGAGGTTTCCGGCCACCTGGTAGGGTTGAATCACAAACTGGGAGTTGTCATTGCCCGGGCTCCCCCACCTGGAGAATTCAAAATCGATCTCCCGGAAGTAGTTGTTGGGCGGTTGTGCCAGCGGGGAACAGTCATCCCAGGTAAAAATACCGGCGATTACATTTGGATCGAGCAGGTCAACCCTGCTGCCCACATCGAAATTATACCGGGCATATCCCAGGGAGGAGTTGCAGATCAGTTCGGTGCAATGCCACATTGTTCCTGTTTTTGCCACCCGGAGATGGAGCCGCTGCTGTTCATCCACCCAAACCATCGTATCACGGTCGCTGAAAATATTCGGTCCCGGACCGATGGGCAGCGGGGAGCTCCCGACCGATTTTTTGACCGTCCATTCCAGGCCCGACCATGAAACGATCCGCTCTCCGTGTGGCCTGCATTGGACCACATAGGGAAAGGTGAAAAGTTCACCGGGGATTTCATCCCCCGAAAGAAGGGGAGGTGAATAGGAAAGGGGTATCAAAAAGGCGATGATCTTGGTCGCATACTCATCCACACCTCCGATCACAATTTGGGTGCTGAAGGCGGAATCGGGCTGGATCGGGGTAACCGGGCTGGCGGTATAGGGTTTATTCCACCATCCTCCAGCCTCCTCTGCGAAAATATAGACTGCGATGGCATGATCGCCCGTAGTTACATGGTGTACCCTGCCCTGCAGCAGGCTGCTTTTTCCCCATCCCGGTACCGAAGAAAATTCAACCGACGGGGAGGTCTGGGCGAAACAGGCAGCACCAAACCAAAGAAAAAGAGCTGAAAGCAGCTTATTCATGAAGGGAAACAGGGATATGATACTAAATCCCGAACGGGGCGAATGAAAATTTTCCGTGGGCTATAACTTGATCTTCACACCGATGTTCAGGCCAAGGCTGTTGAAAGGATAGCTGGTTTTCAGCTGCTGGTCGGGGCTGTTGTCCTCCGGAACAAAGTCTGTGATATCCTTTACAAATTCAACCTGCTTATCATAGGTTGTCATATCCCCGAGTTTATCCACACCATTCACCTCAGCCTTCTTGAATTCGCCCTTTTTCGGGGAATAGCTGAGTGCATCATAATAGATTTCGGCATAGAGCGAAAGCAGATCACTCAGGGCAAAGTCGGCGCCCAGGGCAAGCGATCCGCCAACAGCCACCCCGCCCGAGTATTTAAGGGTTGCGATCATTTCGGTGCCTGAGGATTTACTGTCGAACTTGGTGGTGATGGAATTCATGACGCCAATAATCACGCCAATGCGGGCGTAAGGCTTTAGATTTCCCTCAAGCGCTGGCATGAACACGATGCCGGGAACGAGTTGCAGCATGCTGCCGCTGTATTTCAGGGTGAGTGCGTCACCGGATGACAGGGAAATATCACCGCTGACGGGTGGCTCAATCTTGCTGCTTAACCCGATCTTATATGCAACGCCCAGGTCAACGGCTAAATAATCATTCAGGAAATATCCGGCATGAAGGTTCACCCCTACTGCTTTGCCAAGGGCAACCGGATAAACTTTATTTGGAGACTGGTAAAGATCATAGGTTGAAGCGGTTCCAAAACCGATTCCGGCACCAAGGGAAACGTAGATTTTCGATTGGGCCAATGAACTTCCTGCAATCAGGATGCAGAGCAAAAGCGCGCTAAGTTTTTTCATGGTCGGATGTTTTAGAATGTTTTTTTGACCAAAAATAAGAATAATTAAATATTTCAGAAAATATTTTACGACAGGCGGGCTTTCCTGCTTAAAAAGGATGCTATTTTTGTAATGAATAACCTGTTGCCGAAGATTATCTTTAACAACCCTGAGCATATGAAAAAAATCAGACCTGTTTCTTTTTTACACCCCGTTTTCTATTCCTGTATATGGTTGTTTCTCCTTTTTCATCCTGGCACCTCCCATGCCCAGTTTGCAAAGGGTGCCGATGTAGGCTGGCTTTCACAGATGGAGGCGACCGGCTTTAAATTTTATGACAGTACGGGAACGGAGAAAAACTGCCTCCAAATTCTCAAAGACCATGGCATCAACACCATCCGGCTGAGGGTATTTGTGAATCCCTCCTCCGATAAAACCAGCGGCCATTGCAGCAAGGATGAGGTAGTCGCCATGGCCGTCAGGGCAAAAGAGATGGGAATGCGGGTTATGATCGATTTCCATTACAGTGATTCGTGGGCCGATCCGGCCAAGCAAAATAAGCCGGCAGCATGGGCCAGCCACAGTTTCAGCCAGCTGCTCACCGATGTGTACGACCATACTTTCGATGTGGTTTCAGCCTGTAAATCAGCCGGGGTTACACCCGAGTGGGTCCAGATCGGCAATGAAATCATCGGCGGGATGCTGTGGCCCGACGGAAGCACCTCAAACTGGGG
Source organism: Bacteroidota bacterium (assembly GCA_037128705.1). Lineage (GTDB taxonomy): Bacteria > Bacteroidota > Bacteroidia > Bacteroidales > FEN-979 > CAIVAT01. Next base: position 12,087 of record JBAXVX010000001.1, on the reverse strand, counting down.
CCAGCTTGCGCAATTGCTCAACAAGGGATATGATGCTGTGAAAGCCAACGACGCCAGCATCAAGGTGATCGTCCACATCGACCAGGGAAACGACAATGGCCGGTGCAGGTATTTCTACGACAATGCCAAAAACAACAATGTAAAGTACGACGTGATCGGTTTGTCCTACTATCCCTACTGGCTGGGCACCGACTATACGGTGACCATTAACAGCCTGGGGAGCAACCTCCTCGACATGGTATCCCGCTATGGCAAGGAGGTGATGGTCGTTGAGGTGGGAGGAGATTATACCAAGGTGAAGAACACTTACGACATGCTGGTGGCCGTGATCAATAAGGTGTATGCCGTTCCCGGTAACAAGGGGCTGGGCGTGATCTATTGGGAGCCCGAAGGGGCAAAGAGCTGGAGCGGGTACCAGCTGAGCTGCTGGGACAACAATGGAAAGCCTACGGCCGCCCTCAAGGCCTTTTTAACAGGAAGCAGCGGCATTCATTCCATCGAGGGAAACTCCAGGTTGAAGATCTTTCCGAACCCTTCCACCGGGGGATTGCTGAACATAGAACTGGGCGACCTTTCGGTCAGCTCGATCATCAGCATCTTTGATTTAAACGGCCGGTTACTGGGAGAACAGCAGGTGTATGATCAGCCAAAGGCCTCCTTCGATCTCCATTTTTCTCCCGGGATGTACCTGGTGAGCGTGAATAGCGGGCAGCGAATCACAAGCGGCAGGTTCATGGTCAACTGACCCTTTCAGGGAACCACAAACCGGGTACGAACCAACCCCGACTGGGCGTTTAGCACAAGTATATAAACACCGGCAGGATAATTCCGCGTATCGGTCTCCACATTATAAAATCCTGGGTTCATGCGGCCTTGCAGGAGATTCTCCACCATTCTGCCCTGCAGGTCGAACACATCAAGGCGACACGATCCCTCGGCTCCCACCGAAAAATGTATGTTGGCCGGTCCTTTGCATGGATTGGGATGGATGGTCATGGGGCCATCCTCCACCGGTTTTACCTCACCGATCCCGATCCCGTTCGTCACCGACTGCTGGATTGCCTGCTGGACACGGGCCTTGTACAGCGAGTCGGCATTCTTGTAAACCACCACCACGAAGTTGCAGTTTTGAGGAACCCAGGCTGTGTCGATGGGAAACGAGCAGGCGCGGGTCAGTGTTTGCTGGGCCGGCCAGGAGGGGCCGATCAGGGAGTCGCCGAAAGTGTAATATACCAGACTTCGTGTAACCCAGCTGTTAAAATATTCATGCCGTATTGGCTGTCCGCTCGGATCATCCGCCCTGGCGCATCCCTCTGCAACACGGTGCGTGAATTTGATGTTGTTCTCGGTTACGATCACATTCAACCGGTATGATCCCGGCAACTCATTGCCCAGGTTGGTCATATTCAGGGTAAAGTCAACCTTCCGGGTCACAGGGTTCCACGATTTTGTCAGGATCTGGATCTTCACAGGCGCCTCCGGGTTGTGGGTATAACGGCTCGCAACCGAGTCCTTGATACTCACGTGGGGCACATCGTAACCCAGTCCGTCAATAAAACCGCTCGGGTCATACAATGCGTCGAAGTACATGTAGACACTATCGCCCTGGTAATTAGCAAAGTGAGAACCCATCCCGTGAAGGGCTACCACGATGGTCTGTGGATATGCCGGCAGGACGATGCGTCCCAGGATGGAGTCCATGCAGGAACAGGGACCACAGCCGGTGCTCGTCAGGTTGTATATCAGTACGTTTCTTGGATTCTGGGCCACCAGAAAATTGCCCATAACCACCAGGATCAGGAGGGGTAGAATGATTCGTTTCATATTATGTTAAGTTAAGCCAGTGTAAATATATAAAAATCACCGGTGAATTGCAACCGGATATTATATTCAGCCAAACCGGGGCTATTTAAATTCTCCATGAAACAAAAGTTCTTTCATATCAATAAGAATATTAAATTTGTGAGAGGCTTACCAGCCTGAAGTATAGCGGCAAAGGTCAATTAACAATTAAAATAACCGTCATGAAAACAAACAAACTCAATTCCCTGATTTTATTCATTGGTGTGGCCGGCATCCTGGCCGCCATCGTAGCCTTTAAATCTGCAGCCCCCCAGCCCGCAAAACTGGTCTACATGCAGTTTTCAACGGTCGAATCGATCATCCCGGGGGGCCTGGGCCGGTCAAAAATGATCACCGTGATGCCCGACGGAACAAAAACGGAGGAGGATCTTTCGAATTTTTACAGCATGGTGGGGATCAATTTCGGGAACATCACCAACAACAATATAGCCATCACAAAAAAAATCAACGACCTGGTTTCCCAGGGATGGGAGTTTGACAAGATTCTCACCGGCACCCAAAGCCCATCAGACAACAACGGGCAGGGGATCTTTATCAGCCGTTACTTTTTTAAACGGACCCTTGAATAACAGGGTGTTTCTTCGTGGCAAAGACTTTTACCCTGAAATGAAAATATGAGAAAGGATTTCTTCATCCTGATTCTGGGCATCCTCCTCACCGCCTGTTCCAGTAAGGACAATGAACCTTCGGGCGACCTGTACGAAGGAGGAAAACTTTACCGAAGCCACTCCGGAGCCTTTTACATTGCCGAACTGCACGGCACCTTTCACCAGATGGGCCGGCAGTATGGGCTGCTGCTGAAACAACAGATCGGAGCCTTTTACCAGGAAGCCATCAACGATTATCTGATCGGGGAACGGGGGGTTAAATACGACGCCCTGTTACAGTCAGGCAGAAACTATTACAAAGATTTTTCACAATCTTTCAGGGATTACCTTGACGGAATGGCCGAAACCAATGGATTGGATGCCGATAAAACCTATATCCTCTCAGAAGCAATCTATATTCTGGGATTCATGGGATGCAGCAGTCTTTCAGCCTGGGGTGAATATACCCCCGACGGTCAAACCGTGACCGGACGTAACCTCGACCTGCCATTTGCCAGCCTGCGAAAGTTCAGCAAGTACCTGCATGTCGTCGTGTGGAACCCGGCCGATTATCCGGCCTCTGTGGCCAGCATCGACTACATCGGAGGCCTCTTTTACCAGACCGCCCTCAACAGCAAAGGCGTTTTCATGGAACTGCAGAATGGGGAAAACTCCGATACAGCCCACCCCACCGGCCGTGAAAACGCCAACAACATCCTGCTCGAGAGTCTCTTCAGAAATACCACGGCGAACGAAGTCGACAAGTGGTTTCATACCAACCTGCCTGACTGCGGTCTGATCATGAACGCTTCCTTTGCCGATCACACCACCATTTACGAATGGTCCACCTTCAGGGTGGCGGCGCGCAATGCAGATGGCCTGATCTCCGCCACCAACGACTTTTTTGATCCTTCGTGGCACAGCTACCCGATCCCATTCTTTGATTCAGTCAACGAGGGAATCGGGTATACCTGGACGCGGCGCAAGAACCTGATGAGGCTGGGGGAACAGTATCGGGGGGATATCACCCCCGAGAAGATGATGATGATCATTGATCAAACCCTTCCCCTCGATGGCGCTACCTTTCCTGAAAGCGGGCTGATTAAAACCATCTACTCGGTGGTGGTCCGGCCCTCGGAATTGAAGATCTGGTTCAAGGTTCGCGAGTATTCAGGATGGGAAGAGATCGATCTGAAATCGTATTTTAGCAACTGACCCTGGGGAAGGTACCGTCTGCCTGCGCCAGTTTAAACATTCATTTTCTTTCTGTATTTCAGGATTGCCGGCACAACCAGAGCTATAAATACAAAGATGGCCGTGACGATCTTCAGGTCATTCGGATTTAATCCCCAGCGCAGGGCAATGGCCACGAGCAGCCTGAACAAAACTGACCCGAATACCGCCCCTGCGATGACATAGCCAACGCCCCTGTCGCCGATAATCGCCTCCCCGATGATGACGCTTGCCAGTCCCCAGATCATCATTCCGATGCCCATCTGGACATCGGCGAATCCCTGGTATTGCGCAAGCAGGGCCCCTGCCAGTGCGATAAACCCGTTCGAGAGGGCAATCCCGGCAATGATCATCCCGCTGGCATTCACTCCCTGGGCATGGACCATCCGGACATTATCACCGGTAGCCCGCATGGCGGTTCCGATGTTGGTCTTAAAAAACCACCCGAGAAGAAGACAAAAGACCAAAATAGTAATAAAACAAAAAAACAGGAGCCAAAGGTCTTTCGTTGCCACCCTCCATCCGATGATCATGGATTGGGCATCGTGTCCCGACACTGCTTCGGAGAAATGGTCTACCCACGTGAAAACAGTGACCGCATTAAGCAGGGAGATGTTGCTCCGCCCCATCACATGCAGGTTTACCGAATAGAGTGCGGTCATCACCAGAATTCCCGCAAGCAGGGAATTTATTTTGAAACGGGTGTGGATGATCCCGGTAACCAATCCGGCAGCCATCCCTGCAATGAAAGCAACCAGGCTTGAAAGCAGCGGATGGACACCGCCTACGATAAGCGCTGCAGATGTGGCGGCCCCAAAAGTAAAGGATCCTTCGGCCGTGATGTCCGGGAAATCAAAAATGCGGAAACTGATGAAAATTCCCAGGGCCAGTAAGGCAAGAATTAACCCAATGGTGACCGATCCGATGAGCAACGACATGGTGAAAGATTAATTCCTGTTCATTTTCTAATCATGGTTTTGGCAGGCTGTTTTCATTGACGATCACATCGGCCATTTCATAAACCTCCCTCGGCGTTACCAACCCGCGGAATATGGCTTCACGGGGATTGATTACCGTCCTTATCTGTTTGATCCGGCAGAAGGGAATTCCGGACGGCGATTTTCCGTCGATCACCTGAAAGGCGACATCGGCAATTTCCCTTCCCTGCTGCACATAGTCTCCGGCAACAGCCGCAACAGCTCCAAGCCGCACCTGGCTTGAGATATAGCAGAACAGCGGAATTTTATGGGCCCTGGTAATTTTCACCATGCTTGAAAAACCGGGAATGGTGATGTTGTCGGGCATCTGCGAAATGGCATCCAGATCCTTTGTGCAGAGCATCATGGTTGCATCGGTCACCTCTGTCACAGAATTGACCGGTACAGCAACCAGGTTCAGATGATACTTCCGGCACGATTTTTTCAGTTCTTCCAGCCCGCTTACCGAGGCCATTTCGCCCGGGCAATAAAGGACACCGATATTCCGGGCGCCGGGAATATATTTTTTTATGAGCGCGATCCCCTGGTCGGTATAGGCCATGCAATCAATCCCGGCTAAATTAGACTTATGATCCGCGTAGGATCTTCCAAGTCCGTTTCCAACCGGATCGGCCACAACGGTAAATAAAATGGGAACATCCGTTATTTTTGCCGAGAGGGCCTGGGTAGTGGCCAGCACGGTTGAAAAAATCAGCTCATATTTCTTATCGGCAACTACTCTCACAATGTTGTTCAGGGTCCCCACATCGGCGTTGGCATTGTATTCATCAAAAATGAAATCCTGATCCCGGCGATGACCTGCCTCCCTGAACCTGGTCAGGATCCCGGCTGTAACATCATCACAATCGGGCGAAGTTACATAATGCACCATGGCAATGTGAACCGGGGGATTGAAGACCGTATGATCTCCTTTCCTCCCTGCTGCTACTTTGGAATGACTCCCGCTGCGGTTTCCGAGATCGGAAATCAGCAAAATGGCACAGGCGATCGCCAGCGCCAGGATTCCGTTGAATGTTTTTTTAATCCTTTTCAACCGTTATTTTTTCTTTACTCCCGTCTCCTGCGGCGCTGTGCCCATTTTTAACCTCCGGTCGGGTTCCCGTCCGTAACCTTTGATGAGAATGCTGTCGGAGGTGAGTGTAACCACGGCATATGCGCTTTCGGGGGTGTTTACCATGCCTTTGAAGTTCACGAAATGTATTCCCTGGTAAAATCCATAATTTCCAGGGTGATGATGCCCGTTGAAGTAAGCTTTGACACAGGGATACCGGGTCATCAGCGCGATCAGCTCCCGGTTGTTCCACAGGTTGTAACTGCTGAAGGGATAAACCAGGAAGTGGCATAAAACGATCACATTCCGGCCTGCCGCCTGGGCCTCCTTAAGCCGGGCCTCCATCCAGTCCATCTGCGCCCGGGAAATGCCGCCATTCCATGGCATGAAATTATTCCGCAGGCCGCTCACCAGTCCTTCGAGCATTTCGTTGCGCTCTTGTTTACGCGATTTGTCCTGCGGCCCCACCAGCGTGAGATCATCCCCGTTTAAAACAATGAATTCCCAGTTCGAGATGATCCTGGTATAGTATCCCGTCTGCAAATCCAGCATGGGAATGATCTTCTCCTGCAGTTCGGGTCTGACGGCATAATCATGGTTTCCCAGTACGAACCACACCGGAATCTCCGATTTGTGGTAGCGGGGCAATACGCTGTCGTAACTGGCGAAATCGTGATCGATCATGTCGCCGAGGTGAAAGATGGCATCCGGTTTAATGGTGTTGAAATAACGGATCACACTGTCAAGCTTCCACAGGGAGGCCGGGTAGTCGCGTACCCCAATCATCTCGCAGTTGCAGTATTGGTTGTCGGTAAAGATGCCGACCGTAACCGGCTTCTGCCCCGGGGCCCTTGTGATCCCGATGTAAAGACAAAAGATGATCAGTGTGAAAATGATAAGAGGTTGCCTGTGCTGCTGCATGCGATAAAATTAGTAAAATAAATGAGTGCAGGGCGATTTCCGGGGAAGAAGGCCTTCGCTTAGAATTCAAAATTTCGTATTTTTGAATCATGGAAATTATCACTGACGAAAAAATACGATGCGTTAAAGCGATAGGAAGGCTTGACGCCAACAGCTGCAACGACCTCGACCGGGCCCTGATGGCTTTGCCCGAAAAGGATCATGACATCCTGCTCGACCTGTCCGAATGTCCCTATGTTTCAAGTGCCGGGATCCGGATCCTGTTAAAAACCAAGAAGCGGCTGTATGCCGGTCAGAACGAACTGTTTCTCACCGGCGTTGTGCCGGAGGTGTTTCATGTGTTCGAAATTGCCGGCCTCAAGGAGGTTTTCAGGTTCGAATCCAGCGTAGAGGCTGCCCTGGCCATCATCCAATCAGGAAGGAAAACCAAAACGGAGATCACTGAGATCAATGTCGATCATCATCACCTGTTGTACCAGCCAGCCGGAGAAGAACTGATCACAGGGCAGCTTTGTCTTGCCCCCGAGATCCTGAGCTATTACGAACTCGGTTTTGCACTCGGGTTCGGATCACTTGCTGATGTGGCATCAGACAGCCCCGATGGGACCGACCTCTTTGTAACCCTTGAAAATTGTTCCGGATTCCTGCCCTCAGATCCTTCCGGAGATCCCGACTTCCGCGTTGCCTCCGATCCCGTGAAAACGGGCCTCCCGGTGCATGAGGCGCTGTCGTTCGGTCACCAGCCCACCGGGTCGCTGAAACTGACAGCCCCGGGCCTTTTGACCTTCAGCCAGTTCAGCACCGCCCTTCGTTTTTTGCGGGAGGAGATCCTGTCAAAGAACGGGATTACCCTGGTGATCCTGGCAAACAGGGATAAGAACACCCCTTCGCTGAGTATTATCCTGCCAGTGGATGATGCGCTTGCAAGCGTGGTCGGCGATAACGGGCTGGCCCATTTTCAGCACCTTTTGCCTGGCCATGCAGAACACCGTGATTTCATTGGAATCACCTTTCACCTGGCTGAACTGGATCTTTCTGCCCTTGACAATACCCTGGCCGGCATCATCCGTCACCATCTCACCTTTGAGAATATCCTTTCCGTTAAAGCGATCAATGCCTCGGGATTCCTCGAGAACCCCATCGCCTGGATCTTCCATGCCGGAACCTTCGTCGATGGCAGAACGAAGAGGCTGACCATCGGGACAAAAGAGGAATTTCTTTTCGAACCTGCCAAGGCCTTCCTGGCCCGGTTGCTTTACACCGATTCGTCGAGGCTGTTCATCGATCCGCTCCATGGAGGTTATTCGGCACAAACCTACCACGTTACCTCCTTCGATCCTGAGGGGCGTAAAATGAGACCCACCGTGCTCAAGATCGCCCACCGCGACCTGATCTCCCGCGAATCGGAACGATGCCAGCAATACGCACTCCCCTATATTTTCAACAACTGTGCGGTGGTACTCGGTGCTGAGCATTTCGGTGAAACCATGGCACTCCGTTATAATTTTGTCGGCATCGGCGGGGAATCGAACCAGCTGAAATGGCTGACGCACTATTACCAGGAGTCGGACCTTGCTTTTCTTCAGCCGCTTTTCGACAAGGTCTTCCTGCAGATCCTGAAACCCTGGTACGGACAACCTGTACCCAAAACCATCTTCCCCTTTAGGGACCATGACCCGACCTTCACCTTTTTCCCCCATATTTACAAAACGGTCAGCGACCTGTTTTCCATCGGGGCCGACGAACAATACATCACTATCCCCGAACTGCCCCGGCCCCTGGTCAATCCCTACTGGTTCCTGAAACATGAGTTTGCCCGGCGCCGCGACTGGAGCATGGATTATTTCACCGGGATCTGCCATGGCGACCTGAACATGCAGAATATCCTGCTGGATGAAAACATGAATGTCTATCTCATCGATTTCTCCGAAACAAAGCCCCGGTCGGTCATTTCCGACTTTGCCCGGCTCGAGGCCATCTTCCTGATCGACAATGCCCCGCTGGACGATGATACCGACATGGCTGACTACCTCAATTTCATCCGCCAGTTCTATGGGTTTGAGCGTCTGAATGAAGTACGCGAAATGAACTATACCGGGAAACACACCGCCAGGGTGATAAAAAATGCAGCGCTGTCGCAGAAGATGAGAAAATATGCCTTCGACAGCGCCAAAGGAAATCCCGACCCGGTGCCCTACTTCATCGCCCTGCTCGAATGGGTGTTGCCGGTGGTGTGCTATACCTCGGTGTCCCTTCGCCATAAGCGGCTGTCGATGATCGTATCGTCGATCCTGTGCAGTAAAATTACGGAGCTGAAATTTAACAATCCGCAGGGTTAATTTGATTTCAGGGAATTGAAGAACCCCGCCGCAAGCGGGGAATGCGCGCGCGGGGATTCAACCGGAGCCCCGGATCTTTATTCCTGGTAAAGGATCATGGCTGAATAGGGAGCCAGCCCCGCTGTGCCCGAAATGGCTTTTCCCCCTGCATTGAACTGGTAGTCCTGAAGCGCGGCTTTCCACGTTCCCTTTGGTAAAGTGACCTTTTTCGTGAGTTCAGACCCGTTGAAAATAACGAGGATCTGCTGCCAGCTGTCCTGGTTGGCATGATCCTTCAACTGGTAAACAATGAGCTGCGGGTCACTCTCAGGTAAAAAAAACAGGTGTTTCTGAACCAGGGAATTCTTTTGCATTCGGAAGGCGGGATGCGCCTTGCGCAGGGCAATCAGGTCTTTATAATAACCCACCAGCTCCCGGTTTTGATATTTCCAGTCCCAGTTGATCCGGTTCACCGAATCGGGCTTGTTGAACGAATTGTGTTCGCCGCCCTTGCTCCTCTTCATCTCCTCCCCGGCATGCAAAAAGGGGATCCCCTGCGATGTAAGCACAATGGTATTGGCCAGCTTATCCATTTTGACAAGCTCCTCCTCCGATGCATCCGGCCGCGAGACCTTTAATTTGTCGTAAAGTGTGTGATTGTCGTGGCATGAAACATAATTGATGACCTCGTCCGGGTTTTTGGTATAGGGCTCTTTGGAGTATTTTACTTTGGCGTAATCCACCTGTGGATGCTGTCCCGCCGCTACAATGCCAAACTTAACCGACTCCGTCATCTCTTTCGACCCGCTGGCAAACCCGGTGCTCTTCTCCTCAAAAACACTTCCCTTGATGGCATCGCGGATATCGTCGCTGAAAACAGCCACCCCGTCCATTTTATTTGCATTTTTCTTCAGGGAGCGGTATTTCTCGGGCAGCGGCGAATCCCCGGCAGTCCATCCCTCCCCGTAAATGATGATGGTGGGATCGATGGACTTCAGCGTGGCTGCCACCTGGTTCATGGTCTCCATGTCATGAATGGCCATCAGGTCGAAACGAAAGCCATCCACATGGTACTCCTTCACCCACCAGGTGACCGACTCGAGGATGAACTTCCTGAACATGGTACGGTCGGAGGCCGTTTCATTGCCGCAACCCGAGGCATTGCTGTATTTTCCGTCCTTCTCCCATTCACGGTAATAATATCCCGGCACCAGCTGATCGAGGTTTGAGTTGTGCGTCCAGCCCGTGTGGTTGTAAACCACATCCATCACCACCCGGAGCCCCTTCCGGTGCATGGACTGAACCATCTTCTTGAATTCCATGATACGCACCTTCCCGTCTTCCGGATTGGTCGAATAGGAGCCGTCGGGGGTGTTGAAATTCTGTGGATCATAGCCCCAGTTGTACTGGGGAACGTTTAATTTTGACTCATCCACGCTGCAAAAATCGAAGGATGGCAGCAGGTGAACATGGGTCACGCCCAATTCGGCGATGTGATCGATGCCTGTGCTCTGTCCCTGGGTGTTTTTAGTCCCTGTTTCGGTCAGCCCGAGGAATTTGCCTTTATGCTGAATCCCTGAATTGGCTGCGATCGAGAGATCACGGATATGCAGTTCATACAGGATCACATCCATGCGATTTTTCAGTATCGGCGATTGGTCCTTTTCCCAACCGTCAGGATTCGTTTCGTTCAGATCAATGATCTGTCCGCGTTTTCCATTGATGCCCACAGCTTTGGCATAGGGATCGGGGTTTTCATCGTTCCATTTTCCATCAATCTTCGCCTGGAAGGTATAATAGCAGTTTTTACGGTCGCCCGACAATTCAGCTTTCCACACCCCTGCGTCGTCCTTCACGCAACCGATCTCTTCCATGAGGTCATTCCCCAAGGATGTTTTATAGAGTTTCAGCTTCATCTCCTGTGCCGGCGGAGACCATATTTTCAGGATGGTCCCCGATTTGGCATAATGAACGCCCAGGTCATTCCCCGGGTAAACCGGATAATCTTTATAGGGGTTATAGGCCAGCGATGCCGGCATTCCCTGTGCGAACAGGCCTGATCTGAAACAGAAAATCGCTCCCGAAAGGAGGATCAACACAATTATAAGCGCTTTCATTCCTGGTTATTTAATGACATCAGGGGGCAAAGATATTATTAACCGCATACAGATACAAAATACCAGAATATAAATTATATTTGTATCATAAATGTTTTGTATGCAACAAAACAAACACCTATCTCCTTCAACCGAAGACGATCTGCCGGGGTCTTTGATAAACGATGACCTGCTTTCCCCTGCGTCCGTCACCGTGACACTGACAGACGCTGAAACGCATGAGGTTGCGGGGTTCGGTCCCGAAGCGTTGGCCTTGCTGGGTATTCCCCATGAGATCACCGTGGATGGCAAACGGTACCTTGTTGATTGTAAACCGGGTCCTCCGGAACAGAAAAAGGCCGGGACCGGGTTGAATGATCACGAGGAATTGTTGAACGCCGTTTATGAAAATGCCAGCGTCGGCATGGCGCTTCTTGACATGAACGGCAATTTTTACCAGGTCAACCAGGCGCTTTGCGAAATGGTCCAGTACACCGAAGAGGAGCTCCTCTCGCGCAAATTTGTCGTTACCCATCCCGACGACCTTGAACGCAGTGGGTTTGTGATGGCCCAGCTCAAAGCTGGAAAGATCCGTAAAAACATCATGGAGAAGAGATATATCCGCAAGAATGGCACCTGCATCTTTGTCCTGCATAATATGTCCCTGATCCGCGACAAAAACGGAGATCCCTATCTGCTCATCGTTCAGGCCCAGGAGATCACAAAAATGAAGGAGGCGCTGCAAAAGGCGGTTCAGTCCGATCATCTGAAGAACACCTTTCTGCAGAACCTGAGTCACGAAATCCGCACGCCGGCAAATGCCATCTTTGGCTTCTTCCAGCTGATGAAAGATCCCGTGTGCAGCCTTGAGGACAAGATGGAGTACATTGACCAGATCAGGAGCGGAATTGAACAGTTTATGCTGATCCTTAACAACATCATTGACATTTCAAAAATTGAGACCCACCAGTTCCAGGTCAGCAGGGATGTCCACGACATCAGGGCGTTGTTAAGTGAAGT